>JAULUW010000001.1:0-4441 GCA_032111345.1 Bacteroidia bacterium
CTTTCATCAAAATTCGGACGAAAGTCAACCGTTTCCTTATCGATATCCGTCATCATTTCCTCGGCAATTTTGCGCATTCGCGCTTCCGTGTAACGCATCGCTGCCGGTGGATCTCCATCTATACTACCAAAGTTTCCTTGGCCATCAACAAAGGGATAACGCACGCTCCAGCTTTGTGCTAAACGCACCATAGCATCATAAACGGAAGAATCCCCATGGGGGTGATATTTTCCTAAAACTTCACCGACGATACGAGCGGATTTTTTATAAGGGCGATTAGATGCCAAACCTAAATCAACCATTCCATATAACACCCTACGATGTACCGGTTTTAAACCGTCTCGAACGTCGGGCAAAGCACGAGAAACAATAACCGACATCGAATAATCGATATAGGCTGTTTTCATTTCGTCTTCGATGTTGATCGGAATAATTCTTTCGTTGATTTCTTCGGGTATTTCGTTATTCTCTTCCATAGGTAAAAATCAAATATCCGCAATATACGACGAAGCCCTTGTTTTACCTTGATTTACACCCTTTTATTGCCCACATGTTTTAGACAATTTTGGGCCATAAAAAAAGACGGGCAAGCCCGTCTTTTTTTATGAATATAAGATTGGATTTACTTCCAATTTTTAATGTGTTTGGTCTTTCCCGTTTTTAAATATTTAACTTTTCCAGAGCCATCCTTTTCAAGAATTTGAATATCACCTAAGCCCAGCTTATTTAAACGGTCTTTTAGCAATAACATATCCCCAGAAACCACAACAACTACCTTGTCTAAGTCAATGTTTTTCTTAGCCAATGCATTCAATTCTTCTTTGGTGATGTTTTTCAAAACCTCTGATTGTTGAGTTGCATAATCTTTAGGTAAATCCCTGCTCATGATATTGGAAATATATCGAGCTTTTTGAGACATACTTTCATAATCCAAAGCTTCACTTGCCAATAAGGCCTTTTTAGTAAAGTCAAACTCTTCGTCTGTAAGACCGTTTTCTTTAAAATCACGTAGCATCCACAAAACTTCATTAATTGCACTGTCTGTTGCTTCTGCCTTAACGCCCGCTGAAACGGTGTAATAACCGGGTAAATCCTTGTAATTTGAACTAAATCCACCCCTTATTCCATAGGTCCACCCCTTGTCTTCGCGTATTCTCAAATTCAAACGGCTATTAAAGTTTCCGCCTAATACAAAATTCATGATGTTATTCTTATAGAAATCACCCTTGTAATCGTAAGGCAAGCTGCGGAAACCGATATTAATATCGCTTTGTTCAGCATCCACGTATTCAACTCCAAAAATCTGTGAAGTATTAAAATCTGGGGCCATTTCGGGTTTGTTAATCGTAGGAGCCTCACCATTAACATTCCAATTTCCTAAAAATTGCAATGATTTTGTCAATTCGGCTTCAGAAAGCGGTCCAACCACTATGGCCTTCGTTAACGCAGGATGGAAGTTTTGCTCGTAATATCGTTTTACATCTGAAACATCCACTTTGGCATATTCATCAGCTCCCACGAATTTTCCTAATGGAGATTCGTTGAAGCGCAAACGATTCCAAACATTCGAAAGTCCTTCTGAACGGTTGTTCAAACCAGATCTTGCGCTTTCAATAACGCGTTTTTTACCTTTTTTGTATTCCTTTTCATCCCATCTTGGCTCAAACATCATTTCATTCGCCAAAGCCATGGTTTGATCGAGCTTGTCTATTTCGCAACTTATGATCACGGAAATACCGGTATTCCCAGAATTAAAAGAAATGGATGAACCCAAACGTTCCATTTCATTTTCAAGTTGTTCTGGAGTTTTGTTTTTGGTACCATTTCCAAGAGCCAAGGCTAACATTTCAGCGGTTCCCCAAGGCATGTCTTTTCCATTTTCTAACAAGCGTCCGCCATCCATAGAAATCAAAGCCAACACACGCGATGATTCATCAAAACGGGTGCCCATTACTTTAATACCGTTAGACAGTTTGGTTTCAAATGCATTGGGAATGGTTACGTTTTTAGGTGCAGAGGGTTCAGGACGCACGCTTCTATCGAAATTATCTTTAACCACGCGCAATTCCAATCCTTTATATTCCAGTTCCATTGCAGCGCTACCTTCATAGTTGGCATTAGGGTTAAAGCTTTGATATTTTTCGGCTTTTTCCCCTTTCGGAGCTTTGTAAGGTTGCACGTTAATCGCCGAAGAAAATTGCCCTTTGATATATTTGCGGTACACCCGCATAATATCCTCACGGGTTACATTTTTGTATCTGGCAATTTCATCAGGAAGGTTATAAGATTGATTGGAATCGTTTTTAAGATCCAAATACCAAAAGTTACTTAAATAATTGGCCTTTGTAGATGCCAATTCAAACCCATTTGAATACGAGGAAAGAATATTGTTTTTAGCTCGTTTCAAATCATCATCACTAAAATTCACAAATTCAAAAGAATCGATACTTACTTTTAATTGATCGCGCATTTTATACATGTCAGACCAAGGGTAGCCCACCATAGTAAATGAAATTTCACCTGCTAATTCGTGGTTAATGGTACTAAGGGGATTGTTACTGGCTTGAACTTGCAAAGCCAACTCGTTATCTACAAAAGTTTTATATAAAACAGAACTTTGTGTACTACCCATCAAATACGTAAGCATGTCTAATGCAGCTTCGTCTTCATGGTATGCAGGTACCCCAACATAGGAAATGTACATTAAAGGCAAGTATGCATTAGGGTCTGGTACCGATTTAACTTCGTCTTTTTCTATTTTTACCGGACGTACACGCTTTTTCTTAACCGGTTTTCCCGCAGGAATTCCTCCGAAATATTTTTGTGTCCATTTTACAACATCTTCGGTATTAACATCGCCAGAAACAATAATGGCAGCATTATTAGGACCGTACCATCTCAAGAAAAAGTTACGCAAATCGCTGCTATCGGCGCGATCGAGATCATCCACAAATCCAATAGTAGACCAACTGTAGGGATGGTCCGAAGGATACAATTCCTGGTCTTTAACTTCCATTAAAAATCCATAAGGCGAATCGTATCTTTCATCCTTTTCATTCTTAACGGTAGCGCGTTGATTTTCGAATTTCTTTTGAGTAAATCCTTCTAAAAAGAAACCCATCCGGTCTGCTTCCATCCATAATGCCGTTTCGGTGAAATTACTTGGAAAGGTTTCTATATAAACCGTTCTGTCGCGTGTGGTATTTCCGTTTACATCCCCACCATATTCTTTAATAATTTTAAAGTGTTCTTCATCGGCAATATGCTTAGAACCTTGAAATAACATGTGCTCAAAGAAGTGCGCGAATCCGGATTTGCCGGGGGTCTCTCTCGCTGAACCTACGTGGTAAGTTACATTGATATGAGCAACTGGGTCAGAATGATCTTCGGAAACAATTAGGGTTAAGCCATTGCTTAGAACATACTTAGAATAAGGTATTACCAGCGATCCTGGTTTGGGGTCAACCTTTTCAATCAAAGTCGCCTGCGAAAAAACACTAATCACAGAAAAAAGCGACAATACGCTAAATAAGGATTTCTTCATAAAGGAACAAAAATACTAAAATCCCTTTCATTGAAATCTAAAAGTTAGACAATCAACCTATCTTTGGGGATAAAAACATCAAAATAGTGTCAAAATATTAAATTAAATGAACAAAAACACATTAGGAACGTCTTTATTAGTGAAAATATGAAATCATTACATATCAAAGCCAGTATATTTATATTGGGTATTTTAGGGATTTCGATAGCCCAAATCAATGGTAATTCTTCCGGTGCATCTTCACCTAAAACCGGTGCTCCCAACGAAACTACTTGTACGTCATGTCATTCGGGAAGCTCGGTTGTAACGTCTGGAAACCAACATGCGCGCATACGCTTAAATGGCAACTTTAGCGGAAATGGATACATCCCAGACTCTACCTATACGTTGACCCTTACGTATGCCGAAACGGGTAAATCTACTTTTGGATTCCAAATGACGGCCTTGTCAGGTGGAAAAGCAGCGGGAACCTTTACGGCTTCAACTCGTACAAGTACTTTTTCATCATCTGTAAATGGAAGCACCCGATACTATATTGAACATAATGCAACAGGTTCTTCGGGGATTGCTACGGATTCTACTGCTTGGACTTTTCAGTGGAAAGCCCCATCTACCAATATGGGTGAAATTACTTTTTATGCCGCTTTGAATTCAACCAACGACAATGGCAATAGTAATGGAGATGTGATTTACAACAAAACCTTTAAAATCAATCCATCCACCCTCCTTCCTAAAGCAACGGCCACCTTGAAGAGCAACTTGCCTTGTGCAGGCTCCTTAATTAACCTTGAAGGAAGTTCAACGAATAATGCAAGCTCCTATTCATGGACCTTCCCCAATGGAGTACCCTCCAGTTCCACACAGCAAAACCCACAAGTTCGCTATGCGGCAGCAGGT
>JAULUW010000001.1:4451-6497 GCA_032111345.1 Bacteroidia bacterium
AGCAGGTCCACAAATTGCTATTTTAAAAACCACGAATAGCAAAGGAACTTCCCTCAACGATACCCTGAAAATCACGATATTGGATGCAGCAATTAAACCCAATATGAATATCCGCACCGCCACCGTTGTACTTTGTCTTGGCGATACTTTAGAATTCAACATTGGAACATCACAAAAGCATACGTACACTTGGAGCAATGGAGCAACCGGAAGAACAAATTTGGTTGATACCAATGGATGGGTTGGTGTAACCGCCTTGCGCGACAACGGTTGTAGTGTGAAATCTGATAGCGTTTTTGTTGTAGGTATCCCGAAACCAAAATTCACTGTGAATTATGGATTTTCAAACGATAGCATCTGTGTTAAAGAAAATCTGTTGGTAATCTTAAGTAACAAAGGCCTTGCAGACTCTTATTCTAGGGTTTCTGATAAAGGTCCATATTTCCGCGATTCATTTTTAACCTTCCCCGTTAATAAAGGTGCTAATAGTTTCCAATTTTGGGCAAAAAGCAAAATTGGATGTATTGCAGCTCCAAGCAAGGAACGCATAATAACGGGAATTGATACCCCTACGGCACCGATTATTTCAACCCCCGTCCGTCTCATTGATAGAATTCAATTTACTTGGAATCACGTACCATTTTCCGAATCCTACCAATATTCCATCGATAATGGAAAAACTTGGAGCGAAACGGATAGTGGACTCAATAATCGCGTGCAATGGATACTTCTTGATTCAGCGACACAAACCGTTAATTTTTGGCTTCGTGCAAGAACGGGTATTTATTGCGGATTTTCTCAAATTGGAAAAACCAGCCAAAAAGGTGCAGGATGTAAGGAACCGAATTGGAAACTTACGACTTCAAATCCCATATCTTGTTTCGATAGTTTAGCTCAAATTCAAATTTCAGGTTTACATGCATTGAATTCTTTTTCTCTAAAAGTGAACGGCAAAGCCATTAATGATACTGCATACAGCGAAATCATTCGAGCCAATAAATCCTTCACAGTAAGTCTTCGAGATTCTCAACAACTGCTTTGTGGTTTTTTTGAAAAAACCGCAACTGTAAGCGTTGATACTCCTGCAATCATTACAACTCAATATCCACATAAAGCAGAAGTAATATTCTGTGGAATTGCAGATTCCGCAGCGATGCCATTATCGTTTACTAATTATCAAACGGACCAAACGTATTGGGGATCAAAAAACGCAACTACCCAAAAATTGATTGAATCCAATGTCTTAAAACTGGGAATGGGCTCTCAAATTGTGCAGATTTGGGCACTATCGGCAAATGGATGTAAAAGTGCCATCGATTCCATTTTTACTTTTGTAGAATCTGATGCAGATGCTGGATTTAATGCCGAATGGGTCTCTGACTATACGTATCGGTATTCTGCGATAGAAACGGACACACTTGACTTCCGGCATATTTGGAAAGACAGTATCACGGGTCAAGTACTGAACAATACAAATGTGGCTGAAATCATTTTAGACTACAGCAATGTCGGTGATGTAAACGTGTTTATTTCTCATGAGTTGCAATCCAAAAAGCTTCAAAGTTTTTCGCAAAATGCGGATACATTTTGCAATTATTCAAGCACGAAAATGATCCTAATTCGCAACATGAATGCAGAAATTATCGGTAAACAAATGCCCCAAATCATCCCCAATCCCAGTAAAAGCACCGCTAATTTAACCTGCTTAGGATGTACGGGTAATGAAGAAATCAATGTTTGGAGTGTTGATGGCGCATTTATGGGTGCCTTTACAATAGAAAACTTGAATAAAAAGCCGCTTTCTAATGGCATTTACATTTTACGGATAGGTTCACAAAATGAATCCAACCTGCAAAAGATAATAATCGGCAATTAAACACTTATATTTTATCCAACAAATATTGGGCGGTAATACTACCCGGGCAGTTTTTCATTCCTGAACGCTCCCCTTCATATACCAAATTGCCGCCCTTATCTCCTGCTTCAGGTCCCAAATCAATAATCCAATCGGCACATTTAATAACATCCAGGTTATGTTCTATACAA
>JAULUW010000002.1:0-10335 GCA_032111345.1 Bacteroidia bacterium
TAAAACCTTTGGCAAAAATATCGTGATTCTCTAACAAGGGAAGTACGAACTTTTGCAAATACACCTCTTCCTGTTTGGTGTCGATATGGATGTGTTTTTTTGTAAAAAAAGGCTTGATTTTATTTCCTTCAATATGTTCATGAAAAAACAACAACTTATCTCGGGTAAGCATCCATGCAGGCTTGCTTACAATGAGTTCGGCATCTTTCTCATAAATTTGAACTTTTTCATCCTTATGCCGCAAAGTAACAAAATAGTTGATCCCCTCTTCATCTCTTCGGAAATGAAAGAGTACGGTTGCAGGTTCATTACTAAAATTCAAGCGAGAACCCATTGGTTCGCCCAAGTTACCAGATCGATATAAGGGATAATCCTTAATGATTTGTAGAAGGGCTACTAAATTGTTTTCAATATACTCACGAACGAGTTTTTTGATTTCGTCTGAATAGTGTTTGGCAAAGAAGTCTGTTGCACGGATTTTTTTATTTCCGGTATAAAACTTCTTCATTATTTGGTCTACCTCATAGTTTTCTATGATGTTTACCGCTCGTTTTTGATTGTCGTCTAAGTTATAATAATCAGCATTTTGTTTGCGAATGCGTTGAAATGTGAGCGACGGATTTCCGTTCTCCAATAATTGTATTGCATTGGCTTCTACTACCATCCCGAAAAAAGGATGATTCACAAAAGTAAAAACTACCTCAAATCTTTTTGTATTTACAACTTCCATATTACACTTTTGTGAAACAGAAACCTCAAATTTACAGCCGTAACGCGCATTTAAACTAATTTAATTGCTTTTTTTCATGAACAATTTGTGATTTGTGCATGAACTCTAGGAAACATATCCCTTACAAAAGGGTTATATTGCTACTTTCTCCGTTATTTTTGCCTTAATCTAGCATGAACAAATCAAATACAAACAAAGACATTGAAGCACAAAATAAAGAAGTAATTTATGCAGAAATACACGCACTTTGGTTGGGTTTACAAGACCCAAATGCACCTTGGTATTCTAATTTAAGCAATGTATCTGCGTTATTACATGAAAAACTTGGAGTTTGGTGGGTGGGTTTTTATCTGGTTAAAGACAATGATTTGTATTTAGGACCCTTTCAAGGTCCTACGGCATGTATCCGAATTCCGAAAGGGAAAGGAGTCTGCGGCACTTCTTGGAATGAAGCTAGGACTATTGTGGTGCCGGATGTGCATAAATTCCCGGGACATATAGCGTGTAGCGACAAATCAAATTCTGAAATTGTGGTACCCTTATTTGAAAACGGTGTAGTTTGGGGTGTTTTAGATATTGACAGTACGAATTTCGATGCGTTTGATGAAATTGATTCGAGAGAACTTGAAAAAATTTGTGCATCTTTGACAAAGCCCAAATAAATTCATGAACGCGAAATCAAAATCCAAAAAAAACATCGCTATACTTATAATAGTAGCCTCTTTGGGCTATTTCGTAGATATTTATGACTTAATCTTATTTAATATTATAAAAAAGGAAAGTCTTGAAGCCCTTTCTATTGATTTTTTAACCAATGAAACCATTTTGTTCCGGTGGCAAATGGCGGGCATGTTGATTGGTGGGTTATTTTGGGGAATTTATGGCGATAAAAAAGGTCGGGTAAGTGTGTTATTCGGAAGTATCCTTATTTACAGTATTGCCAATATTGCCAATGCCTTTGTTACAACGCTATGGGCTTATAAAATGTGGCGATTCATTGCAGGTCTGGGTTTAGCTGGAGAATTGGGTGCGGCAATTACCTTAGTATCAGAATTGATGCCCATAAAAAAACGCGGCATCGGAACAATGATCATTGTTACCTTCGGTGCATTAGGTGCCGTAGTGGCTTATTTTGTTGCCAATCAAGGTGATTGGTTCGGTGGAATCATTGAATCGGTAATTGGAGCTCCGGTGGCTAATTGGCAAGTAGCATACATCGTAGGGGGCTTACTGGGTTTGCTCTTATTATTACTACGAGCAGGTACCTTTGAAAGCGATATGTTTAGCAAAATTGAAGGGCAAGAACATATTCAAAGAGGAAATTTCTTTCAACTATTTAAAACAAAAGCCAACTTTCTGAAATATCTGGCGTGTATTGTAATTGGATTGCCCGTTTGGTTTGTAGTAGGTGTTTTGATTGCGTTAGCCCATCGTTTCCTGCCCCTCATTACGGGTAACACACACATAATGGATCTCATTCCTACTTCTGAAATGGTATTATGGAGTTACGTTGGACTTTCAGCCGGTGACTTCTTATCGGGGTTATTATCGCAATTAATGCAAAGCCGCAGAAAGGTGATTTTAATTTATTTGGTTAGCATAATTGGAATCATGTCCTTATATCTATATGGTCCTGTTGGTAGTCCGGATTATTATCGTGTATTGGCATTATTATTAGGAATATCAACTGGGTATTGGGCCTTGTTTGTAACCAATGCCTCGGAGCAATTTGGTACAAATATTCGCAGCACCGTAGCTGCAACAGTGCCGAATTTCGTTAGAGGCGGTGTCTTGCTAATTACATGGGGATATGAGTTTTTCGAAACGAGCTTTGCGTCTGCAATTCATTCTGCTATGTTCGTCGGAATTATTTGTGTTTCTCTTGCAATTTGGGGTACTTTGCACCTTCAAGAATCTTTTCACAAGGATTTAGATTATTACGAATAACACATTGAGTTCCAACAGCCACAAAATATTTATCGAGCAGGTGGTTCATGCCATTCTAAGTGACCACCAAAAAGGGAGCTTGAATGTACAAAGAATATACGCTCGCCTTCCTGTTGAATCTAGCATTACAAAGGAAGAAATCCATCAATCCCTAATTTCTTTGGTACATAAAAAAAAAGCAAGGCAACCTTCAAAAGGTCAATTTCAAGCCATCAAGGGTGGCCTTACCCTTAGTGGCGTAATCACGGCGTCTAAAAAAGGCGATTTGGTATTGGAAAAACCCGATAGAGAATGGGTTTACCTACCCTCTCGAGTTATCGACAAACACCTACCCGGGGATGTAATTGAAGTAAGCTATACACAAAAAGGCAAACGGCAATCTTACGAGGATGTAAAACTCATTTCTCGAAATCCTCCCAAAATCATGGGTACTTTAGATGTTTTTGAGGGAAAAGCCTTTTTACTTTCACCCGGAAGTGGATTGCCCGACATCGAAATCATGGAAGAAGTGGATTCAACTTTAGACGGTCACAAAGCCCAAGTTGAAGTCTATGATTTTCCAAGAAATAGCAGATTCCCTATTGGGAAAATAATTGAAACATTCGGATTACCCGGGAATCACGAAACGGAGATCCATTCGATAGTTGCCGAATTTGGTTTCAGTACGCAATTTCCCAAATCTGTTATTCAAGAAGCGGATGCCATTTCGCACGAAATAAAAATGGCGCCTTATCGCGAAGATTTTCGCAAGGTATGCACCTTTACCATTGATCCAGAAGATGCTAAAGACTTCGATGACGCCCTTTCCATCCAACACCTTCCCGATGGCAGCATCCAAATAGGCGTGCATATTGCCGATGTGGAACACTATGTAAAACCCAATACCGAATTAGATAAAGAAGCCGCAAATCGAGCCACCTCGGTATATTTGGTGGATCGCACCATCCCCATGTTGCCAGAAGTTTTGAGTAACGATTTATGTTCACTCCGACCCAATGAAGATCGGTATGCTTTTTCGGTGATTATTGATTTTGATAAAAACTTTGAAATTCGGAATTCACGGATTACTAAGAGTATCATTCACAGTGATTTTAGGTTTTCCTACGAAAGTGCACAGCAACGTATTGATGACAAGTCCGGTGATTTTTACACCGAACTTGCACTTTTAAATACCATCGCAAAAAAACATGAAAAATTACGTTACGATAGCGGGGCATTGAAATTCGAATCTAAAGAATTGCGTTTTATACTTGATGCGGATTTACTACCAACGCAGGTTTATGAAAAAATTCGCGTAGATACCCATAAACTCATCGAAACTTATATGCTTTTAGCCAATAAAATTGTGGCTAAAACGGTGTACGATGCAAAAAAAACCACTCCTCCATTTATTTACCGGACGCACGACGAACCACCTCCAGATAAATTAATTGAATTTGCAAAATTCTGCCGACAATTAGGTTATCCTATTTCGATCGACAATGAAAAGGTAATGCGAGCTTCTTTCAACTCCTTATTAGACAGAACTGAAGGCAAACCTGAACAAGATTTATTACAACAAATGTCGATTCGTACTATGGCCAAAGCGGTGTATACGGGACAAAAAACGAGTCATTTTGGACTTGCATTTCCATTTTATACCCATTTCACCTCCCCTATTCGAAGATATCCCGATTTGCTGGCCCACCGATTGTTATTTGACTATCTGCAAAATAAATACGAGAAATCGATGTATGCCCCAGAGTTGATAGAAGCAATAGCCAAACATTGCAGCAATAAAGAGCAAATGGCTTCAGATGCAGAAAGGGCGAGTATTAAATACAAACTTACCGAACTGATGTCACACCATGAAGGTGAAACATTCGAAGCACGAATTAGTGGAGTCACGGAATGGGGGATGTATGCAACGATTACGCAATTTCACGCGGAAGGTTTGATACGTTTACGCGATATCAGTTTTGATCACTTTACGTTTGTTGAAGACAAGCGTATGGTAGTCGGCAAACGCAGCAAACGCACGTATCGATTAGGCGATTACCTACATGTAAAAGTAAAACGAGCTTTACCCGAAGAACGCACTATAGATTTAATTTTAATTGAATGATGAATCAAACTATAAATCCTTTACAACAAGAATATTTGAATTATTTGGAGCAAAATCCTTTTAATGGCAATCCTGCCAATTTATACGATCCTATGAACTATATTCTTTCTCTTGGAGGGAAACGCGTTCGACCTTTACTGGCATTAATAGGAAGCAAATCGGCAAATGGAAATATCCAAACGGCACTTCCAATTGCCCACTTGGTGGAAGTATTTCACAATTTTAGCTTGGTACATGATGACATCATGGATCGGGCAGATATGCGCCGGGGAAAACCTACCGTGCATATAAAATGGGACATGCCAACTGCTATATTGTCGGGAGATAATTTATTGGTCAAAACGTTCCAAATTTGGTCGCAATACGAAGGACCAAACAAAACTGAAATTTTAGATTGTTATATAAAAACGGCTACAGAAGTTTGCGAAGGACAGCAAAAAGATATGGATTTCGCAACCGCGGGAAATCAAGTGAGTGAGTCTGCTTATTTAGATATGATCCGGCAGAAAACAGCCGTATTACTGGGTGCTGCATTGAAAATGGGTTTCCTGAGTGCAGGCGGGTCTCTTGAACATTCTGATACTTTTTATGATTTTGCCCTTCAAATGGGAATGAGTTTCCAAATGATGGATGACTATCTAGACACCTTTGGAGACGAAATCAAAACAGGAAAGAAACAAGGTGGTGATATTTTGGAAGGTAAAAATACTTGGTTGAAAATAAAATCATTGGAGTTAAACCCGGAACAAACACAGTCCTTATTTCAAATTGAAGGAAAGGATCGAATTAACCCTGTAATTGCATTGTGGAAATCCTTAGACTTGGATAAAGGAATTCAATTATTGGCACAAACGTATTATCAAAACAGTCAAAAAGATTTGGAACAATTGAAACAATGGGGCTATGACACCCAATTATTGACCGATTTGTCTGAATGGCTTTTAGGACGTGAAAGTTAATACGCCGTTTAGTGCAAAACAATGACCGTTCCCGTTTTTTGATAGGTTTCGTTGTCCCAGCCATCGAAGGTTAACAACCACGCGTATACGCCATCTGGAACTTGTTGATCTTTGAACAATCCACCCCATTGTTGCTTTTTATCGGTGCTTTCCCATATTTTGGCGCCCCAACGATCGTACACTTTCATAGAATAATTCTTAACAAATAAGGGGAACGTACCCCAATTTTCATTAATTCCATCTTGGTTCACGGTAAAAGCATCCGGCACCCAAACTTCAGGGGGTTGTATGAGGTAAATCCAATTGCTTAAGGATTCCGCATTATAATCTATTTGATTGCCTTGAACCCATTCTTTCGCCCGTACCCTAAATTCATATCCCCCCCAATCGTAATCTAATTCCTTATCTCTAAAAGTTCTATTAGAAGACCCTGTAGCCAAAAAATCAAATTGCGGCTTATTACCAAACCTCCGCTCAACCTCCCATTGTAAGACCCCGTTTTCCCAACCTCGATAATCATCCCAGTTTAAATCAAAATAGGGATCTGGCCAATATTTGGAATTCCCTTTAAGCACCACATTACAACCAGGATTGGACGCGTTACTTATCAAACCGCATTTATCGGTTACAATAATTTCATAGCAATAAGACTCTTCATCAACATCAAAACTCGAATCCAATAAAAAGGTATCTGAGGTTACGAGATATGGAAACCCAGGTTTTGTAGGTAGGTTCTTTTTATATTTGTACACTTCAAAATCTTTAAAATCGGGCTCTTTCGACATTTCCCATTTCACTTCTACGCCCTTATCATCAAACACACTTGCACTTATCAAATGCACTGGTGTTAAAGGTGCGTTCAAGGAACTTACACTGCACCATTTATATGGAGCATTTACTACTTTATCACAGACATTAACGGCTATGAGTTCATAGCAATAATTGTTCAGATGCGGATCAACAACTTGATTATCTATGTAAAAACCCGCAGTATTATTCCGAATGGTATCTAAAATTTCCTGGGTACCATTGGGTAAGGTTTTGATTAATAAGAAGTACTTTAAATATGCCGCATTCGATGTTTGTGCAGGCCATTCCACCCTCATTCGATTCTGAAAACGTTCAAAGAGCACACAAATGGCATCAGGCGGATCCACCAAAGGTGGAGGTTTTACTAAAAGTTTAATAGTTCTGTATATGGTATCAGCTGTAGGACAACCACAATCATAAATCATGATATCAATATAAATGGTATCCGAGCTAACAGAATTACATGTTGTAGGCCAATACACCTTAAAAGTTGCCTTGCCAATTCCATCCGTAGTGCTGATAACCGGAGTATCTGAATTAACTCCATTGGGTTTATTGCGAATCCGAGCAATCATACGAACAGTATCTAACAAATCTGGATCAAAAGCTTCACGTTGAAAATCCATCAACTCTTCGGCAATTACCTCTACAAAGTCATTATTCATCGCAGGTTTGCGATTTAAATTCTCTACATCAATTTTAAATAGAGCATTGTTACAATTTGAACTGGGCATCGTACGGCTCCATGCACCCGGTGTAGTTGGATAAACCCCATTTTGTCGGCACCCGCCGCATAAACTTTGATAAATGATTCCTTTTTTATCGAATCTACTGGTTCCCCCGTCTACATGTTCCTCAGCTTCTGCATTGAGTCTTGAAATGCCTCCAAAATAAGTCGCAAATGCCAATTCATACATATCCTTTGCGAAAACAGCAATATAAAAATCACTGCCATCCGTTTGTTTTTGAATCGCATCCGCACTTAAAGGCAAGTTACGGGTATTGCCTCTGTTCCGTAAAATTTTATCGTTACCTGTATTAACATCGTAAAGGGCCTGATTGGTATTCCCGCCCCATCCAGATATAAAAATGCGTTCGCACCGATCAATTAAAAATGCGGAAGGACTTAAATTAGGCATATTCCCATTTGCTCCAAAACAAGATTGCAATTCAATATTCTTCAAACTTCTATTAAATCGCGTAATGAATTGCCCGTTATTGCGATCATCGTGAAAACGTGCATTAATTCCCAACATATTCCCTTCCGTTTGTCCATATATATAAGGTCTTCCCGAATTATCTGTTTGCACGAAATACGCTTGGTCATATTCTGAGGTTCCATAGAGCGCCCCCATTTGAAACGTTCCTGTTTGCTTATTCAATCCTATCAAAATTGCATTTGAAGAAACATCACTTGTTACAAAGGAATTATTCCAGTTTACACCGTATTTATTTTGATAATCGGCAACCGTGACACTACTTGTATAGGCACCCCCAGCCCCATAAATTATACCAGAATCATTAATTGCCACGCCATAAATCGCCTCAAAATTATCATTTTGAGTACCTATTACATGCGACCATCTTAAGTTGGTTAAATCCTTAGTAAAACTAAACATTACCCCATTAGATGAACTAAATGTTGTAGGATATGGCACGGAGACGGTATGAGGAAAATTCGTAGAATATGTTACGCCTCCAACATAAATACCATTATTATCCTCGATGATTTCACCTCGAAACTCATCCGCATAATTATAAATCAGGGGAAAATCATTCACATTGCGGTTGGATCTATCAGCACCCACCCCATCTAATCCCGCTGATCCCAAAAATGTAGAACCTAATAAAAGCGTTCCGTTTACATTAAACCGACTTACGAAATAATCGTAATCCCCATTTTGTGTGGTATCATAAGCGCCTTTTGTCGTAGGGAAATTCACGGAACGGGTAGTCCCCATTACAAAAAGATTGAATTGAGAATCCACCACCATTGAGTGGGGTTGCTCGTTGTTATTTCCCCCTAAATACGTACAATACAGTAGGGAATTGCCAATGGTGTTAAACTTTAGAATAGCGACATCTCTACTGCCACCATATCCTAAATTTTCGTTTTTTCCACCAGCAAAATCCACTTGATATGCCCCTGTTGTGGTAGGAAGCCCAAAGTTAAAAACGGTTCCTCCTGAATAGGCATTACCCAAATGATCATAGGTACCTGTGCAGCCAAAATTATCAGCGAGTGAACCACTGTAGGTGCTAAAAACCAACATCGGATCAATTACCCATTCTTTGTTGTTTTGCGACGATTCAGTACCAATTAGTTGTATCTTATATCCACTTTGGTCTGTTTGAAATGCCGCTTCGGCAATTTCATCAGGTTTATTTGCATTATACACCAAGGGAATACTTTCTTCCCAAAAAACACGACCCTTTCCATTATGAACGTGCAAAAGAGTTGGATCTAATTGCTTGATTTGCGCCCCTTCATATTGTACCTGTATGGATTTTAAATCAGCCCCATTTTTAAGAATCCAATTGTATTTAAACGCATTTCCCTCGGCAATGAATTCCAAATCAATACCCTTGTAAACGTCCTCAAATGTCAATTTGCTTGATTTACGAATATCACTTACCCAATTTTCGGCATTATTCCCGATGAAATAGTTGTAAGTTTCTGTCGAAAAAGTCCCGGTGAAAAGAGGCTGTTTCAATTTCCCATTTTTCAATGTCATGCGCACAACCTCCGTGTTAATAAGGCTATTTTCAACCGTTTTATCGTGCAAAGAATCTAAATCGGATTCATCGAAAAACTGAAACCAAATGCCCTCTTTGGCAAACCAGATTACGTGATTATTGAATTGCGCTTTAGCCCATACATTAGGAGGAAATTGACCCTCATTCGGTGTAAACAATGGAACCTCCTTGCTTTTTTGAGGTTTAACTAGGAATTCATTATTAGAAAGGGTAACCTCTGAAGTTCCTTTTTTTGAAGGGGATACATATTGAATTCCAATATTTGCTGTATGGTGAGCATTTGTTTCTGGGGCCATATTAACATCGAACCAATCAGAATTCGAGTGCATTTCTAAAATACACAATGGAATCGCAGAGAATAAGCTAACAACAAAAACAAAAGTACTCAATAGTACGATTGTTTTTCGGTAACTTTTAAGTGATCCTCTCAGCATGGAATTCAATTTAAACGTAAAATTCGGCTTTTTAGTTGGCTCGAACAACAATGAAGGCTCCGATTTGCGATTATTGCAAAAAAAGGAACTTACCTTTGTTCAGTGAATATTGTTTTTTACGGCACCCCGGATTTTGCTGCCCATTCTCTCGTAAAAATATACGAGTCTGGTTTTAATATTGTGGGAGTAGTAACCGCTCCAGATAAACCTGCGGGGAGGGGTCAAAAATTACAATCCAGTGCCGTGAAACTTGCCGCAGAATCTTTAGGATTGCCAATTTTTCAACCTACGAATCTAAAATCTCCAGAATTCGCTGCCCAATTAGAAAGAATGAATCCAGATATCGGCGTGGTAATTGCGTTCCGAATGATGCCAGAAAAAGTATGGAATTACCCTGTTCTTGGAACTGTAAATCTGCACGCATCTTTATTACCCGACTACAGGGGAGCCGCTCCTATTCAACATGCTATAATAAATGGAGAAACGGAAACCGGTTTAAGTACCTTTTTCTTAAAACATGAGATCGATACGGGAGATATCATTGATCAGGTACGTGTTCCCCTTAGAAACAACATGGATGCGGGAGAGTTACAC
>JAULUW010000003.1:0-6817 GCA_032111345.1 Bacteroidia bacterium
GGGGTATATCCCGTAAGAGCAGACAGTTATTTCCCTAACGATTTCGGATTGTATAACATGTCAGGTAACGTTTCTGAGTGGACGTCTACTGCCTGGGATGAAACGAACAACTCTTTTGTGCATGATTTGAATGGTAACTACGATATCTATATCAAAGAACATTCAGAAGACGCAAAACAACAACAAGAAATAATGAACGTTCCTATTTCACGTAAGCGCAAAGTGATACGCGGTGGCAGCTGGAAGGACGTAGCTTATTACATCGAGTGCGGCGCAAGAACTTACGAATATCAAGATACCAGTAAGTCTTATGTTGGATTCCGTTGTGTTCAGAGCTATATCGGTCGTTCAAATCAAGACTCTAAATAAATTTTAACAAACTAACCTAAACAACAATAAACTAAATCTAAATTAATTAAAACATGAGCAAAAGTTTTTTTGAATCGAAAAAGTGGAAAAAGACCATGAATTTTGTATATGGTTTTGGTGCGGCAATCGTAATTGTGGGAGCGCTTTTCAAAATCCTTCACCTTCCAGGTGCAAATGCAATGCTTTCAGTGGGACTATTGACAGAGGCAGCAATTTTTATGATTTCAGCATTTGAACCCGTTCATTCTGAACCAGATTGGTCTTTGGTTTATCCTGAACTAGCGGGTGGCGAGCCAACCAAAAAAGCGAGCAGCAGTTCTGCCGGTGGTAGTGTTTCTCAACAATTAGATTCTTTATTGTCTCAAGCTAAAGTAGGACCAGAACTTATCGAAAGTTTAGGACTTGGTTTACAGTCTCTAAGCAGCAACGTAAAAGAAATGTCTTCTCTTTCTAACGCGGCTGTAGCGACTAACGAATATGTAGATGCTACACACAAAGCAACCCAGAACATGGGTAGTATTGCTGATAGCAGCGCAGTAGTTTCTGATTCTTTAGGATCTTTCTCTAGTTCATTATCTAATGTAATGAATAATTTGAGTGAGTCAGAAGCAGCTACTGCACAATTCAAAACAGAAATCTCTGAATTGAATCATAATCTTTCTAACCTCAACAACATTTATGGTAACATGTTGAGTGCAATGGGAGGAAATCGTTAATTTTTGTTTAACCCCTATTAAATTTAAATAATAAGTAGAAATGGCAGGAGGAAAAGTAAGTCCACGTCAGAAGATGATCAACATGATGTATCTCGTGTTGACTGCGCTTTTGGCGTTGAACGTAACCAAGGAAATCTTGCTTGCATTTACCGTAATTGATAATTCATTGAAGAAATCAAAAGATTTCGGGCGATAACCAAGCAGCAAAGGCAGCTTTGAATTATTGCAATAATGCAAACAAAACGACTACAGATTTTATCACAGGAATACGTCAGATAAAAACGCATTTGCTGCGTTATTCATTAGGTGCAGTAGATCCTAATGATAAAAACATCAAACCAGAAGATGCGTTCAGTTTACCCGATGAGCCTGAAGAACGTAAAAATTTCAAATTTTTTACGCAATTCCCTTGGGTGGAAACAAAATATGGCGAAATGCCAGAATTGAAAGCGGGTGATAATTTGGATGATCATGTTCGTTATTTCAATGAAGAATTATCTGGTAAAAGAGGTAAGGATTTAGAATTAATGATTAACGATGCCCGTGTAAATTTGTTAGGGTTTCTTAAAATTGCACAATCAGATAGTAATTTGGGTAAGAATCCTGAAACACGTGCGTTTTTGAATTCTAAGATGATTGAATTATCACAAAAAACGTCTTTGACTGCGGGTGATGTAAAAGATCCCTTTTCAAACAAGAGTGGTAAAATCAAAGATAAAGAAGGAAAAATGTTGAATTGGTCAGAAGTGTATTTTCACAGTACGCCTCTTGCCGCGGTATTCGCAATCCTTTCAAAAATTGAAAATGATGCTAAGTTATTAGAATCTGAAGTTTGTCAAGCATTAGCAGAATCTGTGAGTGCTGCGGATTTCAAATTTGATGCGATTATTCCTGTTGTTGCAGCTAAAACAGGTGCTGTTGTTACAGGTCAAACGTATGAAGCTGACATTTTGCTAGCGGCATACAATTCAAAAGCGGACATGAAAGTGTTTGTTAATGGTAGTAGCATTCCTGTAGAAGCGGGTGTTGGTAAATATAAAGTGACACCTCAAAGTCCAGGTACCAATAACTTAGATGTTAAAATTTCAGTTCCAAAACCAGGTGGTGGTGAAGAAATTAAAGTTGGAAAAGCAGAATTTACTGCATTTGCTCCTTCTGCTGCTATCTCTGCCGATGCCCTTGCTGTTTTTTATGTAGGACTTGAAAATCCGGTATCGATTTCAGTGGGTGGTATTGATCCAAGTAATTATTTGGTGCGTATTGTAAATGAAACAGGTGGACCGACTCAAGCTAAAATCTCGGGTTCAAAAGGGCGCTATCAAGTTTCTATTGCAAAAAGAACCGATGCGAAGGTTAAAATTCAAGTGGCAGTTAAATTATCAGACGGTCGCGTGAAGAACATGGGTGAAAAGGTATTTAAAGTGAACCGTGTTCCAGATCCTCGTTTCCGTTGTGGTGGTGTTGAATTTAAAGGTTCTGTAAATGTGAACGCTTTGAAATATCAACAAGCAGCTACTGCGGTATTGGATGGTTTCGTTTATGAAGGTGTGAAATTCCGTGTAACTGGATACAAATTTATGGCTGTTGGGCGTAGAACCAACGGTCCAAAATTTGCCAAAAGCGGAAGCGCTGACTTGGGTCCAATCAAAGCGATTTTAGATCAGTTAGGTCCTGGTGACTTGATGACCTTCACAGATATCACGGCAATTGGTCCTGATGGAACAGAACGTTTGTTGGATAACGCAAGTGCTCAAGTAAAATAATAAAATAAGAATTCAAAAATGATACGGAAAATTTGTTTAACACTTCTTTTAGGTTCGTCACTCTCGTTAAGTGCCCAATGGGGTGGCGGCGGTTGGGGTGAAGAAGAACCAACGCCGAAAGGCAAGGGAAACCAGTCGGTTGACTTGGGTTCTTCCTCTTCTAAAAAGACGCCTGCGGAACCTGTAGCAAAGCCTAAAATCGTGATTGAAGCGATAGGAACACACTACGATGATGCACCTAAAGCGCATTTCGAGCCTGAATATGTGAATTCAGATACGAATATTTCGTTGTATCATGGCGATTCCTTATTAATTCAGCGTCCTTTTCTGCGTCAAGCGGATGTGAAATTTCGCCGTCGTATATGGAGGGTGATTGATTTGCGTCAGAAAATCAACAAGTCTTGGACTTGGCCCAGAAGCCCTATTACTCAAGTTTTTTGGGAATTGGGTACCAAAGGTTTGGTTCGTGCTTATGCCAATGACTCCTTCAATCGAATTATTACACCTGAGCAAATTCTTGAGGTAACCTCTAGTTTGGATAAAGTACCGGTTTTATTGCCAGGTATCGATCCTTCTGAAGCTACGGGCGATGATTATGTTGATAGTACAATCGTCGTAATGTTCAAATGGAATGAGATAAATAAGTTCGAAATAATGGAAGATTGGGTGTTTGATTACAAACACGGTGAAATGAAACCCATTATTATAGGTATCGCCCCTGTGAAACCCGAATTTATTGATGCTCCGCAGCCAGATGGAACTTCCAAAAAAGAAATGGTGGGTGAAAGTAAGCCTTTCTGGTTGAGAATGGATGATTGCAGACCTACATTAACGAAATCACAAGTGTTTAATAGGTATAATGATGCCATGCGTTTAAACTGGGATCAACATATTAATTTGCATCGCTTGTTTGATAGTTATGTGGTAAAACAGACCGATTGGGATGATTTATACATCGCATCTAAAACAGAATTTAAAGATGATAAAGTTGCCACCTTGTTAGAAGCTGAAAAAATCAAAAATGATTTGTTCATTTTCGAACACGATTTATGGGAATATTAATATCCTCTTGATAATAAAAAAAGGCCGATGTATTGCATCGGCCTTTTTTGTTTCTTGCTTTTATTCACTAAGTTTTTGGTATTTTATCCATTCTTTATGGAGAGATTGTAAATCTTATTGATGATTTTTTGTATCTTTGCGCTTCGTTTGTTTTAAAGTACTGAATAATGAACAATTTCGATATAGAGTTCGTAAAGCTTGAAAACGGAATTCATTCATTTCAATACGAAATAGACGGTTCGTTCTTTGAATCTTTTAAGAATCTAGACATACAAGGCGCTCATGTAGATGTTAGGGTTTCACTTAACAAAACAGAGTCGGTATTGTACTTTGACATACAAGGAAAGGGGTATTTGAATTTTCAATGCGATCGTTGTTTAAGCGAGATACAATATCCGGTTAATACCGATTTTAAAGTTGTTTATCATCTGAACGCAGTGGAATCTAAAATTGATGAAGCGCAAGAAGTGAATCTCGATGTATTTTACCTGTCAGGGACTCAATATAAAGTGAATATAGCCGATTCGATTTATGAGAGTTTCCTTAGTGAGATACCTATGGTTAAGCGATGCGACGACGTTGAAAATAACGAGTGTAATGCTGAAATGATCGATTGTTTAGAAGATTTAGAAGAGAACAAAGAAGGAAAGAATGAGATTGATCCCAGATGGGAAGAACTAAAGAAACTATTAAACAAAGAGAAATAAATTGTACATATTATGGCACATCCTAAACGAAAAATTTCCAAAACGCGCAGAGATAAGCGTCGTACGCATGACAAACTAGTTATTCGTCCTATGATTGCAGATCCTGTTACAGGTGATGTTTCTTTATACCATCGTGTTAACCTTGAAACGGGCATGTACCGTGGGGTTAAGGTGATGAAAGGTCGTAACGAAGATTAATTTCAATGACTAAAATAGGTATAGATGCAATGGGTGGGGATTATGCCCCTCTCGAAGCAATTAGGGGAGCGAGCCTATCTAAAAATGCGTTCCCTGATGTACAGATTGTGCTATATGGAGATGAGAATATTATTCGTGATATCGCTACTTCTGATCAACAATCTCTTGAGGGTATAGAAATTGTACATTGTTCTGAAGCCATTGAAATGGGGGAGCATCCTGTAAAGGCAGTTGCCTCTAAAAAGGATTCTTCCATTTACAGAGGTTTTGTAGATTTGGCACAGAATAATATTCAGGGTTTTTTGAGTGCGGGTAATACCGGTGCCATGTTAGTGGGTTCCATTCAAATACTTAAAGCAATTGAAGGTATAGATCGTCCCAGTCTACTAGCAACAGTTCCAAAACCATCTGGAAACAATGGTATCGTATTGGATGTTGGTGCGAACGCAGATAACAAACCCGAGCATTTGCAACAATTTGCCTTATTAGGAAGTATTTATGCAGAAGCGATACTTAAAAGAAAAAATCCCAAGGTGGGTTTGATTAATATAGGTGAAGAGGATGAGAAAGGGAGCATTCTTTCTCGCGCAGCAAACCAACTTTTGAGAAATACCCAGCAAATTTCCTTCATAGGGAATATTGAAGGTCGTGAAATATTTAGCGATAATCACGATGTTCTTGTTTGCGATGGTTTTACGGGTAATGTAATGGTTAAAATTATTGAAGGGTTCTATTATAACCTACACAAAAGAGGAATTCAAGACGATTTCTTAGATACTCTAAACTTTAAAAATCACGGTGGAGGTTTAATTCTTGGTGTAAAAGCCCCAGTTGTTGTGGGTCATGGAATTTCCAAATCAAGTACTTTTGTAAAAATGGTTGAATTGGTCAAAAATTCAGTTGAATCCGATTTTTGCTCTAAAGTAAGCGACGCCTTTGCTATTTTACGCGATAAAAACGCGAATGATTCTAATGAACAAAATTAATGCAGCAATAACCGCCGTAGGCGGTTACGTTCCGGATACCATCCTTACCAATGCCGATTTGGAAAAGATGGTTGATACCAATGACGAATGGATTCGCAGTCGCACGGGGATTATTGAAAGAAGAATTCTTAAAGAACAGGGAAAGGCGAGTTCGGATATGGCCGTTCGCGCAATTCTTCCCATGTTGGAAAAAAAGAATATTGATCCAGCTGAAATAGATCTAATCATCTGTGCAACCATAACCGGCGATTATGTGTTTCCGGCTACGGCCAACATCATCGCTGATAAAATAGGTGCCAAGAATGCTTGGGGATACGATGTAGCCGCTGCTTGTTCGGGCTTTTTATATGCCTTACAAACAGGATCGAAATTTATTGAATCGGGTACCCATAAAAAGGTAATTGTTGTGGGCGTAGATAAAATGTCGGCAATAATTGACTACACAGATCGCAATACCTGTATCATATTTGGTGACGGAGGAGGTTGTGTGCTTTTAGAACCTACTGAAGAACCGGTAGGTATTTTAGATGCCAAATTACATTCTGATGGCAGTGGAAGAGAATTTTTGGTGCAAACCGCAGGTGGTTCTTTAAATCCGCCTACGCACGAAACCATAGACGCCCGTCAACACTATGTATATCAAGAAGGTAAAACCGTGTTTAAATTTGCGGTAACCAATATGGCTGAAGTTAGTTATGATGTGATGACACGTAATGGATTAACTTCAGACGATATTGACTGGCTTGTTCCGCATCAAGCGAATCTTCGTATTATCGATGCCACCGCAAACAGAATGGGTTTGGATGCCTCTAAAGTACTTATCAATATCCAAAAATTCGGAAATACTACCGCAGGAACTTTACCTTTATTATTGTGGGATTTTGAATCAAAATTCAAAAAAGGCGATAATATGATTTTAAGTACTTTTGGCGGCGGATTTACGTGGGGGGCCATTTACCTGAAATGGGCATATTAGAAAGATTTACGCTCTAACAAAGCACTAAAAAGATAGTCCC
>JAULUW010000004.1:0-8141 GCA_032111345.1 Bacteroidia bacterium
AGATACATTCTACACCGACCTACGAACTCGGCAAACTGCTTTTCAGTCACGAACCTATTCTGCCAGCTCGCGAACTCATCCAAGTAAGCCTCTGGGTTAAAACGTTCAATCAATTCCTGAACTCGGTATTGAATCTCATGATGCGTAAACGCTTTACAATCCTCTACGAATCCATCGCTCCATACACACAAGTTACTGCAAACTTTGTTCTTGAAGCCAATGAAGAGCTTGAATCGTTCGGCAGACTTCTTAGAGTGCAAGTTGTCAAGGTGATAGCTTCGCACTCCGCCAATGGTTAAGCTGAGAGAGTTTCCCCCGATATCCTTTCTTACAGAGGGAACTTCTATTACAAACATCATACGCTCGTAATACAGAGTTTCTTCATGAGGAAGTAGTTCTGATGCTTTCTTATATCTCGCCTCAGGGATCCGCCCTTTGATTGGATGTGAAACACGGATTTTGGTATTGGAATCAGGGAAAAATCCTTCTACGACTTGTTCAACACTATTGATAAAGTCATTATGGGAGATAGTCGCCTCATTGTCCTTTGCAAATACAGGAATGGTGCATTTGGTAAGAAGGTCTGATTTCAAAACCTCAATTGTGTTAGCTTCGATGAAGATTGGAGATAATTCGGGTTCAGCAATATCACTCGCTACAAAAGTACTTCGAATTTGTGGCAGTGCTGGAGCCTTCGATTCTAGGGTTTCAAAATTAACGAACTCCATTATGCATCCTCCCTTCTGACTCAATTTCGGTTTTTCTTCTGTTGAATAGCTCTAGGTTCTCAGCATTTCGATCTACCTTTTTCCATAGCAGAATAAGTTCATCAATGCTTTTAGCGGCAATAACGAGTTCTTCAATGCTGGGTTCAAACGCTTCCTCCATGCTTACTTTGTTGCCTTCAGGAAGGACTTCACACCAATTTGCGATAGTTATACCCGTGTTTTCGCTAATTCTCATTGGACTTTGGTTAAACAGTCCAGTTCGATCTTTTGTGCAGTTAGCGTTATGGTTGATGTCCAAGTCAAATACAGTGGTAAACTCGTAATCCATGCCATCTTTGGTTACAGATTTGAGCCCTACTTTCTCAGGAACCATCTTGCCGTTCTTATCGCTTAATACATAGTCCTGCTTCGTTCTAAAGGTAGCAATGACATGACAATCACTTTGCAGGATTCGTTGAACCAGTGCATTGTGACGTGGTGTTACTTTGCTCCAATTAGTGAAAGAATTTCCCACCATTGATGAATGGATGTCTAGAATCCCACCTTCGCCTTCCCACTCATGGGAAAGAGAGTCGATGATGATTGCTTTGATGCCAGACTGTTCGCAAAGCTCAATGGCTTGAGCATACGCCTCAGGATTAAAGGGCTTGCCTAGAGTGAGGACGTTATACGCTCCTAAATGAGAATAGAGGTCGGCTGAATGGTTTTCTGTATCGATTACACAGATTTTTGACCAGTCGCCTACCAAACCTTTAGCGATCAATAGAGAAGAGAACGTCTTCCCACTACCACTGGGACCTTGAATCGACAATCGAATCTTAGCCCGTTTCCGTTGTGCTGTTGTAATTTTCATAATGATGTTATTTAGCACAAGCAGAAAGAAAAACTGAATTGAATGTACTACGAATACTAATCAATTAGGTTACTGAATGTAATAGGCAGTTATATCTATATTAACTCGTAATGTTAAGGAACTGGGGGGTAGTCGGTTTCTGTTTAAGAGGTCGGGGGTGTCAATGTAGTAACCCCCACCGTCGTTTGTATAAGAGAAGAAGGTGAGGGTAAAGATTTTTTGGAGCTTGTTAATCTTAAAAGTGCGAACTGAACTGCGAACTGAAATGGCATTTTTAGGGGTTTAATCTCTAAAATTATAACTTTTTACGTTAATTTTGAAAAAGCACTTTTTCGTATAAAATCGCTCTTTGTCTTACCGAAAAACCCAGCAATAACAAGGGTTAAGCATAAAAAAAAGCCACCTAAAAAGATGGCTTTTGATCGTGCACGCGTAGGGATTCGAACCCCAAACCTCCTGATCCGTAGTCAGGTGCTCTATCCAATTGAGCTACGCATGCGGTTTGTTCGATGTGAAAAAGAATATCTTTTCCCTCAAACGGAGTGCAAAGGTAAATCAAAAATTGGAATTTGTCTAAACCTTTCAAATAAATTGATGGAAAAAATTATGCAACATGCACAATTTTCCCCCTAATGCGCTAATTTGCAGCCCTATGAATTTCTTTCGTGTAGGTCTTGTAGCCGCAATTTTATCCTTAAATCCGGCTCAAGCGCAGTGGTTTGGCTCGAAAAAGTCTAAAAAAACGCCAGCCCCTAAAGCCGTTAAAGCCCCAAATGCCATTCCCAGTATCGCCGAAAAAACAAAAGGATTGAAACACATCCCCGGTATTTTCGACTTATACCAAGACACCCAAAGCGGTGAACTCTTCCTCAAATTAAAATCCGAACAGCTCCGTAAAGAATACATCCACTTTACCTATACCGAAAATGGCGTGATAGAAGCAGGCCACCACCGTGGGTCCTATCGCGGAAGCAGAATCATCAGCTTTCAGCGCCGCTTTACCCAAATTGACCTCATTCAGCACAATACCAATTACTATTTCGACCCCAAAAACGAAGTATCCAAAGCAGCCGAAGCCAATATTTCGGAATCTATCCTCGCAACCGAAAAAATTGCGGCTCAAGATAGCTTGGGAAATGTGTTGCTTTCGGCCGATGCCCTGTTCCTAAGCGAAAAATTGCACGAAGTGGGTTCCAGCTCTCGCGGCGCTTCTAAAGGCTTTAAACTCGGTAAACTCACCAGAGAAAAAACCTTCTACCAAGCCATAAAAAACTATCCTGAAAATGTAGATTTTGTAGTGAGTTATGGATTCGATAATCCCGCTCCCACCGGAGGCAGCGAATCCGTTGCCGATGAACGTTATGTTAATGTACTCTTGCAACACAGCATTTTAGAAGTCCCCCAAAATAACTTCAAACCCCGTCGCGAAGATTATCGCATTGGATATTTCACGGAACGAATTAACGATATGACCGCCAGCGGTTACACCAATTACAAGGACGTAATTCACCGTTGGAATTTAGAGAAAAAGAATCCCGAATTAGCTAAAAGCGAGCCTCTAAAACCCATCGTTTGGTGGATCGAAAACACCACCCCTAAATACCTCAGACCTATCATCAAACATGCTGCCCTTGAATGGAATAAGGCCTTTGAACCCCTCGGATTTATCAATGCCGTTGAGGTATATGAGCAACCCGATACCGCCACTTGGGATGCCGGCGATATCCGCTACAATGTGTTAAGATGGACCTCTTCGCCCAATCCTCCTTTCGGGGGATATGGACCTTCCTTCGTGAATCCGCGTACCGGTGAAATCCTCGGCGCCGATATCATGTTTGAATATATTTTCCTAACCAACAGAGTGCGTTTAACCGATGTGTATGAAGTTCCTAAAGGACATGAAAACCATGAATTCTGTTCGGCGGGAAGCCTGCTGCACGAAGAATGGAATAAAGCCCAAACTTGGGCGCAAATTACCCAACTCGATAGCGGCGAATTAACCCGCTTATTGGAAGAATCATTGCATTACCTCGTTTTACACGAAATGGGCCATACCCTGGGTTTGAATCATAATATGAGGGCTTCGCAATTGAACAGTCCAGAAGAATTGTTGAATCCGGAATTGACCTACGACCGCGGACTCATAGGTTCTGTAATGGACTATCCGGCTATCAATCTTCCCCCGAGTAAAGAAATAAAAGTACAATACGAACAAGTAAAACCAGGTCCTTATGATTTGTGGGCCATCGATTACGGATATTCGGTGGGAATGGAGGATGCGGCCGCCGAAGCACAGCGCTTAAAACAAATTACCATGCGCAGCATCATGCCCGAACACGCCTTTGGGAACGATGCAGACGACATGCGTGCACCTGGTAAAGCAATGGATCCCCGCGTGAATGTGGGCGATTTAAGCAACGACGCCATAACCCACAGCGTGCAACAAATTGCCCTTGCCGAATCGCTAATGCCCGGTCTATTGAACCGTTACGGACACGATCAATTCAGCTATGAACCCTTGCGTAAAAGTTTCAGCTTGCTTTTAGGCAGTTATGGTAAAAACGCAGGGATCATTTCTCGGTATATTGGAGGGGTATATGTGGAGCGCTTTATGCCCGGACTTACGGAGAATAAGAAGCCATATCAAGCGGTTTCTGCAGCCGACCAACGCAGAGCAATGAAAGCCTTAGAAACGCATATTTTTGGGCCGGATGCCTTTAAAATTCCCGATGGATTGGTGTATTATTTGCAGACCGAACGCCGTGGATTTGATTTTTTTGGAAGAGCGGAATTGCCTTCCGTTTACCAAACCCTACTGAATACCCAGAAATCTGTTTTGGATCATTTATTAGATCCAACTACCTTGTCCAGACTCAATGAAAGCTATTTTGTGGGAAATACCTATTCCCAGTCCGAAATGTTGCGTTCCTTAACGGATGCAATCTTCACCGCGGATTTGAATCAGTTGCCCAATATTACCCGACGCAATCTTCAAGTTGCATACACAGAAAATCTTATAGAAATCTGGGGAGCTAAGCGCGGCTACGATGGCGTAACCAAATCGCATATTTGGTATGAATTGAAGCGGATTAATGAATGGATGGAATTGCCGACGCCTAAAAATGTAGCGGATGGCGCTTCTTTGAAGGCCCATCGCGGGCATATAAAGCAGCTTATCGACATGGCTTTGGACGATTAAGCCTATTTTTGTGCGAAATATGCAAATCTTCAAACAAGGTATTTTTGCGTTTTTCGCACTTCACGGCTTTTTTCTTGGCGCACAATCTCTAGGAGATACCTCAGATTTAACGGGTAATAATTACGGGCGCATGCGTGAACTCGAATTGAGTTCCTCGCGCTTACCGGTGCGATTGTCGGAATCCGGCATGCACGTAACGGTCATTAACCAATCTGATATCAAAGCCTTGCCGGTTCAAAATGTGAATGAATTATTGGCCTATGTAAGTGGGGTAGATGTGCGTCAGCGCGGTCCCATGGGTGCCCAGGCGGACATAGGCATACGCGGAAGCAGTTTCGATCAGGTTTTGGTGCTGGTAGATGGCGTGCGCATGACCGATCCGCAAACCGGTCACCACCAAATGAATTTGCCCTTTCCCTTGCAAATGATCGAACGCATCGAAGTCATACGCGGCACCGCCGCCCGTCGCTATGGCCTAAACGCACTCGGCGGAGTGGTGCATATTATTACCAAAAAGCGCAGCGAAACGGCTTTCGCATTCGAGAGCTTTGGAATGAGCATTACCGATAAGGATCCTAATGCAGGCCTCAATGGTGGACTTCGTTTGTTTGCGGGTGGGGCATTAGGAACATGGCAGGTAATGGGCGGTGCAGAAGGGCTCAAAGGCAAGGGATATCGTTGGAATACCGATTTCGAACAATTGCGTACCTATATAAAGGTATCGAATGAAACCGAGCTGGGTTCTTTTTCGCTTTTGGGAGGAACCAATAACAATGATTTTGGAGCCGGCTTGTTTTATGCGGCTCCGGCGGATGCCAATGCCCGAGAAACGGTGAATACCCAATTTGCATCGGCACAATTTCAGTCCAACATAAGCGATAGGGATAAACTGACGATTAGCGCCAGCGGAAGGTGGAATTTTGACCATTATATTTTTACCAAACTCAATCCGACCGTGTATCAAAACAAGCATCAGAATCAAGCGATACAAGTGGAGGCGAGTTATTTGCATACCTTCAAAGATTCCAGATTGGCTTTGGGGGTAGAATCTCGAAATGAAAAAATTACCAGTAACAATTTAGGCGACCATAACCGTGAAGTTATTGGCACTTACGGAGAATATATTCACCAGTGGACGCCCGAATTCAGTACGACCTTTGGGGCCTATGGTTTGCACACCGAATTTATAGGATTTAAGGTGTACCCGGGTGCAGAATTTCAATTGAAATTTAATGATTATTCCGCATTATGGGGGAATTTAGGTACCGGTCAGCGCTTGCCCACCTATACCGACTGGTATTATAAGGATGGCGCTAATTTGAGCAATCCGAATTTGAAATCGGAGCGGGCGCGCAATTCCGAGCTGGGATACCGATATCAAAAAGGCAGTTGGAGCGCGCAATTTTCGGTTTTCCAAAAAGACTATACGGATATGATTGATTGGGTACGAAGAGACAGCACCTTTAAATGGAAGCCCGAAAATATCAGCACCTTGCAATTCCGAGGCGTGGAATGGGAAATCCGCTGGAAGGAATTTTTACCCGTTTTGCCGGAGGGCACGGAGTTGGTTTGGAACGGTTGTGTATTGCGGTCTTCCCAATTGGATTTACCCGGTTTGAATTCTAAAAATGCCTTGCATTATATGCCCTTGCAAAACACCCTGCGTTTTCGCGTGAAACTTTGGGAAGGCGGAGAGGGAATCCATCAAACAGGGGTTTATTTCAGCGGAATTTGGCGCCATATATCCCGATTTAACTCAAATTCCTATAACGTATTCGATGCCAAATTGGAATTTTCTCGGGGGAAGTCTTGGAACGCCTATCTGAATTTGATGAATTTAGGAAATACCCAATACCGCGAAATTGCCAGCGTTCCTATGATGCCGCGTTGGATAGGTTTAGGAATCGCAGCTCAATTGTAAAGGGCCAATTTACTTAAAAGTCTAAAGGTTTTACCTGAAATTTGTGGCTATCCGATGAAGGAATTATTTTTACCGGCATGGTTTTAATCCCAAAAAAGGAATAAAACCATGGAAGTTCTTAATGGGTATAAATCCTTGCATATTAAAACATAATTGAAAATGAGAAAAAACGGTATTGCATGGTCTATGATGGGACTTGCTTTAGGAATTGCGGCTGGAGCGATGGGCGCACACGCTTTGGAGGAGGTATTGAGTGCTCGTTATTTGGCGGTTTGGGAAACGGCTTGGAAGTATTGGATGTACAACATGCTCGGAATGATGGCGTTAATCGCATTTGTGGAACGCATCCATAAAGACGATGTGCTTAGCCTTGTGTTTTACAAACCTTGGGGGGTACTGCGTTGGATACGAATTGGGTCCGTCGTTTTTACCGGAACTTTAGTGTTGGTATCTCTCAACGAGGTAATCGGTTCGGGATTTAAAATTTTGGGAGCGGTAACGCCTGCAGGCGGATTGATATTAATAGGCGCCTGGTTTTGGGGAGGTTTTCGGTTGTTTCAACATCGAAATTCCTAATTCCAAATTCGACCGAAGCCTTAGAATTTTACAAAGGCAGATAGTTTTACCCCAAAATTCCGATCGGGAAATGCTTCTCGATAAGTCAAGCGCCAAATGGCATCAATTCGGAAAAACCGGAACATGTTTTCAATTCCTATTCCCGCCTCCATATAGGGCAAATCTCCGAATCCTTTTATGGGAATTATGGCTTGATTGCCGGGTATTTCTTGTGGAATATAGGCCGCATTTTCAGGGCTTAAATTGCCCCAAATTCCTTTCGTGTGAATTACTTCCCGCCACTTTAGCTTTGAAAGTCCGGGAATTTGATTGAAAAAATAGCCATTAAATTGATGGGAAACTTGCCATTGTACGGTTTGATCGGCTACAAATTCGAACAATTGCATTTGATTGAACGAGCGGTTATTGAGCACCATGGATTGATTTCCTAGGGGGATATCTAAAAGCGGAAAAGGAACATTTCCAAAAACTTTTGAAACTTGAACTCGGGTAAGGGTGCGACCAAATCGGCCCCAAACTTTCTGGTGATCGGCCTGTGAGGCAATACGGAAATAATCAAACCGGCTTCCCAAGAAACCTTTGATCCCTTGCATGTAAGAAAGGGAATAAACAGGTCCTGAAGGACTTATTTTTTTACGACGGCCGCGACGTAGCAGATAAAAAACCTTGGGTTCGTAGCGAATTTTTAGGGTAGCAGTGGCATTATTCAGGTTAAACCCAACGCTTTGCCCGGGCAGAGAGTCATACCAAGCGAGCTGCACGCGTTGTTTGCTGGGAAGGGAATAGCGGCGATGAGAGAATACGCCGGAAAGGGTAAGTCCGCGGGCAATATCGGTACCTAATTCAAACTTTTCAGATTCGCAA
>JAULUW010000005.1:0-22606 GCA_032111345.1 Bacteroidia bacterium
AAAAATTGGATTCAAAGTTATCGCGATTTGCCTATTTTGATAAATCAATGGGCAAACGTTGTGCGTTGGGAAATGCGTACGCGACTTTTTTTGCGTACAGCGGAGTTCTTATGGCAAGAAGGGCATACCGCACATGCAACCCAACAGGAGGCATTAGAAGAAGCAACTCGGATGTTGGACGTATATGCTACATTCGCAGAGGAATATATGGCTATACCGGTCATAAAAGGGGTGAAAACGGAGAATGAGCGTTTTGCAGGTGCTGTAGAAACCTATTGCATCGAGGGAATGATGCAAGACGGTAAAGCCTTGCAAATGGGAACGAGCCATTTTCTTGGACAAAATTTCGCGAAGGCGTTCGATGTAACCTTCCAAAATAAAGAAGGGAAAATTGAATCTGTTTGGGCTACCAGTTGGGGTGTTTCGACCCGTTTAATGGGCGCGTTGATCATGGTACATAGTGACGATGAGGGCTTGGTAATTCCTCCTAAGTTGGCACCGATACACGTGGTAATGATACCCATTTACCGAAAAGAAGAAGAGCGTGACGCCGTAATAGCGCGTTTGGATGAGATTGCAAAATCTTTGAAAGCAGTGGGTCTTCAAGTGAAAATTGATGATCGTGATACCCATAAACCAGGATATAAGTTTGCCGAATGGGAGCAAAAGGGAATTCCTGTGCGTTTGGCTTTAGGGCCCCGTGATTTAGCTCAAAATACCATTGAATTGGCACGTCGAGATCTTAAAACTAAAGAAAGCGTATCCATGGATGGTTTGGTAGAAAATATCCAAAACTTGCTGGATGAAATTCAAACTTCATTGTTTACAAAGGCAAAAGCGTTTTTGGAACAGCGTACGTATACCGTAAATACCTGGGAAGAATTTGTAGATGTGTTAGAAAACAAACAGGGGTTTGCCTTGGCTCATTGGGATGGCAGCGGTGAAACAGAGGCCAAAATTAAAGAATTGACCAAGGGAACGATACGTTGTATTCCCTTAAACAATCCTTTAGAAGCAGGTACGTGTATATTAACAGGTGCCCCAAGTACCCAAAGGGTCGTGTTTGCGAAGTCGTATTAATAGCTTCAAAACCAGAGAACATCGGTCTGTGGCCTATTGGCTATAGACCGTTTTTCGTTTATCCCCCCAATGAAAAAGTATCCACAGTGGATTTCTTCGGGATGTAAAGATAAGAATTCACGTATAATAGGCTGATTCATTTCGTTTCCGGTGGTCCAATATCCACCGAAATTGGGCTGTTCCGAGAGCATTAAATACATATTCTGCACGGCTGCACCTAATGCGGCATATTCTTCCCAAAGGGGTACTTTATGGGAAGGTATTAGAATTATTGCGATGGCGTGCGATAGTTTAGTGGGATAAGAAGCGATTTTTGCGATTTTGTCGGCTTGTGGTTCTTTCTGAGTTTGGATAAAGCTTTCTTGTATCTTTTGCGCTAATAAGTTGAGCTTAGCGGGTTCGTACACTACAAACTTAAATGGGAGGGTAAGCTTATGTGAGGGTGCCCATATAGCGGCATCTAAGAGTTCCGTTATGAGTTCTTTAGGAGCATGATCGCCATTGAATTCTTTAAGAAAATGGCTTCTGCGACTTTTCAATTTTTGCAACATCTTTTCGTTTTTTTCGTTGGATATAGATATTTACAAAAATAGCGCATAAAATAATGAGGGTGCCCAAGTAGAAACTTATATTGAGTTCATTATTTTCTTTGAAGATCAAAATACCCAAAATAATTCCGTAAACGGGTTCTAAGTTTATGGTTAAGTTGGAGGTAAATGCACTCAATTGGTTCAAAGCGGTGGTTGCTAAATAAAAGGTTAGATTGGTGCAGAGTACAGATAAAATGACAAGCCAAACCAAATCGAGAGCGCCGTTCTGTAGGTTGTTAGCATCAAAAAGTTCGGGTTGAAATTGCGGGAGATGATTCATGTTTTCGGGGAAAACGAAGAACATTATTAGGGTTAAAAAGGCAGCTCCTGAAAGCATTTCTATACTGCTAATACTCAAAGGGTGGGCGTCGCTGATGTATTTTTTATTCAAGGTACTGAAGAGTGCCGCTAAGGAGGCGCTGAATATTCCGAGTCCGATTGCCCAAGAATAAGAAAGATTCTTGGATGGAGCTTCGGGCAAAGAAAAGGAAATGAGCGCAACCCCTGCTACAACGATTAAGCCTGAGATTATTTCTCTTTTTTGGAAGGGACTTTTCATTAGAATGGGTTCGAAAACGGCCGTGAAAAAAGACACAGATCCCAAACAGGCTAAGGCAATGGAAACGGAATTCCCCATTTTAATACTGCCATAAAAAGTAAGCCAATGTGCGGCAACTACAGTGCCAATTAACCATAATCGCAATTGGATTTTTGAATTCGTGTTTTTTACGGCTTTCCAAACGGAGGGGATAAGAAAATATACAGCTGCGGTAATTAACATACGGTGCCATACCAATTGGACGGAATCGTAGGAAATAAGTTTCCCTAAAATGGCGGTAAATCCCCATAAAAACACTGAAATATGGATAAATACTTGCGCGCGGAAATAAGAGATGTTTTTCACAGGTGGATTCTCTAAAAAAAATCAAGGCCGTACAAAATGCACGGCCAGGATGTTTGGTATGTAAAAGCGCGTAACAGTTGGTGTTACTCTGTAACTGAGTAACGCTACAAATATAGTAAAAAATCAGAAAATCAAGCAGGAAAATTATTAGTTGTATTTTCCTTTGTATTTCTCTTTTACTTCGTTCACGATACTCCGTAATTCTTGTTCTTTGTCTTTGTTCATAACCAATAGAACCTCCTTGGAATCTACAATGACTAAATTTTCCACGCCACTAATTATGGTGAGTTTATCGGCATGAGCAAACACAAGATTCTGCTCCGAATCTTGTGAGAGCGTATTGCTTCCAATGAATGCATTTTGATTTTCATCCTTTGGGGAAACTTCCCAAAGACTTTTCCAGGTGCCTAAATCACTCCAACCAAAATGAGAAGGTAATACAAATACTTTTTTATGTTTTTCCATTATTCCATAGTCGATGGAAATATTGGGACATTGCCTGTAGGCGTTCTCTATGAGTTTGACGCTATTTTCGTTATTGTAATCAATATCCGTAAATAATGCATGTATTTCGGGCAATTTGTCTTCAAAGCTCTGACAAATGGATTGCACATTCCAAGCAAAAATTCCAGCGTTCCATAAAAACTCTTTACTTTCGATGAAATTTCTAGCGATTTCTTCGGTGGGTTTTTCGGTGAACGTTTTTACAGGATGGATGCCTTCTTGGATATTTTCTTTGGTAAATTGGATATATCCGTAACCGGTATCAGGACGCAAGGGTTTGATGCCCAAAGTGACCAATCCATCTTGTTTAGTTGCAAAATCCAAGGCTTTCAAACTAATTTGAGTGAAGTTGGGTTCATCCGTGATTAAATGGTCGGAAGGTGCCACCATGCAAACGGCATCAGGATTTTTTTGTTTTAGGTAATAACTGGCAAACGCGATACACGGTGCCGTGTTTTTGCCCATTGGCTCTTTTAATATTTGCTCGTCGGTAATTTCGGGAATATGCTCTTTTATAAGGTTCGAATAATCGGCATTGGCTACGATGTATATATTTTCTTTGGGAATGAAATGGCTAAATCTCGTGTAGGTTTGGGTTATAAGCGATTGCCCAGTTCCGAGTATATCCATGAATTGTTTCGGAAAACTTTTTTTGCTGATGGGCCAGAAACGGGTTCCAATTCCACCCGCCATAATGATGACGTAATGATTTTTATTCATGGTTATTTGAAATTATTCCTTCTTGGTATAAGTCGTGTACGTGCACCATTCCTTTATATTCTAGTTCTTGCATTACGATAAGCTGGCTAATTTTATGTGTTTTCATTATTTGAGCCGCATCTACAGCGAGTTCGGTTGATTGAATTACTCTTGGATTGGGACTCATGATATGCTGTGCTTGCAGTCCGCTTAGGTTTTCGTTTTGTGCCAACATTCTGCGTATATCGCCGTCTGTTATTATTCCGATAACTTGGTTTTGATGAATTACCGCTGTTGCTCCTAATCGACTCTCTGTAATGTTTACAATAACTTGCTTCCAATTTGTTTCGGGGGATACAAAAGGGCTTGCGTGTTGATTTGCAATGTCGCCGCAATTGAGATATAGGCGTTTGCCTAATGCGCCTCCTGGGTGATATTCTGAGAAATCTTGGTTATTAAAATTCCGGATACGAATTAATGCGACCGCCAGGGCATCGCCCATTAATAATTGTGCGGTGGTGCTTGTGGTGGGGGCTAGATTATTCGGACAGGCTTCTTTATCTACGGTGGTATTGAGCACGATGTCGGAACCTTTGGCTAGTTGCGAATTTAAATTTCCAACAATTCCGATTAGCGGGTTGGGTCTTTTTTTCAAAAGGGGAATGAGGTTGGTCATTTCTGCGGTATTTCCGCTTTTGGAAATCGCAATAATTACATCATTTTTTTGAATCATCCCGAGGTCACCGTGAATGGCATCTGCGGCATGCATGAAAAGCGCGGGTTGACCCGTACTGTTGAGAGTTGCCACTATTTTTTGTGCAATTATTGCACTTTTTCCAATTCCAGTTATTACGACTCTTCCGCTTGCTGAGAGGATAGTTTTAATGGCTTCGGCAAAATTTTGGTCTATAAATCCACGGATGTATTGAAGGCTATTCAATTCATCATCAATAGTTTTAAGTCCAAATTGGATTATTTTTTCGTCGGGAAATTCGCTAATATTGAGATTCATGAATGGTTGGGATTGGAAGAGTTGATTTAAAGCTTTCCACAAAATAAGGGAAAAATAATGAGGCTTATGGATTTCATTAGTAGGAAATACGTTTAAACATTTATTATTTCGCAGACTTAATGCATTGTTAACATACAAATTTGTTGTAAATTCACATACTTAATCAGAGCAGGCAAAAAACGATGACCGCAATTTCAGGATATGATACCCAAGATCCAAAAGTATTCCTTAAGGATTTCTTTGGTTTTGATACGTTCAAAGGCAATCAAGAAGTCGTGATACGGAGTATCATGGACGGAAAAGATTGCTTTGTGATCATGCCTACGGGAGCGGGTAAATCGATGTGTTATCAGTTGCCGGCAATGATGCTTAACGGTACCGCAATTGTGATATCGCCCTTAATTGCATTAATGAAAAATCAAGTAGATAATCTAAGAGGTTTTTCTAGGAATGCGGGAATGGCCCATTTTTTAAATAGCTCCTTAAACAAAGCGGACTTCAATCAAGTAATAGATGATGTTATTTCCGGAGAAACCAAGCTTTTGTATGTGGCACCGGAAACTTTAAAGAAACCAGAAACGCTTGAATTATTGGCGAAGGTAAAAGTATCTTTTGTAGCGGTGGATGAGGCGCATTGTATTTCAGAGTGGGGGCATGATTTCAGGCCGGAGTACCGAAAAATCAAACAAATGGTACGGGCAATTGGAGACATACCCATATTGGCATTAACGGCAACAGCAACCCCAAAGGTTCAGCACGACATACAAAAGAACTTGAATATGTTGGATGCCAATTTATTCAAAAGCTCATTCAACCGTCCTAATTTATTTTACAAAGTACGACCCAAGGGTCGCAAAGATGTTGTTCATAAAGAGATTATTACGTTTATTCAACAACACCCCGATTCCTCGGGCATTGTGTACTGTTTATCTCGCAAGAAAGTAGAGGAAATTGCTCAAATGTTGGAGCGTAACGGCATAAAAGCGTTGCCCTATCATGCGGGTTTGGATTCAAAAATGCGCGCACATCACCAAGATGCGTTTTTGATGGAAAAGTGCGACGTAATAGTAGCAACCATCGCCTTTGGAATGGGCATCGATAAGCCGGATGTGCGTTATGTTATTCATTATGATGTTCCTAAAAGTTTAGAAGGGTATTATCAGGAAACTGGGAGAGCGGGTCGAGATGGAATGATTGGAGATTGTTTGCTTTTTTACAATCCGAATGACATCGAGAAGCTTGAAAAATTCATGAAGGACAAACCGGTTGCAGAACAGGAAATCGGTCACCTACTCATTGCTGAAACAGAAGCTTTTGCAGAAAGTAGCCAATGCAGAAGGAAATTATTGCTTCATTATTTTGGCGAAGATTTTAAAGAAGAAGATTGCGAGAAAATGTGCGACAATTGTGCACATCCGAAACCTAAGGAAGATGTGCAAGAGAACATGTCTCTAGCGCTTCAAATGATCCGCGACATACAGGGTGATTTCACCCTTACGCATTTGGTTAATGTTATTATTGGTAACACGGCTGATGCGCAAATAAAACATTACGGTCATCACTTGATTTCTCATTTTGGAATCGGTAAAGATCGTGATAAAATATACTGGAAATCCGTGTTTCGTTTAGCGCTTGTTGAAGGATTCCTTCACAAGAATATTGAGCGTTACGGATTATTAAGTCTCACGCCGAAGGGTGAGGCGTATGTTTTGGAACCTTATGAGCTACTTATGCCCGTAGATACAGAGTTCGACCATGTGAGCGACGAAGACTTTGATAGCTTCAAGCTCGAATCCCTCAGCGACAAAAATTTGTTCAAAGGACTGAAGGAACTGAGACGTAAAGTTGCGCAAGAAATGGAATTGCCGCCGTACGTAATTTTTCAGGATCCCAGTCTTGAAGACATGGCCACAAAGTTTCCTATTACCTTAGAGGAACTGGCTAACATCAATGGGGTGGGAAGAAACAAAGCCCAGAAATTTGGGGCTCCCTTTATTGCCTTTATCGATAAGTATGTAAAGGACAACGAAATCGAAAGACCGATGGAAGTTGTTCTAAAAGGCAACTCTGAACGTTCTGCAAAACGCGTGAACATTATTTTGAATATCGACAAAAAGGTGGATTTGCCTGATATTGCCGATCAGCTCAAAATTGAATTTGACGAAATGTTAGAAGAACTTACTCAAATTGTAAATTCAGGCACCAAGATTAACATCCGCTATTTTCTTAATCAATTTCTTGATGAAGATTTGCAAGAAGAAATCATCGATTATTTCCGTACCGAGGAGGTAGAAGATATCGATGCTGCAGTTGCGTATTTTGATGGTGAATTTACCTACGAAGAACTTAAGCTGATGCACCTTCAGTTTATGAGTGACGTAGCCAATTAACATTCGTGTATTATTTTTTAGCTGTTGGTAAATTAATCCCCGTATTTTTGTCCTGCTTTAATCTGTAACGCACCTTTGAATCAGGATATACAACAGTTAGAATCCGTCTTTCGGAAATTTCGTCCCGGTCTCGTGGCGTTTGCTATTACCTTAGTAAACAATCCCGACGATGCCGAAGAAATTGTGCACGACGTATTTTTATCCTATTGGAACGGAGGGCAATTCAGGGAGATTCATGAAGAAAACTCCCTGAAAAGCTACTTGTTCACCTCTGTGAAAAACAGGTCTCTAAATCATATTCGAAAGTCCAAAGTAAATTACAACGATTTACCCGAGGATGATATTTATGTAGATACGGACCCCGGTGTTGTGGAAGCCTTAGAATTGAAGCACGTGCAAGAAAAACTGGCGTATTTGATTGAAAAGCTGCCCACAAAGTGCCGTCAAATCTTTATGATGAGCCGGAATTATGAACTTTCACACAAAGAAATTGCAGAAATTCTAGATATTACTCCCAAAACCGTGGAAAACCAGATTTCAATTGCACTAAAATTCTTACGTACCTATTTCCCAAGGAAATAGTGGCGTTTTTAGAGATTTTTTGTAGTTAAATACACCTTAATCTGCCTTGGCTGAAATGGCAATCATTTCGTTGTAAACAGCAATATATTGATGAAGTATGGTATTTAAATCAAATGTTTTGGCATGTTCCAAAGCGTTCTTTCGGAAAGTGCTTAAAAGTGCATCATTGCTTAATAAGCGCAGCGCATTGGCGGCCATATCGGTGTAATCTCCGATTTCAGATAGAAAGCCGGTAACACCTTGAATATTCACTTCTGAAAGTCCTCCTGCATTGGTTGAAATTACAGGGACTTCACAGGCCATTGCTTCGAGTGCACTTAGTCCAAAACTTTCACTTTCAGAAGGCAAAATAAACAAATCACAGATACTAAGAATTTCCTCGATTGCTTCCTGTTTTCCAAGGAATGTAACCTTGTCACATACCTTTAATTCTCGGCAAACCTTTTCAATATTCGAGCGTTCTGGTCCATCTCCAATTAATAATAACTTAGCAGGAATTTTTTCTTGGATGATATTAAAAACACGAACCACATCTTCTACGCGTTTTACCTTGCGGAAATTGGATGTGTGTACTACAACCCGTTCGTTGTTGGGGGCAATTACATCCTTAAAATGCTGTCTTGGTTTTTTATTGAAACGTTCAAAATCAATAAAATTGGGAATCATTCGGATGGGTCGTTTTACTGCGAAATGTTTGAGCGTATCTCGCACTAAACTGTCTGATACGGCAGTAACGGCATCAGATTGATTGATGCTCCAAGTTACCACAGGTTCGTAGCTGGCTTCTCGACCAACAAGTGTAATATCCGTACCGTGTAAAGTTGTTACAACGGGTATGGTAAGTCCCTCTTCTTGGAGGATTTGCTTTGCCATTAATGCAGCTGAAGCGTGGGGAATGGCATAGTGCACATGCAGGAGTTGTAATTTATTCCCTTTTACGATTTCGACAATTTTACCGGCTAAGGCAGTTTCATAGGGCGCATATTGGAATAGCGGATATTTAGGGATATAGACCTCATGGTAAAAAATATTTTCCATAAAAGCATCTAATCGTGCGGGTTGGCTGTAACTGATAAAATGAACTTGATGTCCGTTTTTTGCCAGCGCTTTCCCCAATTCTGTCGCTAAAACACCACTCCCTCCAAATGTAGGATACAATACAATTCCAATTCTCATTATTAAGGTAACAAAGTTCTTTAAAAAATGGCAGGAATGGGATTATATTTACCTTTATATTTCTATGGAAGAGGTCGAATTGTTTTCGGATGCGTATTATATGGGGAAAGCCCTTCAATTGGCCCAACAAGCTTTCGATGAAGATGAAGTCCCTATTGGAGCCGTAGTCGTTCATAATCAACGTATCATTGCCAAAGGGTATAATCAAACAGAACGCTTAACCGATGTAACCGCACATGCCGAAATGTTGGCCATAACGGGTGCAGCCCAATTTTTAGGCGCTAAGTTTTTGGACGAATGTACCCTCTATGTTACGATAGAGCCCTGTACAATGTGTTACGGAGCTATTCAATGGGCGCGTCCTGCGCGATTGGTTTTTGGTGCCTCCGAACCTAAAACAGGGTTTCAGAGTAAAGGATTGGAACTCCGCAATAAGATGGAATTGGTTACAGGTATACGCGAATCCGAATGTGCTGCGCTGATGCGCGCCTTTTTTCAAAAAAAGCGCACACAAACGTAATTGAGGTTAACCCAAATCATTGCAATTCATAAGCTCCGATATCTGCAGGATCGGTTCTTGGATTTCCCAATAAATCCGTTGAAAGTGAAAGGGGACTTACCTTGTTTACTGCCTTAGAGCCTGCTTCTAAAGTGTAATCGCCTTCATTTATATTGGTGAAATTAGGATTTTGATTGAAAAGTGTTGCACTTCCTTGGAACAGTTTCAATTCATCGGTAGTTTTGAAAAGATTGAATCCTTGATTTAGCACTTGAAAGGGTTTTTGATCGGATGCATCAAGCGCGATTTCTTCGGTTTTATATCCCCAAATGATCGTGTTTTTAATGGCCATAGTGAGGGGATAGGTTCGAATTAAAACCCCATTTCCATCTCTAAGGGTATTGGTCAGTCCGAAGTGCCCAGCATTGCGATTTGTAAAATAGGAATGGTCTGCGAAAGTGCAATGATTGAACGAATAATTTCCCCCGAAATAGCCTAAAAAGGAATAACTGCCCGCATCTGCGAAGAGGCAGTTTTCCGCATAAATAGCGGCACTCACCCCAATTAAACAGGCTTGTCCGCAATATTGAATCTTGGTATTTTTAAGGATGAGGCAGGGGTCATTTCCCAGTGCTTGAGAATCCGTTCGCACACCTACAATGGCATTGGTGATATCGGTGTATGCGATATTTCCAATGCCACCGGGAGCGAAATAAATGCCATACCATTGATTGGGCAAATTTTGTGTGGCGGCAATGGGTTTGTCTCCACGAAATTCAATACGCTCTTGGACAGTTCCTTTTAAATCTAATTGTCCAAAAATATATAAGCCCGTTCGGGCAGATGCATATACTTTTACGCCTTTTTCGATCGTGAATTTGGAATTTGCAGCCACGTAGGCGCCGTTTATAATAACGTAGGGCTTGCTTTGGTCGCTCCATACGGTATTATTCGGAATAATGCTGTCTTTTACATAGTGTGCATCCCACCCATAAGCGGCTAAAATTAATTTGGAGCTCTGATTACCCACGGAGGCAATAAGTGAATCTAATACGAGAACAGGTAAAGTTTCGTTATTGGCCTGCAAGCGGCATTGTACAAAGAGGAATACACTGTCTTGAGGTGCGATTTCCATGTTGTCGATGCGGTTGCCTGATATGCCATCGATATTGATTTGGTAGGGCGATTGATCTCCTCCAGCCAGATAAAAATTGGCCTTTACCCATAAATCGCTGGTGTTTTTAATACTGAGAAGTTTCGTAACAGAAATGGGATATGTTCCCGTTTGCGGCTGGCGGGTAAAAACGGTATCAAAAAAGACCGTATCTGCAGATAATTTGAGTTTGGTATTTTGTGTAAACTCTGGAGATTTGATACACGCAGTTAGCACTAAAACAAATCCCAATAGAACATGAAGGCGGGAGAGGAAAAATCTCGGAGTAGGAGCGGTGTTCATAGGGACTATTTGAAAATATCTTCGTTGTTTAAGATGCTTTGATAACTGTAGTAACGTTCTTGGGTAATGTTTCCTTGTTCAAGTTGCGAAAGAATGCCACATTCGGGTTCGTGGGTATGGGTGCAATTGTTGAATTTACAAGTCTTCATAAAGCGCCTAAATTCTGGGAAATAATGTGGAAGTTCAACCGCCGGGATATCTACCACGCCAAAATCACGAATACCGGGCGTGTCGATGATTTGGGTTCCATCAGCAGTAGTAAACATTTCAGCAAATGTAGTGGTATGCTTGCCTTTGGAATGATGCACAGAAATAGCTCCAACGCGGGCATTGAAATCGGGATAAAGCGCGTTCATAAGGGTGGATTTTCCAACACCCGAATGTCCGGCCAATAAAATTCGCTTGCCCCGTGTTTCGGATTTAAAAGCTTCTATAGTTTTGGGATCTAATGCGGAGCCGAAATAGATTTGTACTTGGGCTTGTTTATAAATCCGAAAGATTTCCTGTTTTACTTCTTCAAATTGAGATCCAAGTAAATCCGCTTTATTGAGAAACAGGATAGAAGGAACGTGGTAAGCTTGGCAAGCTACCAGGAAGCGGTCAATAAACCCGAGGGAGGTTCGCGGTGCAATAATACTGGCAACTAGTACGGCTGCATCTAAGTTGCTGGCAAGAATTTGGCGTTTTGAGCTCAATTTATTGGCTTTTCGGACAATCCAATTGTTTCTTGGGAAAACCTCAATAATGCGAGCGGTATTTTCGTAATTGCTGTCTTCTTCTAGCAGTACGCGGTCTCCAACGGCAACTGGGTTGCTGGTATCGAGTTGTTGCAACCTCATTTTACCGCGGGTACGGGCTTTCCATACAACCCCTTCTTGGGTGCGAACCATATACCAGCTTCCGGTTGATTTGGTTACGGTTCCTTCCATACAATTAAAAGATTTTTTTGCAGATTTCTTTTGTTTGGTGCGATTTTCCCATCGTATAAAAATGTAATACGGGAACATCGTGAGCCATGAGTTCTTTACATTGCTGTGCAGCCCATTCTATACCTACTTGATTTACCTCTGAATTATTTTTGCATGCTTCAACAGCACTGACCAAAGCATCCGGTAAATCTATATGGAAAATTTTAGGAAGCACGTTCAGTTGACCTTTGGTGGCCAAAGGTTTAATACCGGGGATTATGGGAACATTAATGCCATTTTCACGACATTTGGCAACGAAATCAAAATAATATTGATTGTCGAAGAACATCTGAGTAACCAAAAACTCTGCACCGGCTTCTACTTTGCGTTTAAGATAACGCAAATCGGATTGTAAGTTGGGTGCATCCATGTGTTTTTCTGGATAACATGCGGCTCCAATATTGAAATTCGTTTCTACGGCATTGCTTAATTCTTCATCTAAGTAAACACCGGAATTCATATTTTTAATTTGATGAATTAAATCAAGGGCATTTTTATTTCCTTCATTCTCTGGAGTAAAATGCACGTCGCCTTTTCTGGCATCTCCTCTTAATGCAAGTACGTTATCGATACCTAAAAAGTTAAGTTCAATCAAGGCAGTTTCAGTATCATCGCGGGTAAATCCACCACAAATAATATGAGGTACGGCATCAATGCGGTATTTATTTTGGATGGCTGCGCAAATTGCAACTGTTCCGGGACGTTTACGCGTGGAAACTCTGTCGTATGAACCATCCGTACGTCTTTTTAAAATAAAATCTTCTCTGTGATAGGTTACATCAATAAAAGACGGATTAAATTCCAAAAGAGGATCTATGCCATTGTATATACTTTGAATTCCTTCACCTTTTAATGGGGGCAGAATTTCAAACGAAAACAAGGTTTGTTTGCGTTGTGCGATATGTTCGGTGATTTTCATTAAAAGGTAACATTTACGGTTAGCGTTCCTTTGTTTCGGATAACGGTAACGGGAACTGTTTCACCCGATTCAAATTTCCCTAAGGCAGACATATATCCCATCATATCTTTTACTTCAAAATCTCCCATTTTTATTACAACATCGTCTCTTTGAAGACCGGCCATTGCTGCTGGTTTTTCTGGTGTAACTCCGTCGATACGCATGCCCTCGCCCGAAAATGAATAATCGGGCATTACCCCTAAAGTGACTTTAAATCTCATTTTTCCCGGGGAAATATCCTTGGTTTTTACAAAGTCTAGTTTTTTGCGTTTCGTTTTGCAAATAATTTCTTTAATGGTTTTGATGCTGTGATACATTCCATCATAATTAATGCGATCTTCATCGTCTTCGGGAGTGTGATAATCGCGATGCTGACCGGAGAAGAAATGCAATACAGGAATGTTCTCTAGGTAAAAACTTGCGTGATCGGAGGGACCTAATCCGCTTTCCGTAGTTGCAATATTCAAATGTTGCGTATCCGTTTCCAACTTTTTAATAATATCCAACCATTTGGAAGAAGTTCCAACACCATTAATGGATAAGGTTTTTTTAGTAGAATCGATGCGACCTAACATATCGATATTGATCACATAATTGATTTTATCTAAGGGTATTAAAGGGTTTTTCGTAAAGAATTTAGAGCCTAATAGTCCCAATTCTTCGCCGCTGAATGCGATAAATAGATAGTTGTTTTTGCGTAACCCCCATTTATTTAATTGCTTAGATAGTTCTATCATAGCAGCCACGCCAGATGCATTGTCATCGGCACCATTGTGAATGGCTTGAGGACCTTTGTAACGGCTATTTTCGTATTCATTGAATCCAATATGATCATGATGTGCGCAAATGATTACGGTTTTGCGTCTGTGGTTGTTTTTAAAAGCCACAACGTTATGACCGATAGCTTGCGGCGAAACCACCTTGCTTTTCATCGTTACGGTTAGGCCTTTAGGCAATGGCCTACTTTGAGCGAAATAAAATACAGGAATACCAGAAGACTTTACATTGCGTTCTAATTTACCACTGGGAGGAGTTTGATTGGTATCGTTTCTAAAGAATATAACCCCGACGGCACCGTACTTGAGTGCATTTTGCACTTTGGTATTGATATCGGCATATTGTGCAATTTCGCTGTGTGGGTTTTCGTTTTCTCCAAAAAAACCCAAACGCATGGCGGCAATTTTACCTTTAACGTCTTCCCCTTCAAATTCGTTCTTTCCCAGTTTCTCGGAAATTATTCCAAAACCTACATCTACCACTTCGGCGCTGCAACTGTCGTAATCCGCAGTTTGAGACAAAGGGTAGAAGTCATAATTCATTCTAAAGGGATTCGCTTCTCGTGCATTTCCCATGGGGTTAATTTGCAAAACACACTCATCAGAGGCAATTCGAAATTGTGTCATCGTGAATTCTTGGAATCCATTTTTGCCTAGCAGTGCAAGTCCGTTCTTTTTAAATTCATTGGCGATATAGGTGGCACTTAATACTTCACCAGGAGAACCTGTTTGTCGACCTTGTAGCTCGTCCGATGCTAAATACGAAACATGCGATTTGAGGCGCTGCATGGATTCCCATTGTTCTTTAGTATAACCAAGGGGAGTTTGCGCTTGGATGAAGGTGGAACTTGCCACAGTACATAAAAAAATGCTTAGATATTTAGAATAGTTCATACAAGGTTTTGATGAGAATAATAGATGATAGTAGTGCAAATATAAATCGGATAACGACCGCAGGGGTTTTTAATGCTGTTTTTTGTCCAAATGATGAAAAAATGACTACCCCTAGGGCCATAGGAATGTAAAACCACCAAACGAGGTATTGTGTTTGGAGTAAATCAATACTATTCAAAGAGGGTAAAATGGACATTCCGAGTGCAGGAGCATTGGAGGAGTTGATGTATTGTAAAATTGGAAAAATGGAGAGTAAAGGAACTACACTTAAAGAAAGGGCAGTAGCTTGTTTTACGGGAAGCCCCAAAATCATACGAAATAAGGGTACCATTACAATTCCACCTCCTAATCCGCTAAGGGCAACAACAGTGCCTGCAAAAATTCCAACTATTATGCGATAAATCGAAGATTCTGAAGTCTTTGACGTTTCGTTGTCAGGATTATCGTTTTCTTTTTTGAATACCATATTACCGATGGAAAGCAATAAAAATCCCAAGAAAATCCATGAAAATCGCGTTTGACTGTACCAATTGCCGTGTTGAATTGCATAACTCATAATAGCGGCGGCAAAGGCTCCGGGCAAACCAATGAGCAAACTGTTTTTAGGTTTATAGATGCCAAGCTTTATTTGGCGGTAAATACCGGATAAACCCGAAGCAAAAACCAATGCGATGGAATTTGCCAGGGTAAACCGCACGGCCTCCGTATTGCTGATATCAGGAAACTGAGAGAACAAATAGGATAAAACAGGAATGAATACCAATCCACCTCCTACACCCATGACTCCGGCTAAAAATCCACCCAAAGATCCTATAAAGAGTAGGAATAGAATTAAGGTCATCTGGAAATTAACGCGGATTTAAAATTGCATTTATTTTAGAAGGATTGCCCAAATAAAAGGTGGCTTGTTGTATCAATGGGTCTTTATCCAACATTTCTTTATGATATTCAGACTTATTATACCACCTGAGATAAAGGGCTCTGCGCAATTCATACAAATAAGAAGAGCTGTTTTCTTTGATATCATAGCTGAGCCAATTTTGGAAAATCTTAGTGTCCAGTTTTATTAGGTTCTCGTATTGAAAAATGCTAGAATCTTTATCGCGACCGAGCATTTCTTTAAACGAAGCATCCATTTTAAGGGTTCCTTCCTTGATTGCGTAATTTGTAAAGTCGCTTAGGAGGTCCCAAGATTCAATCGACCCTTTTTTGCGCCAATAATTTTCTTTTTCATTGATATAATCGAACAAAAGGAATTCCCTCTTTGCCCAATCAATTAAAGATTTTTTGTTGCTGTTGGCGGAAACAATATCGGGTAAAACTCCGGAACCATCGTAAACAATGCGACCATTTTTGGTTTTGAATGCTTTGTTGGCATTCGTTTCAGTTCGGCGGTAATCGATTTTTTGAATACACCTTCCACTGGGGATATGATACCTGGCTGTAGTGATTTTCATTTGCGTGCGGTAAGGCAAATTTTTATAATTCTGTACCAAGCCTTTTCCAAAACTACGACTTCCGAGTATAAGTGCCCGGTCCAAATCTTGCAAACTGCCACTTACTACTTCCGAAGCGGAGGCGGAAGATTCATTTATAAGTACCACCAGGGGTAAGTTTGGTGCTAAGGGTTCTTTAGGCGTTTTCCAGGGTTGAACGCCCATTTTATGCACCCCTTTTAGATTTACGATAACCGTATTTTTGGGCACGAATAAACCAACAATTTCCACTGCTTGATCTAATAATCCACCGCCATTGTGTCGTAAATCGAGAACCAATCCTTTAATATGGTGGCTATCAATTTGAATCTTAAGTGCTTGTTCAATTTCTTGAGCGCAATTTTGACCAAATTCATCGAGTTTTATGTATCCATATTCGGAATTAATTGGACTTTGGAATGAAACCGATTTTTGCTCAATCTGACCACGAGTAACCTTTTTTGTTAGGGTATCAGAGCCACGCAAAAGGGTAACCGTAAAGATGGAATTGGGAGCGCCTCTGAAAAATTGCATCATCTCATCCAGACTGCGATTTTTAAGGTTTACATCACCCGCTTTAAGAAGGATATCGCCATGTTTAACACCGGCTTTGTCGAATCCATACCCTTTTTCAATATCGATGACCATTGGAAATTGGTTTCGAATTTGTACCCTACATCCTACACCTCCATATTCCCCTTGTCGCTCAATTAAAGCTTCTTCGGCTTGGTATTCGGTATAAAAAACGGTGTATGGATCTAATTTTTGCAACATACTTTTAATCGCATGTTGCGCCATTTCTGAGGCGGGCACTTCGTCCATATATTCTTCTTGAACGGTTTTGTACACATTTGAAAAGATTTCTAAGTGTTTACTAAACTCAAACAAATCATTACCGTAGCGAAAGCCACTTAAGCTTAGAATGAGTAAAAGGATTAATAATACGGATTTAGGTATAAAAATGCGCACATTCAAAAATAAGGGATGATTATGTAAAGGTCATGATTGTATCGATAAAAGGAATGAATTTGGGCATATTAGTTGCCTCTAATTACCTTTGTTGTATGCAACAAACCTTTAACTTAGAGCAAAGACTCGCTGATTGGATATATAATTGGTTAATAGGTATTGGTTTTTCTGGTGAAAAGGCACTTTGGATTAAACTGTTTCTCTTGATAGGAATTTTGATCCTAGTGGTTTGGGGAATTGCGTTTGCCTCAAGACAAATTGTTCAATCCTCTATAAGGGCATACTCATTGAAGGTAGATCGCCCAATATTAAATACCTTACTTGAAAACCATACCTTTAAATACCTAACGCGGATTATTCCTTTAGGGTTTGCCGTGGTTTCAATGCCTTTGGTATTGCACGGTTTTGATTCAATTATACGCCCCGCACAAATTTTAATGGGATTGTTGATGATTATTACCTTGAATCAATTTGCACAATCGGTATTAAAATTTGTGAAAGTGGTTTTACTCCAGACGGAATCTCTCAGAGACAAACCTATTGCGGCATATGTTCAAGTTGGGAGTATTGTAATCAATGTAATTGCCCTGTTGATAGCCATATCTATTTTGACAGAAAGGTCTATTTTGAGTTTATTAACCGCGGTGGGTGCAATGAGCGCGGCGTTGTTACTGATTTTTAAGGACACCTTAGCGGGATTGGCGGCATCTATTAGAATCAGTTCGTCGGATATGTTACGGAATGGCGATTGGATTGAGTTTTCTAAATACGGTGCAGATGGAACGGTAATGGATATTAATTTGGTAAGTGTTAAGGTACGGAATTTCGATAATACATACACTACTGTGCCCACTGCTGCTTTTACGGCGGATTCATTTAAAAATTGGCGCGGTATGGAAGAATCTGAAGGGCGTAGAATAAAAAGATCGGTTACAATTTCTCAACACAGCATTCAATTTGCTTCTACGGAAATGATCCAAAAATTCAAAAAGCATCCATTACTAAAGGACTATATTGAAACAAAATTGGAAGAAATTTCCAAACACAATGAAATCGTGAAGAAAGAGGGAAAGGGCGTTGCCAGAAATTTAACCAATTTGGGTTTATTTAGAACGTATTTAAGGAATTATTTAGCCGATAGATCTGATATTCATGATGAGTTAACCCTATTGGTTCGCCAATTATCACCAAGTGAAAATGGTGTGCCAATGGAAATTTATTGTTTTTCACGGATTAAAACATGGGTTGAATTTGAAAATATACAATCCGATATTTTTGATCATGTTTTTGCCTCTGTGAAAGATTTTGAATTAGAGATTTTTGAGAATCCGAGTGATAAGTCCTTCAGTCGCTTGTTAAAAATGAGCGAAGATGATCAGCCCAATTAACTTTTTGGCACTATTCGTGTACTGATTTTTGAACAAGTGGAATTTATACCCAATAACCTCGAGTTTTCGGGTATTAAATTTGACTTTGGATTTGATTATGACCAAAAAAAGTATCGCCCTCACATTTGCTTTCCTTATTTATGGATTTTCTCCACTTTGGAGTCAAATGTCGGGTACCTATACCATAGGAGGGAGTTCTGGGTCTCGTAATTTTCAAAGTTGGTTCGATTTTACCTCAGAATTGCAAAAAAATGGAATTTCCGGAAACATAGATATACAGGTTCAACAGGATGAAACCATAAATAAACGTATTGTTTTAAAACAACATGCAAGTCTCCCCACTTCGGTTAATAAGAAAATACGCATCCATGGAAATGGAAAGAAATTAATTGGAGACTTCAATCATGAAGTCCTTCATTTAATGGGAATTGACCATGTGAGTATTCGGCAGTTGCACATTGAAAATACATCCACGAATTCCTCGCTAATTGGAATTCGTTTTTCTGGTGGCGCCGATAGCAATGTAATCGATAGTTGTAGCATTGTATTTTCAAAATTGGCCAAATCCGGTGCCGATACGGGCGCATATATTGCGTTTACACAAGATTCGGGTCGGATTACTCAAAGTTTGACCGCACATCCCGGTATCGGAAATAGAATATGCAACGGCAAATTTTATTGTTTATTGCCCCAATCACCAGGACCATTTTATGGTATTTATGACCAACAAGGCACATCCGATTACCTGCGGGTTTCTACCCATAATATTTTCGAATTCAATCGCATTTCTACATTTTATTCGATTGGAATTTATATGAGGTATGTGAACGGAGAACGCTGCTTGAACAATCGTATTACCCGGGAGGACTGCAATTCCAGCAGCAATACAGATACTTCAATGATTGGTATTTTCTGTCTTGATGGACGGTCTGATATTGAAGAAATTGCCATTACGGATAACGAAATTGTACACCTTCCATATAAAAACACAGCACTAAAAGATGCTTCCAATTATATAAAAAATTTATTTGGAATTAATGTTTGGAAAATAATTGGAGGAAGTAAGAAAGTCATTCGGATTGAAGGCAATAGGTTAGAGGATCTTACATATTATCAGCGATTTCATGGAGTATTGTCTCAGTATTCTGAGCAGGTAAGTATCAGTAAGAATCGCTTTTATAAAATTCAAGGTGATCGGGGTTACGCGGTGGTGATTTATACGCAATTAGGTGAGGATGTGCATGTTGATCGCAATTTGATTCGGCAACTGGATTTAGGTTCTAAAAATACAGGTCAAGGAACGTTGATTTTTTGTAATGAAATGGGTTCGGGAACTTGGGGTTTGAATACCATTTTGGGCAATATATTGGATTCAAATAGCGCCAGCTCTGAATTGTATGCCATCGCGGCTATGCGCAAAGGCAATTGGGACATTGGAGAAAATAATATCCAACGCAATAGAACAGTCAATGCCCAAGGCAAAACAGTTGGAATCTATTTTTATTATTGTGAGAATACCGATGTGCATGATAATCTGTTGGCTCATAATTATGGTCCATTGGAAACATACTGCATGTTTTCTACCAATTATAATACAAATCAATCCCTATACGTTCGCAATAATACCCTATACGATTCCATAGCCAACTCGAATTTCCATGTTACGGCTTTTATGTATCTAGACGATGATTCTAAAACAGAGATTATGGGTAATATTATTCAAGGTATCGGATCTCAAGATTTCTATCCGATGTATTTGAATACCGTAAGTGTTTTGGGAGATGTTACACATAATTCGTTTTATCTAAAGAATTACAGCACTGAAAATTGGGCTTTTGAAGTTAATCAATATTCAAATTATAGGGATTGGAAACTATATGGTGCTCGTGATAGTTTTACGTATTGGATTCCTGGCTCATTCAAGAACGACCAGAATAGCGATTTTCGGTCGGTTGAATATCGGAATCAGAATAATGTACCCAGCAGCACGAGAAATTTACGGGATGTAAATGGTAAACAGAGACACCCTTATTTTACGGATCGCGGGGCGGTAATCGATAGCATGAATTTGAGCATCGCCTTAACGGCCCTTTTGCCGGATACGGTTTGTTCGGGTTTTGAATTGACCAGATTCGTGCAAATAGGCAATGGCTATCTCGATACTGTTACCCATGTGCAAGTACAAATTTTGCAAAATGGGGTTTTGAAAACCTATAAAAAACCTTTGTCCTTGTTGGCTGGAGATACGTCTAAATTTATCTTGGATGAGCCCGTTATTTTGAATAATTGGGGTTGGAACGCTGTTCGTTTGATATTAGCCAGTGCCAACGATTTTGGCAAGGATGATACGCTTAACTATCGGATTTTCGTGAAACCCGCTCCAGGGGGCAGTACGTTGACTTCTAATTTGGACTCGTCTAAGCCCAATATTCCAGTAATTGGAACGAGTATGGATGTAGGGGTCCTGAATCGCGAATGGGCCTTTACCGCTTCTGCTCCGCGAGGGTATACCGGAGCCGATTATGGTAAAACAAAAAAATGGGTTGCGGAAACACAAGCGTATACCAAAGGGGGGCGAACTATAACTGGTGCGGATTTGAAAGTGCCAATTTCGGGCTCCGATTTACGTTGGACGTTTTTGACCTCAGATACTGCCCTGGAGGACAGTGTCGTATATGTGAAACTGCGTATATATGACTTATTGGGTGCGTGCGATACGCTAATTACCCGAACTATTTACATAGAACCAACGCCCATATTAAATTTCGAAGTAAAAGATACGATATGTGTAGGTGATACCCTATTTATTAAAAACCTTACTCTTTTAAATGCTGGGAATTCCTATATGCGCTATTACTGGGATTTTGGGAATTCAGACAGCAGTTCGGATTTTAGTCCTTACACCGTATATTCAGATACGGGGCTTTTTACCCTTAATCTTACCGTAACTACTTCGCCGTATAATTATGTGTTTCAGTATTCTAAAAAAATAAGGGTAAATCCAGTACCCAACGTTTCCTTTTCAAGAGGTATCGCTTGTGAAGGTAAACGATTTAACCTTGAAAACAACAGTGTTACACAAAATGCGAACTTTACTTGGGATTTTGGTGATGGATCTGCAAAAGTGCAATCCAATTCAAAAGAAATAAGTCACCGATACAGCAATCGGGGCAATTTTTTTCTGAGTTTGTTCGGGGAAGCGCAGGGATGTAGTTATGAATACATTCAAAGAGTTACGGTTTTCGAACAGCCCTTGGCACGAGCGGAAGTGGATACTTCGGCTTGCCAAAAAACCGTATTAGATTTTGTAAATAAAACGCAAATGTCGACTGCCATTTTTGGGGTACGTTGGGATTTTGGAGAAGCGGGGGCATTTGCCACTCAAAAGAATTCGCAATTTAAATACGATACAGCCGGATTGAAAAGGGTTCAATTAATAGTAAAAAGCGAATTTGGTTGCAGCGATACAGCTTGGATACCTATAGTCGTCAAACCAGCTCCAGAAGTCCGTTTTACCGCCGATAAAACCTGTATCAATCAAACAACAAAATGGCTGAATACAACCCCTTCCGTATCTGGAATTCTAAGACAGTTAGAGTGGAGGATCAATAGGGAGTTAGTGAGTGTGAAAGATTCATTTCTTCAAAATTGGGCAGATACAGGAGACCAAGATGTGTCTTTGAAAATTATATTTGACAATGGATGTTTGGATAGTTCGGTTCAAAATATCCGGATATTGAATTCCCCCAAAGTAGATTTTGATTTTGATGTTGCTTGTGCTGGTGACAGCATTAAAATGAATAATACAACGGTTCCTTTGGAGGGACTTCAGTATACTTGGGCTTGGGGAGATGGGAACACATCCAACCAAAAAGATCTTAGGGTAGTGTTTGACGCTACAGATTCCATGTCGTTCTTAGTTAGTTTAACGGCGAGAGGGGAGGGATATTGTGATGGAAATCGCAATCAATCGGTTCGTGTTTTACCGCGGCCTAGAACGTGTGATTTTGTGTTTGAGGTAGATTATGCCTTTGCTTTTTTTGGGATGTCTTTTGAGCCTATTAACGAGGCAAACATTGCAGGAGGTCAAAATGGAGTTACGTATACTTGGGATATTGAAAATAGGGGTGAATTTACGACTAGGGGCATTGATGCGAAATGGCAACACGCATTTAACCAAGATGGGGTGTATGTTGTTTCGATGAAGGCAAAAACAGATGCGCATGGTTGCAGTTGCAGTTCCGAAAGGGTGGTTGTTATGGATCGATTATCCCAATTGAAAGAAG
>JAULUW010000006.1:0-3339 GCA_032111345.1 Bacteroidia bacterium
AAAAAGTAAAAAGAGGGCAACGGGAAGCATGATGATTGCATACGTTCTGAATTTTGAAAATGCGGCGAAAGTCCAATTTCCCCCGGAAAAGATCAAAAACATCCCTAGAATGACTCCAATATATTGATACCAGGGTCCGTTGGGGTATTCTCCTGCATGGGTCGCGTTGTATTCGATATACGAGAGAATTTCATAAAAAGGTTTTCCAAACAGCACCCAATCCAATACGCCTAAAAAGAAGAAACTGCCAAGGGCAAAGCCCATTAAAAGCACTATGGAAGAACGCCATTTGGATTGTAAAATCAAAACAACCCCGAACATCCCAGAAAATAAAACAGTTTGAAAACGGAGGGCAAAAGCAAGGGCGGCAAAGAGGCCCGCTGCAAATAAATACCGGCGATTTCCTGGTTTTGAAACGAGCAAATAGGTTGCGGCCATAAGCGGTGGAACGCATACCATTTCCACCAAGTTACGGACGGATAAAAAAGGCATGAACCAAATAAACGAGAGTACCATGGCTACTTCGAGTGCCACTTTTTGATTGGCCCAAATCCGCGCAATGCGATACCCTAGAACAATTATGAGCAGGCTGTATAACGCATGAAAAAGCCGTATCGATACCATGATCTGCATTGGATCATTAAATCCGATAGTTCGATAAGCTTGAAATAAAACGTAATGCGTGGCTGTATATAAAGCGCCGTGTGAGAGCCTGTCTTCCAAAATAACATTGGGATTTCCAAGGGTTCTAGGTTGTTCGCTCTGATAAATCCATTGCTGGGCTTCTTCAATTACAAAATAATGGTCGTCTGTGAAGGCATAACCCCTAGAAAAAAACACCGCCATTAAACGTAATGCAAGTCCTAAAAGTACAATTACTTTCAGCGGATTTTGGGCGTAAAAGGCTTTGATTTGATTCTGCACGAGGAACAAAAATACAATGTTTCGCATAAAGGCGGCTTGATTCGTGTTTATTGTTCAAAATATCGACGGAATAAAGGGAAATAGGGGCTTTCTTTTGTATTTTTGCGATTTATGACCCAGCGGCCTTCAGATATACACCAACCCGACAGTGATAAAGTAATTATTGTTCAAGGTGCGCGGGAGCACAATTTGAAGGATGTAGACATTGTAATTCCTAGAAATTCGTTGGTGGTGTTTACAGGATTGTCGGGTTCGGGAAAGAGTTCCCTCGCTTTTGATACATTATTCGCGGAAGGACAAAGGCGCTATTTAGAAACTTTTTCGGCGTATGCCAGGCAGTTTGTAGGGGATATGAAACGCCCCGATGTAGACAAAGTAAAGGGCTTGTCTCCCGTAATTGCTATAGAACAAAAAACCGTATCTCGAAATCCAAGAAGTACCGTTGGAACGGTTACAGAAGTGTACGATTTTCTGAGATTGCTATTTGCACGTGCAGGTGAGGCCTACAGTTATGTAACCGGTGCAAAAATGGTGCGTTATTCGGAAGAACAGATTTACGATAGTATTTTGAGTACGTATGAAGGTCAAAAAATTGCATTAACGGCCCCCGTTATTAAGTCTAGAAAAGGCCATTATCGCGAATTATTCGAACAAATTAAAAAACGCGGGTATAACAAAGTAGTCGTTGATAAACAGATGATGGATATCACGACGGGGATGATGTTAGACCGCTATAAAATTCATGATATCGATATCGTAATCGATCGATTGGAAGTAAAATCGGCCTCTCCAAAGCGTCTTCAAGAGAGTTTAGCCACCGCATTGAAAGTGGGTGAAGGTTATGTAACCGTCATTGACGAAAAAGGAGATTTACATCCCTACAGCAAATTTTTAATGGATCCTGTTTCAGGAATCAGTTACCAAGAACCCCAACCCAATTCGTTTTCGTTCAATTCGCCATACGGTGCTTGTGAACATTGCGAAGGTATCGGAGTGAAATCCGAAGTAAATATCGATTACATTATTCCGGACCCTAAGAAATCCATCAATAAAGGGGGGATTTTACCTGTTGGAGAATTGCGTGAAAATTGGACCTTTCAACAATTGCGCACCATTGCCAAAAAACACCATTTCTCCCTCGCCGATCCCATAGAAAAACTGAGTGAAGCACAATTAAAGGCGGTGTTGTACGGCGATGAAGAACCCATTGATATTGTGATGAAAGGCGACAAATGGGGCGGACATAAGTACGAAACCTATTTTAAAGGCGTTATCAATATCGTTGCGGATTCGTATTTTGAATCCGACGACGATCGCATGCGTGAGTGGGCCGAAGAATTTGTTCATGAAGTTTCTTGTCCCATTTGCAATGGCGACCGATTGAAGCAAGAATCGCTGCATTTTAAAATCGACAATAAGAGTATCTCCGATTTATCGAGAATGAACATTTCATTTTTGTCGGAATGGTTAGAAAATGTGGAAGATCGACTTACCGATAGGCAGCGTATTATTGCCACCGAACTCTTAAAAGAAATTAAAAACCGCATATCCTTTTTATCGGGTGTGGGTTTGGGATACCTTTCTTTACATTCACCGGCTAAAACGTTAAGCGGTGGCGAGGCACAGCGAATCCGTTTGGCTACCCAAATTGGATCTAAACTCGTAAACGTTTTATACATTTTAGATGAACCTTCTATCGGCTTGCACCAACGTGACAATGAACGTTTGATTCAAAGTTTGAAGGACTTAAGAGATATCGGAAACTCGGTATTGGTTGTTGAACACGATGAGGACATGATGAAAGCCGCCGATTGGTTGGTTGAAATCGGTCCACTGGCCGGAAAAAATGGCGGGCAAATTGTGGCATCTGGAACGGTTCCTCAATTTTTAAATTCGGCAGCAGTTACCGCTGCGTATATGAACGGCACGGCTAAAATTCCTATTCCCGAAAAACGTCGAAAACCTTCAAAAGAATACATTCGCGTGTTAGGATGTAGCGGTAATAATTTAAAAGGAACCGATTTACATGTTCCACTTGGAATTTTTGTGTGTGTTACGGGTGTAAGCGGCAGTGGCAAGTCTACTTTAATCAACGAAACCCTTTATCCGCTTGCCAAACACAAAATTTATGGTTCTCACCACCGCCCCCTCTCCTACGATAGCGTTGAAGGTTTGGATTTGATTGATAAAGTTATTCGAATCGATCAAAGTCCAATCGGCAGAACGCCGCGAAGTAATCCCGCAACGTATGTCGGGGTATTCCAAGAAATACGGAATCTTTTCACCCAACTCGCCGAGAGTAAAATACGCGGTTATAAACCCGGTCGTTTTTCTTTTAATGTAAAAGGCGGTCGTTGTGAGGGATGTAAAGGTGGGGGAAGAAAAGTAATTGAAATGAATTTCCTTCCCAATGTG
>JAULUW010000007.1:0-4522 GCA_032111345.1 Bacteroidia bacterium
TCTTTGTATACACTTGCGTGGCACTCAAGCTAGAATGGCCTAGTAAATCTTTAATCGCCATTAATTGGGCCCCATTGTTTAACATGTGCGTTGCAAAGGAATGTCGCAATACATGTGGACTGGTTTTGGCAGCACTCGAGAACAAACTCAAATATCGATTTACCAATCTGTAAACGAATACTGGGTATAACTCGTTTCCGTTTGGCAATGCAAATACCGTATCAAACTTATGTGTGCTTAAATAAGCACACAGGCCTTCAGATAGTTCGGGATGAATGGGTATATCCCGCACTTTATTGCGCTTTCCCAACACTCTTAATAAATTCCGGCTAAAATCTACATCGCTTCGCTTTAATTGAATCAGCTCCGACAATCGCATGCCCGTGGTATAGAGCAAAAGAAGCAAGAGTCGATCTCTGTAACCCTCTTCTGATTCGTTCCAAGGAAAGCGTGCAAACATGGCTTCTAAATCAATTGCCGGAATGTCTTTTACCAGGTGCTTGGCCGTTTTAGGTGGTACCACTTTTGTCATGGGATTATGCAGCATCAAGTCTTGACTTCTCAAGAATTTGAAATAACTGCGAATTGATGACAATTTGCGATTTACCGAACGAGCGCTCAAGCCATTCTGCATCATATCGCTCATCCACAATCTAATGTAAGACGCTTTCAATTGCTCCAATTTGGGATTCCCTATACCCAAAAGATAGGCATTAAACTGCTCCAAATCGGTTCGGTATGCCAAAGCCGTATGGGCACTCATGCGCCGATTTTTAACAATGTAATGAATAAAAAGATCGATATGGGCGTTGAACATGGCTAGTCAACGAAACTACATACAGCAGGGCGCAATATCAAATTGAATTACGCACCGCCCACTGTAGCAATCACTTTCAATTCAATTGCAATGGGCGTTGGCAAGCAATTTATTTCTAAAGTAGTACGGCAGGGTGGATTATCCCCAAAGTACTCCGCCCATAAACGGTTGTAGGTTGGAAAATCATCCTTCATATTGGTGAGAAAAACCGTTACATCTACCATTTGGTCCCATGAAGAACCTGAATCTTCTAAAATCCAACGAACATTCTGAAATACGGAACGACACTGGGCTTCGATATCATAAGAGGCTATTGATCCATTTTCATCTAAAGTTACCCCAGGAATAACTTTGGTTCCTCTCGAACGCGGACCCACTCCGCTTAAAAACAACAAATTCCCTACCCTACGGGCATGCGGATATAAACCAACTGGCTCGGGTGCTTTCTGACTGTTTAAAACATCACTCATGATGATTCAAAGATACATAAACGATCTTTAAATTATCCGAACCACACTTGGGGTATTTAACGATGTCTATTTTTTTCTAGTTGGGGGGCGTATTTCCCTTAGGCTTCGCACCTGTTTTGGTGTTTGTTTTACTTACAGGTTTACCGGGCAAGGGTTTACCTCCTTTTTGAGGATTGCCTTTTCCTGGTTTTTGAGGAACTTCTACTTTAAGAGGACTATGATATAAAATGGCACCAAAAGGAGGCTTAGCTTGAAGCGAAGCAACGGCTACAGTTTGCATATTCGGAGCAAACATTGCTTGTCTGGCATTTGTGCCAAGAGTAGGCACATTACCCCATTCTTTACCGGTTTGAAGATCCCAAATTTTCACCTCTCCGTTGTTACAAGAGCTAATCAAATACCGATCGTCTTTAGAAAAATGAACCGAGGTTACATTCCAACCATGCCCTTCCAATACAAATCGCGCTTGGCGGGTTTTTACATCCCAAATTCGAATGGTTTTATCGTCGCTTCCACTCGCAATAAATTTATTACTGTGAGAAACATCTAAACATGTTACACGGGCCTGATGTCCTATAAAGGCCGCAGAAACAGCTCCTTTTAAATTAACCTGTACTACTTTTGCATCGTCACAAGCCAATAAAAATTTCCCTTTAGAGGGAGATAATTGGGCCCCGTTGATTTTAGAGGTATATTTCAAAACCAAAGAATTAGGTTTGGCCTGTTCAAAGTCTTGAACGCGATATACCCGGGCAGTTCCATCACTCGAAGCCGTTATCAAAAACGTAGAGGAAGGATCAAAAAACAATTGCGAAATGGCATTGGTGTGATCTCTAGATACAAATCGCAATTTGCCTGTTTCAACTTCATACACACTGAAAGTAAAATCTTTAGAACCAATGGCAATGTATTTATTATCGGCGCTGATATCTAAACAGGTAATGGCCGCATGGTGAAAATCAAAACTTCTCAAAAACGAATAATTCTTTAAGGAATCAACCCGATATAAACGTGCTTTGCGATCCCACGATCCTGTAGCAAATAAGCTACCGTCTTTGGAATACGTTAAGCTTTCTACCGCAGCATCATGCCCCCCTAAGACCTTGTGAAAAAGCAACGTATCATGTGAACTCGCTGAAAGGGTATCTTGCGCGCCGAGTTGAGAGGCCGTAAGGAATAAAACCGTTAAAAAAGAAGTTATTTTCATGATATTCAATCAAATGTAGTATAAAACACAAACAAGTCCATATTAATTTAGACGAAATACTATTTTATTCGACGCTGCCTTAAAATCTCATACATAAACACAGAAGCGGCTACAGAAACATTCAGACTGTCGATGGCACCGTTCATAGGAATTTGCACATTTTGTCCGATGTTTCTCCAACGATCACTTACTCCTTCATGCTCAGTGCCTAAAACCAGCGCCATGGGCAAACTGAAATTCGCTTCAAACAAGGTGATGGAATCTTCCATAAAAGTAGTAAATACCTGAAGTTGGTATTTTTCAATCTCGGCAATACAGGCCTCGAAGCTTAAGGATCTCACGGGTACATGAAAAACGGTACCCAAACTATTGCGAATTACCTGAGGGTGAAACACATCCACATTGGCATCACAAAGCCAAACTTCGTGTATACCGGCCGCATCCGCCGTTCTCAATATAGCCCCTAGATTGCCAGGCTTTTCTACTTTTTCCACTATAATTACCGATAGCATTTCGATACCTGATTTCGGCGTAACCTCCTTGTAATCAAAAATCGCTAAGGCTGTTTTTGAATCGCTCCGCACACAAATTTCAGACATTAAAGCAGGAGTAAGAGCAATTAAATCTATGTCAATTCCCAGATTAAAATCTTTAAAATCAAGTTCTGGATTTACATTACCCGGCACAAACGCGAGGCTGTTCATCCGGAATCCTGCTTGTAATGCTAAAGCGATTTCTTTGAATCCCTCTACCGCAAATCGACCTTGTTTCTTGCGAAAGCGATTTTTTTCGATGAGGTTTTTAACATCTTTAAACCAAGGGTTTTGTGGACTATTCAGCTCCTTGATTCTCATTATCGGGTGCATTGAGCCAATCGTTCGAACCTGGTTTGTATCGCAAGAAAATAGCGGTTATAAAAATCCATATTGAGTTTAAAAACACTTTCCCAAACCATGCACTGAATAAAGATGAAAATGAATTCAGCTGCTGCTTTTTGAGTTCTTTAATGATCATATCTTTATCCGCATCACTGATAAAGGGAATTTCTTTAAATCCAATTACGGCTTTCTCTATTTGCGCTTGTACGGTTTCATTGGCCAAATCACTATCTATATTGTACAAAATCCCATCTGCCAAAACCGAAAACGCAATTCCGATTACCATTACTTTGAATCCACTTGAATAAGCTTTGAAATAGGTGAAACGCGATCCAAATGCGTTTCTCTCTGCTTTACCCGCTGTAAATACAGCATATAGAATCATGGCGAAACTTAAATACATGAAGGACGGTTCTAAAATAAAGTCCCAATGTTGACTCAAGTAAAACACCAATTTTGCGGCAAATAATACCAAGCCCAGTAGAACCCCATGGAAAATAGAGGGTTGATTAAAAAACAGTCTTAGTTTATCCGAAAACCCCAAGGGCGTATTCGTTTCAATTTCATTGGAGTTATCCATATTTTCGATCATTATTTCAGTTTTTAGTATTGTTGCTTTTTTTGCGAAGGAATTCCTATAGATGAAAAATCCAGCTTTTTTTAGGGCTTAAATAAACTAGAACCTCTTAAAGTGCAGATTAATCCGCCCTTACCCTTGGGCTTTGGGAGTTTATTATAGGCAATACTTCCATTCTCGAAGGAAGTATCTTCAACATTCCTACTTATCACGGTTAGTTCTGCCCTTTCACCAACAGCGATTTCCTTATTTGACAAATTCAAAAAACCTCTATTCCCAACTGTGAGGGCTTGAATCACATTGATCAATTCATCGTCAGAAAAAGCCGTAAAAAGAGTCGAAATAAATCCCGATAAGCTCGCTGCACCGAATCCCGCATAGTCGAATTCTACTTTTTGATTTTCGATATCTTCCGGGGTATGATTGGAGCAAATCGCTTGTATATGCCCTTGTAATACAGCATTCCGAAGGGCCATTTGGTCGCTCTCGCTGCGCAAAGGAGGGAGCACTTTAAAACGTTCATCAAAATTGGCAATATCCTCCTCACTATAACACAAATTCATTATCGGAACC
>JAULUW010000008.1:0-2481 GCA_032111345.1 Bacteroidia bacterium
TTTACCTGCATCATGTTTTACACGCATTGACATTGGTGGAGTTGGCCTCTTTTGAAAATGTACATAATGTGGTAGATATTGGTACCGGTGGTGGATTTCCAGGTATCCCTTTGGCAATTGCATTTCCCCATATTCAATTTCATTTGGTAGACAGCATCGGCAAGAAAATAAACGTAGTAAATACCATTGCGGCCGATATTGGATTAACAAATGTTCGGGCTACGCATTCTCGAGTTGAAGACATCAACGAAACCTTTGATTTGGCGGTTTCGCGCGCGGTTGCTCCCACTAAAGATATGTTGGGATGGATGCATAAAAAATGGACAGGTAAACCTTATATGGCCATGCTTAAAGGCGGAGATTTATCGGAAGAACTGAACGATGCCCTTGCGCTGAATCCACGCATGAAAATAAAGGTTCATTCCATTTTTGAAAAATTTCCTGAACCTTTTTTCGAAACTAAGAAAGTGATATTGGCGTTTTAAGTTGGATTGCTGAATTAATTCGGCTCTATATCTTCCCTAAGCCCCTAAAAAATACGCTCGTGCATGCGCCAACGCGTCAGACAATCCGTTTAGCTGCTTGCCTCCCGCTGTTGCGAAAAAGGCTTGTCCTCCACCGCCACCTTGGATAAACTTGCCACAATCACGAACGAGAGTGCTGGCATTCCAATTCTTCTCTTGAACTAAATTTTCGGATATATATATAGCAATTCCGGGTTTGTCTGCTACCTGATAGGCCAACACGACCACTAAATTTTCAAACGCATCTTTCATCTCGAAACACAATTGCTTCGCCGCCTCTGCATTTGGCAAATGGCAAGGTTCTAGAACAAAATTAATGGAATCCTGTGTTTGTACTTTCGCCTTTAAATCCTTTAAAATCGCAGAAACCTGTTCTTGCTCCAAGCGCTCTAATTGCTTCTTCAAAGTCGCTTTCTCTTCGATAAGTTTATCGATAGCAAGCACCACATCCTTAGGGAATTGTAATTTCTCTTGAACAGCGCCAAATTCTGCCAGTTTCTGTTGTACATACTGCATTGCGCCTTCATTGCTAAAGGCTTCAATACGTCGCACCCCAGCAGAAACACTTGCTTCAGATACCAATTTAAACAAACCAATTTCAGAGGTTTGTTTTACGTGGGTTCCTCCGCACAATTCAATGGAATAATTAGGATCGAATTCTATTACTCTCACCGAATCGCCATATTTTTCTCCAAAAAGCGCCGTTGCACCCATGTTTCGAGCTTCCTCAATCGGCATATCGCGGTATTCTCTGAGGGAAATATTTTCGCGGATCTTTTGATTTACCTGCGTTTCTACCTGCTGAATTTCATCGCTTGTCATTTTCCCAAAATGAGAAAAGTCAAAACGCAGGCCTTCTGGGCTTACCAAACTGCCTTTTTGGGCAACATGTGCACCCAATACCTCTCTTAACGCACTGTGCATTAAATGCGTAACACTGTGATTGCTGGATATTAGGGCTCGGCGGCGCGCATCAACTTCAGCGGTGTACATTTGTTGGGTGTTTCCAATTTTGCTTCGGGTAAACAAAACATGCAACTTGTTTTCTTTTTGGGTATCGAAAATTTCAATAATCGAACCGTCTTCGCCCACTAAAACACCGGTATCGCCCACTTGACCGCCGCTTTCGGCATAGAAAGGCGAATTATCCAACACGATTTGTGTAAACTGTTTGCCTTTTTGTTCTACTTGACGGAAGCGGGAAATAGTGGTTTTAACCGAAAGTGTGTCGTATCCGCAAAAAGATTCTTGCGCATCTCCTTGGCAAATTTGCCAATCGCCGGTATCTTTTTTGGCATCGGCTTTGGATCGGTCTTTTTGCTCTTGAAGGGCTTTTTGGAAGCCATCTAAATCGATATTCACCCCTTTTTCTCGGGCAATAAGTTCTGTTAAATCGATAGGAAATCCGAACGTATCGTACAATTCAAATGCCATTTCACCCGAAATTTCCGTTTGCTTCGATTGTTCAAAGAAATCGTTCAAACGGGCCATGCCCTGACTGAGGGTGCGGAAGAAGGACATTTCTTCTTCGCGGATAACTTTTTGAATAAATGCCTCTTGTTGGTGGATTTCGGGAAATGAATCTTTGAAATAGTTCCCTAAAGGAGCGACTAAATCCGTCAAAAAGGGCTTAGTCAAATTCAGGTAACTGTATCCGTAACGGATGGCGCGTCTTAAAATTCTTCGAGCCACATATCCCGCCCCGTTATTGGCAGGCAATTGTCCGTCGGCAATAATCATCACTACCGCCCGAATATGATCGGCAATTACCCGGTGTGCAATATCTTGCTCTAGAGAATTCCCATAAGGCACTTTCGACAATTCAGCGGTTTTATCGATTATATAGGAGAAAATATCGGTATCGTAATTGGATTTCTTTTCTTGGATAACGCGCACCAAACGCTCAAAACCCATACCCGTGTCTACATGTTTTGCAGGAAGGCTTTGCAGGGTACCG
>JAULUW010000009.1:0-14456 GCA_032111345.1 Bacteroidia bacterium
TCGTGGTTGTTTGTCAGATAGAACGCAGTCAATTGGGCAACCGCGAGCGTGCGATGGCCATGCTGAAATCGCGCTTGTATGAAATGGAACTTCAAAAGCGCAATGCCGCAAGAGAAGAAATCGAAGCCGGGAAAATGAAAAACGAATGGGGATCGCAAATCCGCAATTACGTTTTCCATCCGTACAAATTGATCAAAGACGTTCGTACCGAAACCGAAACCAGCAACGTGAATCATGTAATGGACGGCGACCTATGGCCTTTTATTAAAGCCTATTTGCTGAAAACGCAGGGTTAATTATGAATTATGAATGGTGAATTATGAATGGTGAATTATAAATTACAATTAACTCTCTAAGGTCACATACAACAAAGGACTCCCTTCGAGGCGGCAGCCGAGCTCATACGACCGAAGGGAGTCCCTTACGAGCAAAGCGAGTCCCTTACGACCGAAGGGAGTCTTTATAAACCGATAAACACCGTTCCCGAGCCATTTTATGATCCACCATCGGCTTGGGATACGCTGCGGTGCCATATTCTGCCACCCATGTTTTTACGTATTTATATTCCGGATCGAACTTTTCCAATTGCGATTGCGGATTGAAAACCCGGAAATAAGGCGCCGCATCTACACCGCTACCCGAAGCCCACTGCCAGCCCCCATTGTTACTGGCCAGCTCAAAATCGAGTAACTTCTCCGCAAAATACGACTCGCCCCAGCGCCAATCAATGAGCAAATGCTTGGTTAAAAAACTGGCAACGACCATGCGGACTCTGTTGTGCATGAAGCCCGTAGTATTCAATTCGCGCATACCCGCATCCACCAAAGGATATCCGGTTTTGCCGGCTTTCCATTTTTCAAAATCCGACTCGTCGTTGCGCCACGCAATAGCATCGTATTGCGATTTAAAAGACCCGGTTACCACATGCGGAAAATGCCATAAAATTTGCATGTAAAACTCGCGCCATATCAATTCATTGATCCACTTTTCCGACAATGTAGCCCCTTTCTTGAATTTTTCGCGCACCGAAATGGTTCCAAAACGAAAGTGTACCGACAATCGACTCGTACCTAAAATAGACGGAATATCGCGCTGCGATTCGTAGTTTTTAATCCGACCTTGTTGGATTTCCTTCTGGGGGAAGACCAATGAGCTCGCCTCGAACCCCATTTGGGCAAGAGTTGGAATTTCCGCAAATACAAATTTTTCTAATTGCGATAAATGCAATTCGGAGTGATAGGCTTCAATCGGATTTCCCCCGAGAACCATTTTCCACTTTTTCATATAAGGCGTGAAAACCGTGTAAGGCTTCCCATCGTCTTTTACCACCTCGTTTTTAGCAAAAATAACCTGGTCTTTGAAGGCGTTAAATTCAATTCCCCCGAGCGCACACATTTCAGCTATTTTAGCATCGCGCAATAGGGCATAAGGCTCGTAATCTTCGTTCGTAAAAACGGCTTTGGGTTGGTTCTGCAATAGTGTTTTCCATACCTCAATTGCCGGACCGTAATGAATTTCGATATCGCTGCCTACCGCCTGAAAGCGCGTGCGCATGTCCATCAATTCCCGGTATATAAAACTTACCCTTGCGTCATTTTTGTTCGACAGCTTATCTAAAATATCACGGTCAAAAATAAATACGGGTCTAATGGGCAGTCCCGAACATAGAGCCCGAAACAATCCGTGGTTATCGGTTTCGCGCAAGTCGCGGCGAAACCAAAAGTAACTGAAATTAGGCATGTACTAAGTCTTCGAGGGCTTCGTTAATATTTTTGAACGAAAAAATCGATTCTGGCAGTTTCGATGATACGATATGTTGCGAGGTGAGGGCTAACACGCTTTGTTCTCCCATTGCCAATTTTAATATAAAGGCCGGTATAGTTGGGGTAAAGGCTATGGGCAGCATCAATTGGCGTGCTTTTTTCGTTTCCTTGATGAGCGCATGGGCAAATTCTTTTTGGGTAACGGCTTGTGGAGCAACGGCGTTATAAATATCTAAAGGAATCCTTCCTTCCACTAAAGACGTGTAAATGTTTAACAAGTCCGAAATATGGATCCAACTCCACCAATTTTGGGCACTGCCGGTAAGGGGCACGATGCCCAATTTGCGTGTTTTCGACGCTATGGGATAAAGTCCGGCGGTTTTATCCAAAACCAAGCCTACACGTACAATTCCTACCGGAATTTGGTTGTCACGAAGGGGTTTTAGGGCGGCTTCCCACCGCTGACATACCTCACTTAAAAAGCCGCTTCCTGTAGGTCCGGTTTCATCTATTTCTTGAACGGTAGGATCCGGATAGAGTCCGATTGCGCTTGTGCTTATGAACATTCGGGGTTGGATGTTTTGCTTTATGGTTTCTCGAACCAACAATTGGGTGCCGGCATCGCGCGATTCCATCACCGCATTTTTATGGTCTTTTGTCCACCGTTTGCCTATATTCGCACCGGCCAAATGGATGATTACGTGGATGTCAATTCCTTGAGGAAAACAGACATAATCATTTTTTATTGACCAAGTTAAATCTTTTTTGACACTTGGTTTGTTATCATTATGTACCAACGCAAAAACGCGGTGTCCTAATGATACAAGCTGACGTTTAAGAGTGGTGCCGATGAGTCCGGATGAACCGGTAATTATAATATTCATTGATAAAATGGTTAAAAGCTCTGAGAGTATAACAAACGAAACGAAAAAAAGTCGTGCGCCACGGAAATCTAAAAAAGATTTTCGGGACAAGTACTTTATCAAAGACGTTGAGAACATCACTGGAATCAAGGCATTCACGATTCGGGTATGGGAACAGCGCTACGGAATGTTAGTGCCCAAGCGAACCGACACCAACATTCGCTATTACGAGGAGGAGGATTTGAAGTACATGATGAATGTGGCTTTGCTCAACAATCACGGATACAAAATCAGTAAAATTGCTGAAATGACCCGCGAGGAAGTGCAACGCCGCACCCTGCATATCTCTGAAAATAATTCGTCGTATCAAAATCAAATTCAATCGCTTACGAATGCCATGATTGCCTTTGATGAAAAGGAGTTCAATAAGGTATTGTCGATTAACATGCTCAAATTGGGAATGGTAGAAACCACTTCCGAAATCATTTTTCCTTTTTTACAACACGTGGGTATTTTATGGTTGAGCGGAAGCATTAACGTGGCCCATGAGCATTTTATTACCCACCTGATCAAACAGCGTTTGTATGTGTCGATCGATCAGGTTACCACCCCACGCATTCCAACGGCGCGCAAATTTATTTTGTTTCTTCCGAATGGAGAAAACCACGAATTGAGCTTGCTTTTTGCCAGTTACATCCTTAAAACCAGAGGTCATGAAGTGATTTACGTGGGATCTTCAACGCCCATAGACGATCTTCACCAGTTGTGTAAGGTACACAAGCCGGATGTGTTGTTTTGCGCTATCACCAATGCCAATTCCAACATGCCGATTCAGGTTTATGTGAATACGCTTACCCGAAATTGGCCCGATATTCCTATTTGCTTAACCGGAAATCAGATTGTGCGTCGCCGCGATTTGAAGGTGCCAAGCAATTGTAATATCATCAGCACGCCTCAAACGTTTATCGATTTCTTAGACAATATGGCTTAAATACGGCGATAATGTATGTATCAGTAGGGCTTCTCTCTTTTCGGGGGAAGCCTTTTTTACGCCTTATTAGCTATTGATGGTTGAGGAATGACTATAATATACCCACCAGTTGTTGGACCAAAAGGTTAGTGATACCAAGTTATTATTGGGGCTGTTTACCTTAACACCTGCACACTTCCCTTGAAATGCTGAAGGCTCTTTTGAGTTCCGAAGCTAATTTCGACACCTATTACATAAGCATAGACTCCATTGGGTACGAGCTTTCCTTGATAGGTGCCGTCCCAAGGTTCAACGCCGGAATAAATCATTTCTCCCCAGCGATTGAAGATCTTTAAATATTTTAATTTTCCGTCTTCTATAATGGGTGCAAAGGTTTCATTTTCTGGTGGCCCATTTTGATCGGGAGTAAAAGTATTTGGGATATAAATTTCTGGTTTGCAATAATATTTAGGGGAAACCTGATATTCACTCAAACAGGCATCTTGATTGATAATGGAAAATCGGAACGTATCGATGTTTTGAGTTAGGTATGTACTTAAATAAGGGGTGTATTCCGGCCATTTAATTAGGTTGTTTGTGGAATCCTTGATGGACAAATCAAAAATCAAAGGTTCGTATTGATAACAGGCATCAGGGTTTCGTTGAAAGACCTCTATTTTAGGTGTTTCTGAAATTGCAATTTCAAAGGTATCGATTCTACTACAATATTGATTTGAATATTGAAGGGTGTGAGTGCCATTCTGATTGAATTGTTTGAAATGACTGGTGTCCAAGGGATTGCCATCCCAAATGATATTTGATACTTCCTGGGGGATATTTATATTAAGAACATTTTCAGGGCATAACAAGGTATCGGGAAGGTGTATTTTTGGAACTGGTAATACATCAACAAAAATGGAATCCTTTTGGTTCCCGCAAATAGAGTCAGAATAACAAAACAAATAATAATCCTGATTTTGTATATGGATTTCTTGTTTTCCGTTCATTTTCCAAAACCAAAGAGAATCGGTCAAGAATAAGTGGATATCTTCACCCATACAGATTGATGAATCTCTGATGATGGGTCTTTCTGCTGGTTTTATTAATGTTAAATTAATATGTTGATCGAACGATGTAAAAGGCGAGATATACAGCAGCTTAATTGAGTAATTTCCAGCGTTATGATATTTGTGTTTTGCATCTTTTTGAGATGGATAAATTACATCTTTTTCACCATCGCCCCAATTGATTAAAATGGAGTCATGAAGTGAATAGGGGATTCCTAGTACTAATGTGTCAGTTAAACAATGTTTTCTCGGTATTTCTAAATTTAATTCTTGTTCAAGGCATTTACATGATAAATAATTAATCCAACCTCTTGTTTCATGAACAATTTGGTTAAACTCATCAAAATTTGCAGTTTCTAAAATTGATAGATTACTAAATGATATGCTAGTGTCAAGATCTGATTCATAGTTGTTGTTAATGGTATTTAGAAATATATCTACTTTCCTGTCAAAAACATTGGATGAATTTGATGCATCTTTATAATTAACACCATGGTAAATATTTCCATTTGGAAGCAACTTAAGTTCTGACGGATTGAACCAATCATAGTTGTAATGTTTTTTTGAAGTGTATGAATTTAAAAATTGACCAAAAATGTTATATTTTCTTAATTTGACAGTTGGTTCATTGCCTTGACCAAACTCCTTATCTGAAGGGAATCCTGTGGTATATATAAATTTTGAGTTAGCAGAAAATACGGCATTTATTCCTTGTATTGGAATTTTTAAAAGTAATTTTAATATTCCTGATGACTGATCAAATTCATACATTCTAGATAGTGAATCATAAGTGGAATCCGTGTAATAGTGTTGGATGAACTGGTCTGCTGAATTGCCATTGGTTGTATAAATGAATCGGTTGTTGTTGGCTTTAAGGCAGAACATATATTTATTGTTTGGAGAGAAAATTGGCGATTTTGTGTAAAGTTGCCAAATGGTAGGGTCAGTAATTGGGCTTGAAATACATGTATCAATTCCAGATTTTTTCCATAAATAACTCAGGAATTTTTCACGATCGATGGACAGTCCAACGATCCAATAGGATCCGGGTATTGGACCGCATGTAACTGAAAAATATTGTGAAAGCTCATTCAACGAATATAAAGTGTCAATTTTTGTATATTCATTTTTGTGATGTATTTGGAGTGCAATTATTTGTTTTTGAAATTCATCCCAAAAACAAGCACCAAATTCACTGTTATCAGTAAATTTCACACAGAAATTATTGCCTCGGTTATTGAGCCTTTTTTCAATGTATGCTGAATCCATGTATGGAACACCATCAGGCAATGAAGGAGACAGGATACTAGTCCTCCATTTGTTTCTCGTTCCACTTTGATATAATAATTCATTTTTCGAATTATAAATACCCGTTCTATCTGAGTAAATATTGAAACTATCAACTTCTAAATTAGCTAACATATAGCTAGATGAGTAATCAAGAAATGAATGCTCATTTTGTAATTGAAAACCACTGTCAATAAAGCCCATTAATCGACCACGCAGGTAGTTGAAACCTGTGTTTCTTATAAATTTTGTAGTCGAATCAGAAAAATCAATATAACCAAAGGGGTATATGGGTAACTTTGATGCAATTTGTGCGGTTAGCGATTGACATAAAAACACACTTAATATGATATGTCTCTTTGTTATGAACATTAATTAATGATGATATCAATATTAGTAGGGCTATTGTAAATATAGGTGATATTTATTGAATTTCCATTGCTTAAAATAATTGGAGCTAAGTTTATTGTAATTGGTGGTGTGTAGTTTGCTATAGTGAGTGTGTTTACATCGTAAATATTTGGTAAGGCCAATTCAACCAATTTTAATCCGATAGGACAAACGCAGGGACCATCTATACACTTGTGTTTTTCAATTGAATAACTGATACTTGGTCCCAATGGGGGAGGTGTAAATACAACGTCATTTGAACATTGAGTAGAACCAGGAAATAGAGCTACATATTCTAAGTTATTGGTAGTGTTGTTTGTAATTGTGCCCTCTAGGCAAATTGGAGTGGGGCAAGGCGTCCATTGTGCCTTTGAAGAATTGGTAATTACAGAAAGTAATAATAATGAGAATAGTGCTTTTGTAAAGTTTTTCATGATGTCTAAATTTTTATTTTTCATGTTCCAAATGAATACAAATAATTTAGCAAAATCAATACCGAAAACCGTATGAAATCTATATTTTTTATGCCCTAAAATCGTATTAAAACAGTACTAAAAAAAGAGTAAAATAGTATCGATTTAGACTGAAAACAGTACTATCGGATATTTAGAAATAAATACTTAAAATTGAAAAGTAGAATCCAACCCAATTCGAAAAAATAGGGTATTTACATTCTTTGTACGCCAAAATATTGCGCTATCACGTCAAAGTCAAGAAGATGAAAACAAATGATACATGATAATTATTTATTATCAATCTCCCTACCTTAACACCTGCACACTTCCCTTGAAATGCTGAAGGCTCTTTTGAGTTCCAAAGCTAATTTCGACACCTATTACATAAGCATAGACTCCATTGGGTACGAGCATTCCTTGATAGGTGCCGTCCCAAGGTTCAATGCCGGAATAAATCATTTCTCCCCAGCGATTGTAAATTCTCATATATGTAGTTTGACACGATGCGCATGAGGCCGCAAAGCGTTCGTTTTCATTTGGACCTCTGCCATCGGGAGTAAATACATTTGGGATCCAAACAGGTTTAAAACAAGAATAATCGGGTTGTACGAAATACGTCTTCTCGCACTGATGACTGTCTATGACCAACAATTGAATGTGTTGCGTATCTTGAGTAAAGTAAATTGAATCTGCAGTAGTGGACCCTTTCCAGTAATATTGATAGGATGGGGGAGCCGCATTAAAGATTAAAGGTGAATCTAAATAACAGGTCCAAGGATTGTATTGTTGGATATTGACCTTGATTTCGGGATATTTAAAAATGGCAAATGCCGCCGTATCCGTACAATTGCGATTTCCTGCTATCAGCAGAAAGTTACCTGTTGAATCAATAATAATCGGTGGATTTATGTTAGTACCATCAAGTCGATACCATGCCGCATCAGGAAGTGGCACGTCAAACGGGGTTGAAAAACAGAGCGTAGTATCACTAGGGATATCAAGATCGGGAACTTCATTGGATCGTATATTCACATCAAGGGAAACGGGACAATTTGAGAGCGTGTCTACCAAGTTTACGAACATTTGAACATCCCTTGCCGTATTAAACACCAAATGCGTTGCATTTTGTACTATACCAGATTGCGGAATGAATACCCAGTTGTTGCTAGGGATTTCCCAAAGAAACTGTTGTTGATTGCAAAACGCGGTATCAATATTAAATTGGTTTGGGTTTGGTCCTTTGATTACGGTGGAGGTGAAATGATGCTCGCATCCTAAGTCAGAATTATACGTTACTTGCAAAACCGAAGTATCCGTATAATGATGGGTATAGTTATTGGAATGGATTGTTCCGAACTGCCATTGAGCGGTATAGCCGGGTTCTGCAACAAAGTTCAAACTATCTCCAAGGCAAAGGGAATAGATATCTTTTTCAAAAGGAGATTTAGGTTTTTCTAATGAATACTTGAGGGTGTCGGTAAAATTCGGGCCTTTTACTTGAATTAAAACTTTGTCGACCAAATGAATCCAGCAGGAATCACTTTGGGATAAAACCTCGCCGGTGAATAGGTCGGTCCATGTTGCATTTTCTCCAGAAGGCAGGAAGGCCAAGAACGTATCTTTATGACAAAGCGAACTGGGAGCCGCAATGGGGGTTTGATGATACATTTCTGGTTTCAATGACAGATTATCTAAAAAATAATCGGCATTCCGAAGGGTTTTGTCTGCGTATCTTCTGAATTTTCCTGGGTAAAACCATTGTTTGACATAGGGCCAATGACCTAAGAGTGGATGAAATCTAGGCGATAACCCTGGTTGGCCTGTAATACTTTGTAAAACACCATCTTTTACCAACGGTGGACCCGTCCATGTATGCAAACCTTTGTCTGTTATTAAATTGAATAGGCTATCATTGTTGTCAGGGAAGGGTAAAGTATCGTTTAGATAATATTGAATACTGTCTTTTTGCTTCTGACGAAGTTGTAAGAAGCGATATTGTTGGTTTGCTTTGAATCGATGTTTGAAATTTCTTCCTTCGTCAACTTCTGGGAAAAGGGGCATTCCCCAAACATCCTGTTCGTTTAAATTTGCATCATTTGAGGTGGTGTCTTTGAAAAAGGTATTTAAAAGGGTGATTTTAAAGTTATTATTTCTAGAATAATGATTTGAATCCAAGGTGATATTGCACAATTCAACTAAAACATTGCTCTTCCTAGTAGAAGACCAAATACTTTTTGGTCGAGCATTTTGAGGATTGTGTAAAAAAGGAAATTGTTTATCGAGACTATTTTCGCCTGTATCATTAATTTTATTTTTATAGATCATTGTGTAGATAAATGTATTTCTATCATACATGAGATCAAGGTTTATTTTGTAATAAGCCCCTGTTTTTGTTGGATAGGAAAGTGGACTTGTTAATGGATATAAATTTTTACCACATACTCTAACTTTGCTAACATTTGTACCAGGTTTAAATGAACAATAATTCGAAAGAAAATAATTTGCAGTATTTTCATACTGATTTTTTAGGGTAAAATGAAAAGTATCTTGGAAAATAATACTGTCAAAGTTTATTTTATTGTTATTTGAGTCTGTAAAAGGGAACCAATTTGAAAGTAGAAATAATGAATTAGGACCTTTTAGCCAATGTTCTAACCCCCCGCCACAACAAATTGTCCCTATAAAATTAGATTTGTAAATGTCAAAAACTAAAAAACTATCATAACGCGATCTAAGTATATTATTTATATACCCGGTTTTAATTATGAAATCCTTATTGTAATTACTGAACCAATATTCGATGGGAATTTCATAGTCATCATATTGACTAAAATCCCCATTCGGGACCATCTCAAGATTAGTTTGAGAGAGTCCCTTAAGAGAAATAAAGCTAAACAATAGGATTAGAATCGACTTCATGTATTTAATTAATGGTTCAATTTAATGAATTTTCTTGTATAAACCTTGTTTTGAGTTTTGCAAATTATGGTATAGTGTGCATCTGGAAGACTATCGATGTTCATGTTTAGTTGCTTGTTGTTTGAAGTTTGTTTTAATACTGTTTTCCCATTGATGTCTATTATTTGAATTGATGTGATAACTTCATCTGAAGAAATGAGTATTTCCGATTTGACATTTGGATTAGGGTAAATATTAAAACTTGAATTACTTAGAAGGTGATTATTAAGTTCTTCTTCGACTGTTGGGGCGGGAGAAAAGAAAACGACATTGGCATTGGTTTTATACTACTCCACCGTTATTGAACCAATAGGTTTGTGATACTAAGTGAATATTGGATCTGTTTATCTTAACACTTGCACGCTTCCCTTAAAATGCTGAAGGCTTTTTTGAGTTCCGAAGCTAATTTCAACACCTATTATATAAGCATAAACCCCATTGGGTACAGGAACACTTTGATAGGTGCCGTCCCAAGGTTCAACGCCGGAATAAATCATTTCTCCCCAGCGATTGTAAATTCTCATATACACAGTTTGACACGATACGCAAGAGGCCGCAAAGCGCTCGTTTTCATTTGGACCTTTGCCATCGGGGGTAAATACATTTGGGATCCAAACGGGTTTAAAGCAGGAGTAATTAGGTTGTACGAAATAGGTCTTCTCGCACTGATGACTGTCTATGACCAATAATTGAATTTGTTGCGTATCCTGTGTGAAGTATATCGAATCTGATGTGGTTGATCCTTTCCAGTAGTATTGGTAGGATGGGGGAGCTGCATTAAAAATTAAAGGAGAATCCAAATAACATGTCCATGGATTATATTGTTGGACATTGACCTTGATTTCAGGGTATTTCATTATTGCAAATGCTGCCGTATCCGTACAATTGCGATTTCCTGCTATCAATAGATAGCTACCTATGGAATCAATAATAATCGGTGGATTTATGTTGTCACCATTAAGTTGATACCATGCTGCATCGGGAAGTGGCACGTTAAACGGGGTTGAAAAACACAGCGTTGTATCACTAGGGATATCAAGATCGGGAGCTTCATTAGATAGTATATTCACATCAAGCGAAACGGGACAATTTGAGAGCGTATCTACTAATTTTACAAACATTTGAACATCCCTTACCGTATTAAATACTAAATGAGAGCCATTTTGTACCACTCCAGTTTGAGGAATGAATAACCAGTTATCATGGGGGATTTCCCAATGAAATAGTCGTTGATTGCAAAGAGCGGTATCGATATGGAACTGCTTAGGTTTTGGTCCTTTAATTACGGCGGAAGTGAAATGATGCTCGCATCCTAAGTCAGAATTATACGTTACTTGCAATGCCGAAGTATCCGCATAATGATGGGTATAGTTATTGGCGTTGATTGTTCCGAACTGCCATTGAGCGGTATAGCCGGGTTCTGCAACAAAGTTTAAACTATCGCCAAGGCAAAGGGTATAGACATCTTTTTCAAAAGGAGATTTAGGTTTTTCTAATGAATATTTGAGGGTGTCGGTAAAATTCTGACCTTTTACTTGAATTAAAACTTTGTCGACCAAATGAATCCAACAGGAATCACTTTGGGATAAAACCTTGCCGGTGAATAGGTCGGTCCATGTTGCATTTTCTCCTGAGGGAAGGAATGCCAAAAAAGTATCTTTATGACAAAGCGAACTGGGAGCTGCAATGGGAGATTTGTGATACATTTCTGGCTTCAGTGAAAGGTTGTCTAAAAAATAATCGGCATTGCGAAGGGTTTTGTCTGCGTATCTTCTGAATTTTCCGGGGTAAAACCATTGTTTGACGTAAGGCCAATGACCTAAAAGTGGATGAAAACTTTGATGAAAATTCATGCCACAATTTTCACATGCATATAAACCATTGTCTGTAACTAAATTAAATAAACTATCACCGTCTCTGGGAAATGGCAGGGTGTCATTTGGGTAGTACAGAATGCTGTCATTGTGTTTTTGGCCAAGTTGGAGAAAGCTAAATTCGCTATTGGCTTTAAAGCGATGAGAAAAATGCTTATCTTCAAAAATATCAGGGAAAAGCGGCATATTCCAAATATCTTGTTTAACTGTAATTGAATCGTTGGATGTGGAATCTTTAAAAAAATTATTTAAAAGGCTGATTTTAAAATTATTATTTCTAGAAAAATGAGTTGAGTCTAGTGTTATATTGCACAATTGAATTAATTCGAAATTTTTACCTGGATGTTCTCCGTTGCTTGCGTTTCTCTTTAAAAGAATTTTTGGAGCATAATTTAATTCCGGGAATTTATTTCCAATATAATCGGTAGTTCCTTGACGAGCGGAACCATTGATAAAGCCTTTATAAATCATAGTCTGAATATAGGTGTGCCAATCGTACATTAAATCTAAATTCAATAAGTAATAGGCTTTATGTTTTGTTTTGTCTTTCAATATGGAAGTTAAGGGGAATAAATTTTTACCACATACTCTTACTTTGCTAATATTTGTACCTGGTTTATATGAACAATAATTTGAAAGAATATAATCTGACGAGTTTAGATATTGGTCTTTAATTCTAAAATGAAAGGTATCTTGGAAAATAATACTGTCAAAATTGATTTTAAGGTCACTTGAATCCGCATAGGGATACCAAGAATTTAGAGTTAGAACAGAGTTTAGTCCCTTAAGGTATTTCTTTTTACTTAAACTATTTCCTGTTGGGCCAAGGAATAAATAATTATATACATCGGGTACTCTAAAATTATAATACAAAGAAGTATCCAAAATAAAATATTGAGGAGGAACAATTTTATCGCCAAAGTGATCTTTCCATTTACTTTCAGGTATGATATAATCATCATATTGACTAAAATCCCCATTCGGGACCATCTCAAGATTGGTTTGAGAGAGTCCCTTAAGAGAAATAAAGCTAAACAATATAATTAGAATCGACTTCATGTATTGATTTAATAATTCAATTTAATGAATTTTCTTGTATGAATCTTCTTTTGAGTTTTGCAAATTATGGTATAGTTCGCATCTGGAAGACTATCGATGTTCATGTTTAGTTGCTTGTTGTTTGAAGTTTGTTTTAATACTATTTTTCCATTGTTGTCTATTATTTGAATTGATGTGATAATTTCATCTGAAGAAATGAGTATTTCCGATTTGACATTTGGATTAGGGTAAATATTAAAACTTGAATTACTTAGAAGGTGATTATTAAGTTCTTCTTCGACTGTTGGGGCGGGAGAAAAGAAAACGACATTGGCATTGGTTTGCACATTTAAAGGATCTAGACTTTTATCACCGGGATATTGGTAATCATTGCCATCATTTCCTGCGTTACCCACTTTCATGGATTGAGCTCCGCCAAATGCAGCTAGGCTGTACAAACAATTGGTTTCAACTACGCTTTTTCGTTCTGGATCGTCTAAATCGGTTAATGTATTGGTAGAAAAGTCGTATTCAGCGATCGGCCATTTGTTGCTTTGTACTTGAAACCTTAAGTTGCCATTGGGTAATGCAACCGCTTCAATATTGGCAGAAGAATTATTCTGGTAAGGCGATAATCTGGCAGTCCCAATGAGTTTGAGTATATCGTCAAATTGCGTGGGATTGGACATAGGGCAATAGTAATGCAATAATTGTGATTTTTCATATAACAGAACACCCCATTCTGAATCGAATTTCAACAAATCTATAGAATTGTTTTCTATTTTTGCCGCGGTGGGTGTTAAAGCGAAATAATTTAAATTACTTTCACCTAATAGTGAATTAAATACCGTATCACAATCGCAAAAAGCAGTAATAGAAGAATCAATACACCATTCCAATGGATTGCAATTGGTTGTGTCAAATTTTAAGGTTGTGGCATAATTGAAATTTTGTGATATTCCGGCTACTCCGCCTTTACCACCTTTGCCACCCGCAACTTCAAATAAATTCGCAGATGGGGTAGCGTAATTAATTGGCGTGCCGTTATCAATGCCAATTACTGGAGAATTTTGGTTAGACAAATACCAAATAGAACCTGATCGTCCACCATTGGTGCCATCTCCGCCATTTCCTGGCTCTCCAGGTTCGCCATAGCCACCCATTGCACCAGAAAAGAAGACAGTGTCGCCGTTGCAATATCCATTTTCTCCAATTCCACCAGCACCGCCGTTACCTCCTAATCCTCCATGTCCGCCATTCGAGCCATAACCACCATTACAAATAAAGCGGGAGGTAGTTGAGGTGATTATCGCATTGTCACCGATCAATGTGCCAATTTTGGCAATGACGATTCCACCTCCGCGAGAATTTTTTTGTAAGAGATCATCACCGTTGTCGCCAGATTGTCCATCGTTGCCATTCACAAATGTATTATCCAAATTTCGTCCATTGCCCCCATGACCACCTCCAGCTCCGCCTGTTGCTGAATTTGTTGAGTTACCCAGTATTCCAGGGGTACCCATATTTATTTTATTTGGATAATCATTGGCAGTGGTACTATTGTTAATGGTAGGATTATATGAATAGCCCGTTCCAATTCCTCCATTATTTAAACCAGCATCTCCGATAGTACCTGATGAAGTGAATATAATGTTTTTCCCAATCAATGGGTCCGGAGTAAAGCATGGAGGAGTGTTGATGCTTTGCTTGCCGCCGTTGTTACCAAGATAAGTATTAGAACCATTACCACCAACTCCGGGAATGCCGTAATTCATGGTGTAGGGGGAAATT
>JAULUW010000009.1:14466-56749 GCA_032111345.1 Bacteroidia bacterium
TAGCCTGCATTAAGGATAAATTCATCACATACAAAGGGCAAAACTCCCCCGGTGTATGTGCTCTCATCGTAAGGATTACAGGTAATTTGCCCATGGTTGAGTGTAATACTATCATATACCCTAACCTTCAATAATTGTAATTTATTCAGACCTGCAAAGCTGCCCCATCCAGCAGAATTATCTGGACTTACAGTAATGTTACTTCCCGAGGTGCTTACGACTGTACAGCTTTTATGAAAGCCGGTGAATGAACCGTCTTCCATGCAAATTAATAAGCAATAATCACCTGAATTAAACACACCTGACGTCGACCCAGGCTTAATGCTAAGGTCATAATTTGGGGTATTAGAGCTTACTAAAGTGATTCAAGTTCGGGTATCATCGAACGTAACAATATGGCCGTCAGCAACTACAAAGTTAGTGCTGCTAGTTGGCCAACCCGTCATTTGGGCTTTTGCATCATACCAATAACTTAAAATAAGTATGGTTAAGATAAAATGTTTGATTTTTTCCTGAGATTTCATTGTCTTAATCTTAAATCTTTTTACGATAGCAAAGTAACTTTACAATTAGCTCCAATTCAATACCAAAAACTGTATGTGAATCATGTTTTTTTATGCCGGAAATATCATAAAAATAATCATTAAAACTTGCTAATAACGCTCGAATATCAAGCCCAAAATGGTATTAAGCGAACTGACAACCCATGGATCAAAAGCCAAAAATGAAAACCACAACAGAACGCTCATAAGGAAAGGTTTATCTAAACTTATCGTGAGGCTCTTTTGGATCCTCAGTTATTATTCCCTTGTTGAAAAATTTCAATTTCAAATCAGCTATCTCGCGACTTTAGTGAGTATTTGGCGAGATTGGATCAAGCCACAAGCTATGCGCTTTTTAATTTCACCACTTTGGCGAGTATTTGGCGAGATAGAGCCAGGGCGCAAACTATACGCTTTTTGAATCTCGCCAATTTGGCGGGTTATAGGCGAGATTATTTGTCATTTAATTCATATTTAGTGCTAGGGCCTGAACCTACTTTTTTCAATAAACCACTATCAGTCCAATCCTTTAGATAACGTTCAGCCGTTCGTGAAGCTAATCTGGTAAACTCAACAAACTCTGATTTAGATATAGGTCGTTTTTGTCTGAAAATTTCAAAGTTTTTAACATCTTCAGTACTCAAAACATCTATGCTGTCTTTCCCAATTATCTCTTTAACGGCTTTTGTTGTTCTTGGAAAAGTCAAGGTTAAGAATGGTTCATTGAACGTATATTTTGGAATAGGTAAACCGTGTTCTTTGTTCAAGGACTTAAACGTTTTCATTCCAAACCCTTTCTCCTCTACATAATTCATCAAGCTAAAGGCATAGGTTATAATATGGTTTCTGCTCAATGAAGGAGCTTCAAAAGTATTTAGTTCTTCAAGTGTAATAGCTGGTAGCGGTTTGCCCGGACTCGTTACGACAATTTTATCTTCATCAATTTTGATTTCGCATTTGGCACCTTCAATTTCATAATCTCTGTGAACTAAAGCGTTAACAATAGCTTCTCGTAAAACTTCAATAGGAAAGTCTGGAATGTCTTTTCTTTTGAAACCACTAGTGTCCTTCGAAAGTGGTAATACTTTCTTCAACCATTCTTCAATTTTGTCGGGTAAAAGCACCAAGGCCTGATCAAAATCATTCGGCTCAATTTTATTACTGCCATAACTTACATGGGCTTTAAGCACTGCATTTTTGAATTTAGCACGTGGGTTTTTACCAAAAAGCAGAATTCCGTAGCCTGTAGGTACAAACATCTTCTTTTCTTTGTCCCAATCCATTGCACCAAAATCAGCTAAGTATTCAAGGAAGTTTTCGTCTGTTGGCTTATAATTCAAATTTGCTTCTTTGATGAATTTCTGAAGTGCTTCATCCGAAAACTTGCTACTGTCGTAATTTGCAACAGGGAATTCAAAAGTTGTGCGTAAATCTTCTTCTTGGTCGACTTCTATTCTACGTTGTAGTGCTTGTTTCAAAAAGACCATATTTTCTTGCTCAATAATTCGTTGAAACTCTCGGTCAAACATTCTGTATTCCACACCGTGTTTTTTCAAGTGCCTGATGCCATTGCCTTTGGGGTCTTTATCCTCTATGCCAATAAATACTTTTTTAATACGTGCATTAGTCACTCTTCGGCAACAAGGCACTTTGGGTGGATTGCGTTCTACACAGGGTTCAAGGGTGGTGTATAATATACAATCTTCTAAATTTTCTTTGGCTAATTTCCTTTCCAATAAAGTAAATTCAGCGTGATCCCCTTCACGAAGTTCACCCCTGTAGGCTGTTTCTATTCGACCGTCAGGAAAAAGTAAAACGGCACCTACTTTGGGTGGTACTTTACCATCCTCTCTTGGCTCATTGACGCTTTTATTCATTACATCAATAGCTAATTGCATCAATTTCGTATGCGTAAATTGTTTATTAATCATAAATCTACATTTTGAGTTTCATAATGCCATTTACATCTAAAATACTTACCAGCAGTTGGACCAAAAGGTTAGTGGTGCCAAGTTAATATTTTGTGTTGTATTAGGTAGCATTTTGGTTTGAAAATTTATAGAATGCTTCATTGGATTTTATTCCAATGCTTTCGAGTTTCTGTTTTAAGCTTCCCAAAAGAGTGCGTTTTTAATCTTGGAATACGGCTTGGCTTAGCAGCGAATTTTTAACACAAACTCCAATCGAATGACTTAACTGGAACCTAACACAAAACTGTCGTACAAAGCACCGAACTTGTCATTAAGGCAAACCGCTTTGATCCGCTTTTTTCTTATTTTCTTTTGACTCCTTGGCTTCTTTTTTGATTTGGTTGATTTCGCTTAATATGTCTTCAAGTCCTTTTGGTTTAGTTTCGATATAAACTAAATCTTCTCCAAAAATCTCCTTATATACGTTTTTAAATTCATCTGTCTTTCTGAATTGTTTGAATAGTGGCCATTCTCTGTATGCATCTTTATTCAAATGTTTGTTTGTCGAGCCAATGTTTTTCATTAACGCTATTGATTTCGGATAATCTTCTCTTAATACTGAAATAGCAAGTTTGAATTGGTCGCTTGTAGCTGACCAATCGTGATTGTCTAAAACACTCGTACAAGCATTTTTATTATCTGCTAAATAATGAGCTAATGCCTTGTTAATTGTAAAAATGCAAAGCATTTCTCGGTCTGTGTGTTTTTTAAGTGTTTCAGTCGCAAAAGAAAGTAGATTTAAAGCTAGTCTATGATGTCCTTTTATAAGTAGTGCGTAACAAACATTGTTTAAATGTGCATCTGCATCTTCAAGTTTATCAGGCAAGAGTTTTCTCCAAACTACTTGTCCAAGTTTCACTCCTATTTCAAACATCACCATATAGCATTTATTGAAATATTCAGGATTTGCAATAAGTTTCTGTCCGATTTTCACCTTGTCAATATTCTTAACTTCGTTTTCTTTACAAACGTCTATATATTGTCTTGAAACAACACCGTTGCAATGAACAAAAAGATTTCTCCTTTCTGTTATCTCAATGAAATCACTGAAACTAGGTAAGTCCTTTCTTAAAAGAATATTAAGTTTTGTTTCGAGCCATTTGAATTGTTTAAGGTGACTTTCTCTTAATACAGATTCAATTTCTTTTTCAATTAAATACTCTCTCGCTTCTTCCAATGAATTGAACTTTATGAGTTCAGAAAAGAGAATGTTTTTTTCTGAGTTATTGAGCAACTCCGGTTTAGCTTCAAAAATAGTCCTAATTAGTCCGCCTAGGTATGCATCATATTGACTGACAAAAGCTACAACAAAATTGATAGGTAGAAGTCTTGTTGCTAAAGCGGTTGTGTCAACCTTATCATTGAGTTCAATAAAACCTTTAAACTTGTCAGCGGGAATAAGTAGCTTTGAGGCCTCGTTATCTTCTTCTTTTTCTTTATTTTCAACTAGTCCATTTTCCTTAATGTATTTGTTAACGTGTTTAGCTTCTTGAACAAGTTTTACGTTCAGCAATCCCATAACTAATGGAACAATATCGGCTTGAGCTTCAATATGTTTTATGAATTTATCTAACTCTTTACCGAAGTCAGGATAAGCAATTACTGTCTGTTGATCTTGATTTGTTATTTTTTCTTCATTCATATTTTTTGTCAATTTGTCGCTCAAAAAGACCGCTAACGTTGTGCGGCTCTGACTAGTGCTAAGTTAGGGGGCTGCCCTTGTAGGTCAAATGCCAAAGTTTAGTGTTGTTACTCGTTCAAAGTTCTTGACTTATAAAGCATTAGGCAAAATACTTTTTGGAAGCAGTATTTTACACTTTTTTCATTATGCTTTCTGTATTAGTGTTAAGTCGTGCTTCAAATGAATCCCAATTTTTATACAAACTTGCAGATGCTTTTTTTACGTTAATTCCGTGTTTTTCGGCTAGGATTTTTTTAATAAGCCAAACACTATTATTTATCTTTTGTGTCGTAGGAAATAAGCTACGATTAGGAATGAAATGAGTGTCAATAAAGCCACGATTTAGTTGACGCGCTTCATTGAATATGTTTTGAGCCCAATACGATTCTTCAGTATTGTTGTTAGGTTTAATTTCTTTTGTTCTATAAAGGTTTGACCAATTAGGAAATTCATCTTCCAAGGTGTCAAATAAAATTCCGTGAACAATAGAAAAGTCAAGGTCACTATGTTCTCCAATTTTTTTTCCGTAGTTAGGGTACGGGCTGATTGAAAATCCTATTTTGGCACTACCAATAAGCTTAACTTCTGACGGGGAAATATATAATTTGTCTGCAATGTACTGAGTGATTTGTTCATGTAATATTGGTTTGTCTTTGAACGCAAACGGAATGTTGCTTACTATAAAATATCTAACTAGCGCTTTTTTTTCTTTATCACCAATGTTGTTATAGTAATATTTAAAGTCAGCAGGAATTGTGTAAGCGCTACTAATTGCAGATGCTGTCAATGATAATGTTATATATTCTCGAATGTCAGTCATGAATTTTAAAATATTTGCGGTTTATGTGGTTATCGTAAAGAGTTATCAAATGTTGTTTTCTGGTTTCTATTTGTCGTAAACGGTTTTGATCAAAATAATTTGGTTGAGGATATTTTATTCTTGAAATAATTTCAGCCGCTTTCTCAACTGGTAATTCATCTCTTTCTGCAATGCCAAGTTCTGAATAAGTTTCAGTTAATCCATTCATTCCCGATCCATAATAGGCAACGTTCAAGTAGATTTTTGGTATTGCTTTTTTGGGAACAATGGAAGAAATTGTTGTAGCAAGAAAAATTTCTTGAATTTTCCTTTTGAATGTTCTGTCAAATTCATTGGTTAAAACACGATCCAATTGTTGTTGAATTGTGCTTGCACCTTCAACTTTACCATAAATTATTCGGTTTCTAATGGCTCTAACAATTGCAATAGGATCAAAACCTATATGGTAATAAAATCTGTGGTCTTCACCCGAAATTAAAATTTTGGACAAAATAATAGAGTTGTTTGAATCGCTTATTTTTAGCAATTCATATTCCTCAAGAAGTCTGGCCCGAAGTCGGTCATATTTCTTTTCGTAAATTAGTTTGGCTATATGTCGTAGTATAAAACCCAATGTTAAGTAATGATGTTTTAGAATGGCTGCCTAACTCTTTTAATTAAGAGAAAAAGCACTAATTCTATGTTTGTAAATATTTGCAAATAAATCATTATTGTAATATTTTTAATTTTCGCAAGGGTAACGGTAAAAAACACATAATAAGTTCTTTAATTGGTTCGACAAAGCCTAAATTAGGCAGCTCAAATTTAGCTGTACACCAAACGAATAAGTGTTTTTTTCTAGTTATTAGATTCGATACAGTTTTACTCATATACTTTAATCTGGGATCTTATAAATACCATGTTTTATAGCAAAAATTACCATACCCGCCATATTCGATGCATTCGTTTTCTCCATTAGAATGGTTCTGTATTTATTAATAGAATTAGCAGATAATCCGAGTTTCACAGCAATTTCATTTGCATTTTGCTGTTCACAGATTAATCTAAGTATGGAGATTTCTGTTTCGTTAAAATTTTTTAATTTCACAAGCCCTAACTTGTTCTCATCAAATGCCATTTTATAGGCCACCGGGTTATTCAACATGATACTGTTTTTGTAAATAAGGCGAATTGTAGAAGTTAACTCCTCAGCAGTGCTTTTTTTGAAAAGTACACCATCGGCACCTAATTGCATAATGCGGAGGTTGATAAAATTAGAGGTATGTGCCGAAAAGATGAGGACTTTAAATAAGTCTCCAAACTTCTCTCGAATTATTTTTAAGGTTTCAAAACCATCTAATTCTGGCATGTCAATATCGAGTAAAACCAAGTCAGGTACCGTGTGTTCTAGAAATGTTAAAACTTCAATTCCGTTGCTAAAGGAACCTACAACAACAATATCAGAGCTATTGGTTTCAATGGCGGATTTTATCGATTCGCGCATAAGAGGATGGTCGTCTGCTATGATTATTTTTATCATGATTTAATTATTTAAAGGAATATGAAACTTAAATTCAAAACCATTACCCTTGAGGTTCGAATTTGCAACGGCCCCTTTTAACATCTCAATTCTTGCTTTGATGGTATGTGTTCCAAGGCCCTCAATAAAGGAATTTGCATCTATGCCAATACCGTCGTCTGTGTACTTGAATTCAATTTTTTCTGGGAATGGTTTAATGATTAACTGAACTTTTTGTGCTTTTGCATGCTTTAACGTATTATTGAGTAATTCTTGAAAAATCCGGAATAGATTTTTGGTTTCTTCCGGGCCTAATTCTACATAATCATAAAGATATTGAATCTTTAATGATGACGTTTGTTCTATTTGTAAAATTAACTCATGCAAACCATCGAATAAACCCAATCGTAACAAAGTTGCCGGATAGAGCATGGTAGATAAATCGGAACATTTTTCGGAAGCCTTATTAATCAGCGTTTCTAATGCTTCGAAATTATCATTGCCTTTACCCAATAAGGCTGTGTTCGTTTTTAACCGTTGTACTTGCATCCAGGCCAAGGTTAAAACCTGACCTAGATCATCGTGTAGTAGACTGCCAATTTTTATCCGCTCTTCTTCAATAGCGTTGAGTTGAATTTGATTGATCGTTTTTTGAAAAGCAAGCTCCTTCTTCTCCATATCTAATATGGTCTTGTTTCTTTCATATGCAGCTTTTAATATGAAAAATCCGCTAATAGTTGTTGTAAGTGCAACTATTACAATGGCAACTATAGCGGTATTAGTTACCGATTCCATAATAAACCAATAAAAGTGAAAGCATAAAACAAAATGAATTTCAGTGTCAGATAAATATTTAAAAAACGATCGTGTTGCATTATGTCAATATATAAATACCTTGCCATGCTGTGATTGATAAAATCGAGTGTGGATATTATGAAAATTGCCAATACAAAACAAATTTTACTCACAGGATACTTTGGTATGGTAAATATTTTTAACAAAACATGTATAGAGAAAAGCATACCTAAAATACTGATTAAAAAATTTACATTTTCATATTCTAAGGCATTCAAAAAACCATAATCAGAATATTTTTCTTGGGATGCAGCAGGATAATCAAACATAAAAAGTGAAGCAGCATACAATGCAACCCCAACTCCGCTAATCAACGATACGGCTTTCTCGATTGAATTTGTTGTGATCAATTGCTTCAGTATAAAAATAACAATGAACAACTCAATTCCATTTACGACTACTAACAACTCTAAATTTGACGTTAACAGCGTATCATCGATCCAATTACACAACAAATTCAGCATCCCCCAAAACGAGAAAACTAAATACCAACGTTCATGGGTAGCAGTATACTTCCGCCATCCTAATAATATTAGGATGGCAAAAGCTGTTGTTTTGACAATCCAAAAATCAATCAACTATTTAATGGGTTGCTACTTGAACAATGTGAAGGACAAGGTTTAGCAAATTCTGCTAGCAGCCCTTGGTACAAATCATTTTCATCTGCTTTTGCTCCACAAAGTACCAATGTTAAATTTCCATTGTTGATAGCGAAATAATATTTGAGTCCGACACATTCTGCTTGATTTAAAATTGCCATTACAGCATCCTTACTGAAGAATCCCCCGATTTTAGAATTAATGTTAGCGTCTCTGTACGCTTTAGTCATAACAGAAGCATCAACTAGTGTTATGGAATGGTTTTCATTTGGATTAAAAGACATATCGCAAAGAAATGGGTTAAAAAAAGAAAAACCAATATCATAAATACTACCGTTCCATTATCAAAAATGCCCCTTGTGATGGATAAAAGTGAGTTAGAGTATTTGTAAAAGTCAATTTAAAAGGTTAATAAAATAATTATTCAATACCAAAAATGGTATTGAATTGTCCAAATCAAACAATTTAATTTGAATGGATTAGAAAGTCCTAATACTAATGGATTTACAAGAGGAAATCATAGAATTAAATACGTAAAACAAATATAAAAAAATCCAAAACATACAAATATTAAATAATGAAAAAAATAAATTTAATTATTGCCTTGCTATTAACAATGGCTTATTGCAACATCGCTAGTGCTCAGCTTACAGGTTGGCCTAGTACAACAAACAAAAAAACCGTAGCTAACGGCGAAATTGTTTACCTCGACTCTCATCGAGTCGGAATTACTGCCGTAACTGCAAACGTTACCGATTACAATTTAACAATAAATACGGGCTCATTATCTGGAACATTTCTAGTAGATGATTTCTGTTTGTTGATTTCAATGGAGGATGGTAATTTAACCGGACTTCATAAAAGCTGTGTTCTTAAAACCATTAATAATAATATAATTACTGTAACGCCCAACAATTTATCAGATTGGAATTTATTCACAACTTGTTCTAAATTGCAACTTATAAAGGTTCCAGTTTATGATTCCCTCACCCTAAATCACGGACAAATAACCTGCCATCCATACAATGAAACAACCTACACAGGAGGAGTTCTTGCTTTCGTATGTGATACGTTTGTACTCAATGCTGGATATATTAATGCAACGGGGCAAGGTATTAGTCCTTACACTATGAACTTGGGTATTCCTGGACTTGGAGGCGCCGGTTCGCAAACCTATTATAGCAACAGTGGAGGCCTTCCACAAACTAATACACCTCCTTGCTACACTCCAGATTCAATTATTTTGCCTTTAGTGTATACACTTAACGGAACAGAAGGTGATAGCAGTCTCAATAATGGTGGTATAGGAACTAGTTGTAATTATTCAACGGTAATATCAAATAGCACAGCTAATAATTCGTATCCTAAAATAATTAATATGGGGACTCCTGGTGTTCTAGGGCCTTTTACTAGTTCGTCCACTGGTGGTAGTGGCGGAGGTCATGGTGGAAAGGGTCGTAATTTGAATAATAGCTTTATCGACGGTAACCCTGGAGAATTCGGTGCCAATGGTGAGGATCCTCAAAAAACAAATTCAAGAGGTGGTGGCATAATTATTGCAAAAATAAAAACGCTATACATTGATAATCAGTTGTTATTGTCCGGGACTGCACGGTTCATCAGTAATGGAGGTAATGGAACGAATGGTGGTCAAGGAGGTTTCGGAGGAAATGGAGGTGCAGGAGGCATAGGTGAAGAGGGTTTTTGTACTGGAGATACTATATTTTTTTCTGGTGCCAAAGGCGGTTATGGTGAGTCGGGAGATCCTGGAAATGGCGGTGATGGAACCAATGGGGGCCAGTCTGGCTCAATTTGGTATTTATCAGACCAACAATACCCTGTTATAGGTGTTAATAGTGGTGCACCCATTTATTATAATGCCCCATTCGAACAACTATTTAATGTCAACGGTGGAAAAGGCGGTAAAGGAGGGGTGCCAGGAATTTCAGAAATAATAAATCACAACAGAACAGAAGCCTTTGATACTACTGGTTGCAATCCTTTAGAATGGTGTGTAAGTTCTGATACGTCCACCAGTTGCGATTGCGATTCGGTTTTTGCGTCGTTTCAGGGGAAAGATGAGTTAATATATAATACCAGTATAACACCCAATTATGTAATTTTTGGCAATTCAACTTTTAGTTGTGCTTTTGATTCGATTTGGGGAGTTCTTAAATTCATTAAAGGAACAAAAGAATTTTATTGCCCGATGTCTAACCCTGAACAATTCAAAGAAATTTTAAAATTGATAGGGATTGCTCGTTTAAGCCCATACCAAAATAATCCAGCTGCCAACGTTGAAGCAGAAATGTTGAATGGAAAACTGAGATTTCAAGTAAAAAGCACTAAATGGCCCATTGCGGAATATGATTTTGAAAGTAATACATTAACCGACTTAGACGATCCGGCAAAGCAAAGTGTAGTGGAAACTAGTTGTTTGTATAGTTCTGCGGCGTTTGGCGGTGCACAATTCATGAAAGTGGGAAGCGCAGGAAATGATGGGAATGATTACCCATATTCTGGAAGTAAAAGTATAGGAACTATACCTTTTGTCGATAGTGCAAATGTGATTTATTATTCACCCGTAACTGCTATCGACGAAGAAATGCAGTCCTCTCATTTGAAATCCAATGAAATAAAAATCTACCCGAATCCAGCTGCCAGCACAGAAATACAAGTTGAAAGCGAAATTGTTTTAACTGAAATCTGTATCCTAGACCATTTGGGAAAAATAATGATACAACTTCAACCCAATGCCAAGCAACTAACAATCCCAATTCAAAGTCTTCCAGATGCGATGTATACCATTCAGTTAAAAACATTAAATGAAACAATTACCAAAAAAATCGTTATATTGAAAAATTAATCCATGCGAACCCTCATATTCATATTGTTCCTATGTATTTCCCAATTGGGACTCTCTCAAAACAAACTTGAGATGGTCCCTAACGGGGATTTTTCTAAATATACGGATTATACGATACCGGCAAAACAGTGGAAGGATTATTTTGGAGATCATTACATTCCAATACCGTTGGGAAATCCTTATTATAATCCAGATTATTTATTTCAAATATTAGATGTTTATAAATTCTCGCACATAGGTTCAAGAATTGCTGCTCGAATGGATTTATGGCTTATTTCAGAAAAAGCTCACCTATTATTGAATTCCTGGTATCCTTATGCAGATTCAAATAACCATAAAATCAATTTTGATAGTTTGATATACGAGGATACCTTTAATTTTTACAAATGCAATCAGTATGTAAACACTAATTTTCTAAAGGATCATTACATCCCTTTTGAATGGGATGCGCAAATAAGTAAACTTAGAGTATGTGGTAAAAATCTAGGTAACTTAACAGCACCCCTTAGAATCAAAACGAGAGCACGAGCGTATTATAATTTGAATTTAAACCTAATGTACGATTGGCCCACTTATATCTATACCATGATATATAGGGGCTATATTACCGGAACTGTAGATTATGCTGACCCTCACAGTATTGTTAATAAATACCCTACTTTAAGGCACGCAGACAATGTACTATTGGAGAAACAGAGAAATGGTAACTATTCCTTTGTACTCAAAGATGTATTGTGTAATATGACTTTAGATTCTACATTTTACGCTAGAAATAATAATTTTAAAATTACTTTGTTAAATGCCTTTTTTATGGACCCAAATTCAATAAATACATCCCGTTTGGAACAAGATATTTGGCAGATGCCTCTATTTTCAGAAATATATGATGAAAAACATTTTACACATCGTTTCAAAGCAAACGGAGCAATGGGCTTTTTGCAAATCCGGCAAAAACACCCCGACAGTGTTCAATATTATGCCAAAGATACCATGCCCTTTCCACAAAACGAAGACAGTTTGTTGTATGTAATTACAGTGGGAGGCCTTTTTCCTGAGGATGATAAGAGGCAAAGATTGGGGCAAAGAGTGGCTAGTAAAACGTTTCACCCTTTTATTAGCAGGTACCCGTATGTAAAACAATGGCAATACCCCGGGAAGGTTCGGCGTTACGCAGATAAAGTATTGCGCAATGCAGACTATTTCCTAGATAATCTATCTCTTAAACCAGAGATGTATCGAAATACGCCGATTGCCGCCCCCAACCTGCTGTGCCATGCCGATACCTTTTTGGCGTTCATTCCCTCTGGCGAAAACGCAATTTGGACGGATCTTAGAACAGGGAAGGTGCTGTCTGAAGGAGATTCATGTTTGATATTTTTAAACGATGAAGTGTTGATTGAAGTCAAAGGGGAAAATTTCCGTTATGTATTGAAATATTCCATAAAAATCCCACAATCTCCTTTTGATAAACCTGTGTATCAACTGTGCAAAGGCGATAGTTTGAAATTCCAAGCGGAATCTGGTTTTAGCGCATATTGGCAGTTCGGAAAATACCAATCAAACACCTATACCCACCATTACGCGGATACTCCCGTTTTGCAAATAACCTATAAAACAGCCTTAGGATGTGTGTATACCTATTCGGCCGAGGTCATTAAAGGGCCTGAATCAAATGATTTTAGTATAGATACCGCCTTGTGTGATCAAGTAAAATTTCATTGGAATATCCCCGACACTTCATGGACACTCCAAGCCCAAAATAGGGTCGTAAAAGAAAATAACAAGCTCGCAATTTCCATACCCACAGATTTTAATAGTGAAATTGTTTTGATAGATCCCCTTTCAAAATGCCCTATTACCCTAAAGGCTCAAATCGCATCCAATACCACACCCGATTTGGTTAACGTTCAAGATACCACCTTGTGTTATTTAGATCAATATGAAGTTAGGGTCGCACCCGCGCTGTGGTATACGTTGAATGGGACTCAAGTTAAGCAACCCATATTTATCGATTCCGCAGATAGGTATGAGCTGATTGCTGGCAATCGGAATTGCACAGATACAGTATCATTTACCCTATTGAAATATCCAGAAATTGAGGCTAAAATAGAGCAGTTAAATCCGTGGACATGCTATTTGGATTCTCCATTGATTTTTAGTGCTTTGCCAAATAAATACCAGTATTATTGGCAAGAAACAAAAGGTCCGGATTCACTATTTCAACAAAGTGACAGTTTAAGGATCAACGTTATGGCTTTGGATAGTCACGGTTGTGAACGAAACTACTACATATCTCCCAAATACGCGTGCTTCAAGCCCGTGTGGATCCCGAACGTATTTACCCCGAACGGAAATGGTCCTGAGGAGAACGAGCGCTTTGCGCCCTCATGTGTATCCTGCCAAACCACATATATGAGAATTTACAATCGATGGGGAGAGATGATTTATTCCGGTGTTGAACCATGGGACGGTACCTATGAAGGAAAGCTCGTACCCAACGGGGTTTATGCCTATAGTTTAGGAGTCAAAATCAGCTACGGATCTCAGAGGAGCATCCAGCATTTTAAAGGAAATGTGCAGGTGCTGCGATAGCGAAGTGAGCGTTTATAAATTGTACTACTTTTTGCCTAAATTGCCAAAGTGAGAAATCCAATATCCTATATCCTCCTCTTTTGGATTTGTCCGCTAATCGGACAAAATGGGTATATGAATTGGCGCACGCCATTTAGAAAAGGCACCATAAAATATGACTATGTAAATGACAGTACGCGTGTTCTAGCAAATGACAAGCAACTGAGTAATCTAATTGAGCCCAGATTTCGTCGGGAATATTTTGATACGGCAGACGGTTATTCTGTAAAAATCCCATTAGAACCGGAGCAAATTGCCCGATATTCTTTTATTGAAGATATCCAAGGAGATTTGAGGTATTACGCCGACATAAGTGGCGTTTTTACAGCAAATAATCAGCCCCTTTTTCAAGCATTTAATTTTAATATAGTTACAAGTGCTTTAAGAAGGGATGCTTATATTCTCAATATACCAAAGACAGAAAAAAAATACAGCAACATCCCCAATACCCACTATCCAGGATAACCCTTAAATTCAGTATCCACCAATTGTGTTAGGTTTGGAAATTCAAATTATTATGGGGCGTTTTGTTGGGATTTTAGATATGAGGGAATTCGTGTTTTAAACATGAATTATTCCAAAACAAAAGGAGATACCGTTACCCATAATACGCTTCTGTCTCGCTTAGGAATGTTAACATCGGTGACCTGTGGACCAAATGAAAATAGTTTTTGGATCGTTGGAATTTCAAAGAACTGCGATTCCATTTTCAGTTACTTGTGGTCGCAAAATGGTGTTGAACTGAAATCTCGGTTGCCACTTTCAGCATCATTAGATCCGTTTTTTTATGGAAGACGGTTGACTTTTTCACCGAATAACAGAAAAGCAATACTCATTGAAAAACCCACTAATATCCCAATGCCGGAACCTTTGACTCCGAGAAATGCCGAAAATATTAAAAGTACATTGTTCGATTTTGACCCCACATCGGGTAAGCTTTCTAATCCCTCGATTTTACCGTATTCCGGATTCACGGTAACATTTTCAGCAGATTCCAAATGTATTTATATAGGAACCTTCGATAGTAGTCGATTTTGGCGTTATAATTTGACCGATAGTATATTTATCCCATTTCCCAGTCGACTTTTGATTTTAGATAGTACAGGTAAATTAATTGGGCAGCCCGACAGTATTCCTATTTATGGCGACAATCCATTAACCAATAATCAATTTTGGGTTAGTCCCTCAGGTCTCTACTTAAATACAGATGGATCTATTGTTTTAGATGGGGACGCAAAGGTAATTATGGCTTTCTCCCCATTTAATGAGATTCTTAAAGGAACCCTGAAAACCTATTATAATGCGCTTTATCAAAAGCATTTTTCGGTATACCACGAACACGGTTTTTACAACATTACAATTCCTGAGATACCGGCTTGTAAATGCGTAGAATCTCCCAAACAATTACGTCATTCATTGAATCTTTGCAGTGCAGACACGTTTAGTTTGGAATTGCCCTATTATTTGCACGACTCCATAATCATTGAATTTGGCGATGGCAATATAGCATCTTTGAAAAAGACGGAAAGGGAAATTAGTTACGTATATTCAGATACAGGTTTGTTTGATGGTCGCATTACCTATTATTCTGCGTTCAATTCATTTCAACAAAACTTCCATGTTCGCTTTGTTGCTCCACCCAAACAACATAATATGGCTGATACGCAAATTTGTGAAGGACAATCGTATCTATTGAATCTAGAGGGATCTGACAGTTGTTGGATTTGGAGTTCTAACCAACAACGCAAAGACTATGCTACCCAAAGTGGTTTCTATGTGTGTGTGGCTCTTGATTCTGTTTGCGGGAATTTACAGGACAGTGTATACATAGACGTTAAACCAAAACCCCAACCATTGAGTTTGCCAGATACCGTTTTATGTCCCAATGAAGCATTAGTCATACATGTCCCCAAAGAAATCATTCAGGTTTCATGGGATAATACAATTGGGGATTCTGCACGGGTAAAAACCTTCAATAATACAGGTTTACATACCCTAAAATATCAAAATGAGCATTGCAACCGTTTGGACACATTTGTTATAACCATCTCTGAGCCACTTAAATTTGACATCTACCAGCGAAATCCCAATGCCTGTCTGCGCTATGAAACCCTGATTTTTGATTTAAATATAGCTGATTCTGTAAATAATACCATATTCTGGCCCGATTACAGTCCTTATAAAACCACGTATTTCACTCAAAGCGCCCATGATTTTAGTGTTCGAGTTACGGATGAGTATGATTGTTATGAAGAGGTAACCGTTACCCCAATATGGCGTTGTGAACCCCAGGTATATATCCCTAATACGTTTACTCCCGATCAAAAGGGTCCGGCCGAAAATGAGATTTTCCTGCCTGTAATTAAGGATGGAAGATTAATCCTCATGAAAATATTCAACCGATGGGGTGAGTGCATATACCAGAACGCAGAAGGGTGGGATGCTACCTATCAAGGCAAAACAGTACCCAATGGAATTTATACCTACATGTTAGCTGTTGAAACCAGCAGTGGAAACAATAAATCCAGCGTACGGTATTTTAGTGGTTATGTACAGGTGCTGCGATAGCATGGGGAAGAAAAGAGGTGAACTAGTCGGCATTAGTGCGACCAAAAGAAGTAGAAATTCGATTGGTTCAATTAATTAATGTTTCATAGCTGATTTTTCAGTTCATGGCTGATATCTGAGATATGTAGCATGAATTTTTATTGTTATTCATATCGTTTTGCTAAATCTCATTATTAAAGTTTTACCGAGCGGTATTAATTTGTCGTTAATTAGCAATGTTGGCTTAAATAATCCCGTTCGGTAAAATATTAACAGTAATTGCTATACTTGTTTAACTCACAATTATTTATGAACTTCGTAATGATGAATATCAAACAATACATAGAAATTAACCCTGAGAAAAGATTTGGAAAGGCAATTGTGAAGGGAACCCGTATTTCTGTTGCTGATATCCTAAATTGGATGGCGAATGGGATGACTCGAGAAGAAATCATTCAGGACTACCCGGAGTTAAGCAAAGAGCAGATTAATGCATGCCTATTTTTTGCCGCAATTTGAAAAAGACCTCGCGTGTCTTGAAATAAGAAATTAAACTTTTGGTACAACAATTGGGGAGTATTATAGTGTTCAGGCGTTGCTTTATATGAGCTGTTAAGTAATGACTTTTATAATAAAAATGGGGATGTCCTATTTATCATATAAGTAGTATTGCCATTATTTGCTGCATTCTAAAAAATGTACGACATGCCAAATATTATTTTCGGTATATAATCAAGTCCATATTTAATTATGGTTTTAAAATTTATGTTTCATTGATAATACAATTTTACCATTATTGCTTATTGTTTTTGTTCGATTTGTGGGCTAAAAAAATATTTTTTCATATGTTTTATGGTATTGCCTTTTAATTATCCACTCAGTAATTTTGTCAATATAAATACAACAAATCGAAAATACTAACATATTTAAATAATGAAAACCATATTTTTTATCATTACACTTTTTATTTATTCGAACAAATCATTTGGGAGTACTCGTCCTACTCAATTTGACACATGTAGACCACATTTCGACAATTTCATAGATTGTCAATATTCTTTAAAAAATGTGGGTTATTGGGTAGATACGATAGGCTCTTTAGTTATTTTTAAATCACACAACCACGATTGGATTCAGGATCAGATTCTTATGTATGGATGTTGGTATGATGATAACTTTCATTACAACCAAACGATTGAGCCTACTTTTAATTGTGGAGATTGCGAATATTCGGATTCTGCAATTCTTGCAACACACAACCTTCCCAACAATTCCATAGTTTATAAATTCTATTCTATTGATAATAATACAAGCACTGGTAATGTTTTATTTGACTATCGCGATCGTATGGATTATGAATCAATTTTCAATATTTTCCCACTTGATACTCCATATTGTTGTGATCCGGTTGCACCTCCATTAGATTGTGCTACTTGTAATTGCGCAGTTGGTAAGATTGATTGGATTCAAAATGATTTTGTTGCTAAACCAGCCCGTGGAATATATTGGAATAACAATTGCATGCATACATATTAAATTCAAACTCAAACTCAAACATGAAACTTATTAAACGATTTCTACCACTGATAATCATATTAGCCTCATTTAATGTGGCTTATGGGCAAGTTGAATTAAAACTTGACTTCTATAAACATTTCAAATATGGACATCAAAAATTCACCAATGGTTATTTTAAAAATCCCCAAATGGAAATGGACTTATTGGGGAATGTCTTTATTGCCATTTCAACTACGGATTATTATGAATTTGAAACCGACAATGATACCGGTAGTTTGATTTTATTATTGAAGTTTGATAAAGACGGTAATTTAAAATGGAAGAAAAAGTGGAAGTACACGGATTTTTCATTTGCAGCGTTCACAGGTTTACAAGCGGATGACAATGGAGGCGTTTGGGCAAAAGGACCTCTTAATTTAGCCGTTGAGGTAAAAATAGACGAAAAAAAATACAATACATTCCCCAATGCTAGGACTTCATTTCACTTTAACCAAAACGGCAATTTTGACAGAATGGCGCCCATGCATTTTGCTTGTAATTCCGAACTAATTAAGGGATTAGACGGAAATTATTACAGTATTGGTAACGCTGGAGAATTATCAAGTTTTGATGATAGTGGTAAAGTAGTCCTTGACTATTTTAAACCTTTTTATAATTTAAATAGGCCTGAATTCGCCATAAGTGCCAATGGTGATCGCGCTTTTGTAACCATTGACCCTTCAGGATCTCGCAACATGTATGATACTGTTTATTCGTGGACTAATTACGGCCATACTGTAATTTGCTTCGATAGTTCAGGAAAAGTGAAATGGCATAGATTAATTAAGGATGTTGGATGGCAAAATGAAGCAGCCCACCATAGGGTTCGATATGATAAACAAGGAAACTTGTATGTAGCATCCAATTTTTCTAAAAACACGCCTGGTAAATCCGGACTTTTTTCTGGGGGATATAGGGCCATTATTTATAAATTCGATACAAATGGAGTGTTAGTGGGAGAGTTTTACGATACTACCAAAATCGGTGATTTTAAAATGAGTTCAGAAGCTTGGCTGTATAATGATGAACAAGGTAGAATAAATGCTGTTATCTATACCTATAATGGTTACAATGAACAGCATTACCCCAAAGTCAATTTAACTGCTGCGCAATCCGGTAAAATGTTAAAGGTCGTATTTGACTCCAACTTCAATGCAACACAATATTTTTTAGGTCCCAGAGTAGGTGTTCCTGGGAATTCTATGCCATCAAATAAATTTTGTATGTTTCACAAAACGTATTCCTTAGACAATAAATATCGTTTACCCGACAATACTGAAATTTTACTCATGAGCAATGAAGATATGGTATTTATGGTTTTAGATAGCATAGGTAGACCCGCTTCTACGCATACTCTCCAAGAGCCCAACCAATTGTCGGTTATTCCCAATCCAAATCATGGGGACTTTAAAATCAAGCTTGTTAATGATCAATTTAAGGAGCTAAACATCAAAATTTATAATTCAAATGGTCAACTAATATTAAACGAAACAACGACAAGAAATAAAGCTGGCGAATACACTATTTCATTGCCGAAGTCTTTCCGAACTTCAGGATTTTACTTCATTTCAATAAAAACAGATACCGGCGTTCAATATCAAGAAAAAATATTCGTAGTTTGAACATTCTGCAATTCGAATAGCGACATTCCTGGTAAAATAAAAAAAACCACTAGAAATGGTGACTTTTCTCTTTTGTTAACGGGGAATGATCAAATACACAAGCAATCGGATTTGGTGGGGCCAAAGAAGTAGAAATTCGAGTGGTTCAATTAATTAATGTTTCATAGCTGATTTTTCAGCTCATGGCTGATATTTGAGATATGTAGTATAAATCTGGTTATTATTCATATCTTTGTTTGCAGGTTAAAGCTGATAATTAAGCTATGAAAAACAAATTGATCTCTACACAGTCCAACGAACTCTTAACGTATTTCCATCAATTGGGTAAGGAAAGCTTTGATAATTCTGAAGCCCAATTAGCCCTGCCTAAATCAAAGGAAAGTGCAGTGGGTGAGCTTCTAAGCGATATGGTCAAGCGTGGCCTCCTGATGAGGATTAAGCATGGATTATATCATATCATCCCATATGAACAAGATGCTAAGTTGTTTATGCCTGACTGGCATTTACTTGCAGAACCATTGACTCGAGGTAAAGAATACTATATTGGCTATTACTCAGCCATGCAGATTCATCAATTAATTACGCAGCCATCTTTGAAAGAGCAAATAGTTGTAGCAAAGCAAGTCAAACCATCCGTTTTAAAAATTAAGGATATTGAATTTCAATTCATTTATCACAATGTCCGTCATTTTTTCGGCGCTAAAAAGATTTGGATCGATAATTACAATAAGGTTTGGTGCTCAGATTTGGAGAAGACATTTATAGATTGCCTCTTTAAGCCCCATTATGCTGGTGGGATAGTGGAAGTGGCCAAGGCTATAGCAATGTCAAAAGACATAATCGATTTTGACAAACTTTTTGAATACATAAAGCGATTTGACTCGCAGGCAGTAGTCAAGCGATTGGGGTTTATTCTTGAAACCCTTGATTTGGATCTCGCAATCATTGATAAACTGCAAATGCAGAAAACACCATCTTATGTGTTACTTGATACGGAATTACCCAAGGTTGGCAAGATGATCAGCCGTTGGAGTATTCAGCAAAATTTGGAAACTCAGACTATTAAATCTGCCCTATTCACATGATCAAGCCAGGAGAAATACAGAAAAAAGCACGAGAAGTGGGTGTTCGAGACCAACAAATAGAGAAGGATTATATACTCTCGTGGCTTTTACAAGGTATTGCCAATCACAGTCAGCTCAGATCGAAGCTGGTGTTTAAAGGTGGTACCGTATTAAAGAAAGTGTATTTCAAAGACTATCGGTTTTCAGAAGACCTGGACTTTACATTAATTGATGGTGATGTTTCAAATGATCAAATCTTTGAATGGTTTAATCAGGCCTTTGTGTTTATCCGGGAGGAAGCAAATATTCCGACCAAGAGCAACATGAACTAAATTGTTATCCTCTGGAAGAAATATTAATAGAGAAGCTTCGGTCGGTGATGCAAAGAATGCAAGCCCGAGACTTTTATGATATTTGGTATTTAACCGAGATACATGGAATGGACGTGGCCTATTATACAAAGGAGTTCAAATCTAAGTGCGAGAGTAAAGGGTTGAATCCAAGCGATTTCCAAATAAAACTGTCCCAACGCCTTCCTCAATATAAAGGTCGATGGACTTCTTCGATGTCTGATCAGATCAAAAAATTACCAGAATTTGATCAAGTGGAGAGAGAAGTCATGAGGCATTTAAAGAAATTAAACTAGTCGTCAAAAATATATCCCCTTATTTGTACAGTCGTAAATACATCCTACACAAATCGTGCAATATTCACCTCCTCCGGCAACTCGCTGCCATTGCACAGAAAATCGGCGTACCTCGGACTTAAATAACTGACCAAACTGCTGCCCTTAGATCCCAATCCGTTGTATATATATAAGGTATCGTGCTGCGGGTGCTGACCTAAAAACGGCCGCCAAGTCGCTACCGTGGGCCGCGGAGCCCGCCTGTGCGACACCAATTTGATTTCTTGGGGAATCCATTCTTTAAACAATTCAATCAATTCAGCGGCGTGATGCGCTTCGGGAACGGTACTCAGACTCTCATTGTGATACGTGCTTCCCCCGAGCCAACGATTGCCCCCAATAGGAACCAACCACTCCTTGCGTTTTAAAATGAAATCTTGAGGCAGGTCATTTATTTCCAATTCCAAAATATCGCCGCCCGTTGCCCCTAAAGGCAAATAGTTGAAATACGGATTCTCATACAAACCAATGCCTTCCGCAAAAACAATGCGACGCGACCATAAATCGTGGAGGCTCCAAACGTCGTTTTCTCGTTTGAGTTCGGAATGAAGGAAGTCTTGATTTATTTTATCAATACCTACTTGAGCAAAGTAGAGATACGCCGCGTCTAGAAACTCTTTTACATCGAGCTTTCCCGATAAATGACACAAGGCCCCTCCAAAGGGTAGGGGAAGTCCGTGCGAATCGGAAGGATCTATGGGACTTAAATGTTGTTGGAAGCCGTTCTCGCGCGACCTTTTCGTCCAATTTTTGGTATGTTGCGCGTTTTTATGCACCTGCAACGTGGGAATTCGATGGATGAATTTGGCCCCAAATAAATGCTCCCAATTTTCGTAATATTCAAATACCGACGGGTAAATTTCGTCGCATTTCCAGGCCTTTTGAACGTTTCTGGGCACCATCGGATTCATCATGCCGGCAGCAGTGCGGCTGCTGCTGTGCTCCTTGGCATCGTCAATTAGCGCAATGCGCTGTCCTTTTTTATGGAGTTCAAGCGCCAAAGTACTGCCCGCAATGCCCGCGCCCACTATTAAAAAGTCATAAGTTTTTGCTTCTTCAACCATAAATCAAGATCTTGCACGAAGTTACCACAATCATGAAGAAAATCTGGAGTTTATGCACCCTCTTATTTATCGCGACTTTGGGTCATGCACAAATAACGAAATTTCCGCAAAGCAAGCAATTTTACGGCGCTTTGGGAACGCAAGTGCTTTTTTCACAACTCGATGGAGATGGGGCTTCGGGTTATAATAAATTCGGACTCCAATTGGAAGCCTTGGTGGGCTTTACCCTGAATGAGCAGGAGGCCATTGAGGCAAGTCTGGGTTTTTCCGAACGCGGATCTCGAAAAGGCACCGATCCCGAAAATATGGATTTTCGTATTTTTCATATTCGGCACCAATGGTTGGAAGGAAGTTTGAGTTATGCAAGACCCTTAAAAGGAGTTCTGGCCCACGCTGGATTGAGAATGGCCTATTTAATTGCCGCCCAAGAAACCGAAGGATTTGATCCCAATATAGAACAAGGCATGCGCAAAATAAATGTACTCGGCGAAATTGGAATTCGATACCCCATAAACCCACATTGGTCGCTTTCCGCAAAAGCGTCTTACAGCCTCTATTCCTTGCTCAAAAACGACAACAGTACGTTTTTACCCAATTCAATTTACCAATCTGCTGGCTTGTTCTCCAATAATATCGGAATAGGCATTAATTTTACGCCTTGATGAAAAGCCTGATTATTTGTTTCATTTTTATCTGGGGAATTTACCCCCTTGCCGCTCAAAAACAATCCGATTCGGCAGTATTGTCTTCGGGAACAAGAGGCAAAAAAGGATATTCGGAAAGCCAAGATGCATATTCCCATAGCGGTATGACTATAGCTTCTATGGACAAAACCGCGCGCATCCGCTTTGTTTTGCGACAGCAGTTGGAAGCCTGGAATGCAGGGAACATGGAAGGGTATATGCAGGGGTATTGGAATTCAGACTCCCTGCAATTCATCACGGCAAAAAAAATCACCTACGGGTATCAAACCGTTTTGGAAAACTATAAAAAGTCTTATCCGAATAAAGAAAAAATGGGTCATTTAGACTTTGAAATTCTTAAGATTCAGTTTTTAGATCCTTTATCGAATACAGCGCAAGTCTTGGGTACATGGCACGTACAAGGCGAAAATTCGAATGCCCAAGGAACATTTTCCTTAATCCTGAAGTTTTTCGGCGCCGAACCTAAAATCATCATCGACCATACGTTCTGAAGATGCGTTTTTTACAAAAACACAAATGGCTTTTTGCACTTTTGACCTTGCAAATGGCCTTACATGCACCATTCATGAATCGGGTTGCCATGGGAAATCACGTTTGGCGGCAGTGCAATACCCTGGCCGTAGCAAAAAACTACTACGAGCAGGATATGAATATTTTGTATCCCCGCATCGATAAAAACTACGGCACAAATGGTATTACGGGTCCGCAATTCACGTCTTACGACTATACCTTGGCCCTGTTATATAAAGGTTTCGGATTTTCGGAAACCACACACCGTTGGTTCAGTTTATTCCTGTCTTTATTGGCGCTTGCCGGCACGGTGGCGGTAATCAAGATCTACCTTCCCAATGGCCATGCCGCCTATTGGGGCGGTTTGGCATTGATAGGGATTCCCGAATTTTACTATTACAGCATTGCGGCAGTTCCAGATTTATTGGCTTTGGCGGCCATGGTTTGGGGGTGGTGGTATTTCTACCGGTATTTGAATCGCCCATCGGCGATGAATTTAATTTATACCATGCTGTTATTGGCCTTGGCCGGAATGACCAAATTGATGTTTTTGGTGCCGGGTTTTGTTTTTCTGGGGGAAATTATCCGCCGCAAGGCTTGGAATACCAGAGATGTGGCAGGCTATGGCGTATTGGCGTTGGGCGTTTTGGGGACTTCCGCTTGGTGGTATTTCTGGGCAAAGTACCTAACCGATATGAATGGGATTAATGAATTCGTTCATGCCATCCGATTTAAAGAATCGATTTCTGCCGCGCTCCAAGTATGGATAAAGAATATGGGGATCGATGCGGTTGAAACGTGGGTGGGGTATCCTTTATTGATTCCTGTTTTTGGAGGTTTGTTTTTGGCTTTAAAGCGTCATGCCCGTGATCTGAGGGTATTGTTTTCTTTGCTAGCCGCTACCTTATATTATGGGGTAATGCAACACCAATTGGAACATCATGGGTACTATATCGTATTATTTGTGCCTTTTATCGCTTTGTCGGCTGCCTATTTTGTGCACAGGATGGAGCGGCGTTCCAAGACTTCCCCCGAGAAGAATTTAGTGTTTACGAAATGGCATATTCTGTTACTTTTAGCCCCTATTTGGTCGGTTTTGCGCATGTCGCACAACTTCAATGAACAGCAAGCGGGAATGCCGGCTATTTTTACCCAACCCGCAGATAGGGTGCAGATGCAAGCCTTGTCGAAAGCGCAAGATTTGTGGATTGTAGGACCGGATCAATCGGGTTGTGTATTTTTTTATTATTTGGGGGCCAAAGGGTTTCCTTGGTACAATTTAGGAGATGCGCCAACGGAATTTGCGCGGTTTAAAGAATTGGGAGCCAAGGGGATAATCACTCCGAATGAATCGGATGCGCGGGAGATGTGCCGGCGGGCAAATATTGAAATTGGATTGATAAAAAGGCACAATGATTGGGTATGGATTGCATTTAAATGAAAAATATTCTTGCATTCATTGTTTTAGGAAATAGATTTATGTATATTTGCAGCCCGATTTGAAACGAAAATCATGAACTTAATAGTAAATAGCATCACTCAAGAAACGTTGCGTACCGATTTGCCTGATTTTAAAGCTGGTGACCGTATAACCGTTTTTTATAAGATCAAGGAAGGTAGCAAGGAGCGTATTCAACAGTTCCAAGGCGATGTATTGCAACGTCGTAATGCAGGGGTGAACGAAATGTTTACCGTTCGTAAAATATCTAACGGAATTGGTGTTGAACGTATTTTTCCTTTACACAGTCCTTACATCGACAAAATCGAAGTCAATCGTCATGGTAAGGTACGTCGTGCTCGTATATTCTACTTACGGGATCAAATTGGTAAAAAAGCGCGTATCAAAGAACGTCGTATCGTTAAATAAGAATTTAAGATTTTCATCAAATCCGTTCTCAGGGTTTGAATACGAAAGGCTCCAATTTGGAGCCTTTTTTTATGCATTCCATTATAGTGTACACTTTGCGGGGTATTCACATTCCTTGTCTTAAACTTTAAAGCAGCAAATGCGCCAAATTTGTCACTTTAAGGCAATCTTTGTAACAGACAAAATCGCACGCACTATGAGTTTGCCCGAAAGAGACATTATAAAATCGAAAATGCGTACACCAGCCGTTAGCATCAACTTTTCCAAATTGGGAGATGAGCAATTGGTGTCGTATTTTCATAAGCCGATTTATACAGAAGATGCGTTTCGCGAATTATTGCGCCGTTATCAAGCCAAAGTGTATGCCTATGTATGCAATATGCTGGTTTCTAGAGACGATGCAGACGATGTAACGCAAATGGTTTTTATCAAAATTTGGCAGAATTTGGCATCATTCAAGGGTGAAAGTAAATTATCTACTTGGATATATCGTATTTCATCGAATGAAACCATTTCGTTTTTGAGAAAAAAGAAACCAGAAATTGATTTCGATGATGCCTTGGTTTACATGGCGGAACAATTGCAACAAGAGGACGCAATTTCAGCAAGAGAAATCGAAGTAAAATTGCAAAAGGCCCTTTGTTATTTGCCCTTTAAGCAGAAGTTGGTTTTTGTATTGCGATATTTTGAAGATTTGCCCTTTGAAGAAATTGCAGAACTAACACAAACAAGTGTGGGTGCCTTGAAGTCAAGCTACCACCATGCCGTTAAGAAAATTGAAATTTATTTAGGTGTTTTATAAAGGACAGCTATGAATATAGAATTTAGCAAAATCAAATCCCCTTTTCAGCCGAGTCAAGAACATTTGTCCGATATGGCTATGCGCATACAAAGAAAGGTTGGCATAGAGGCACTGGAATTATTTGAAAAAACCGAATTAAAAGAGCCCCTTATTCCTAGAAATCCAATTCAATTAAGTGTGGAATTTGGAAATTCCTATGTTTCAGAAAAACCAGAACACACGTATATAGAATCGGGAGATTCACAGGGATCTTTACTTTCTGATACGCCTTCGCCTCGTTTAAAGGTTCAACCTGCTTTGGATACCGAAGTGCCCTATACGCAAACTGTGTTCAATAATGAGCCAATCTTGGGTGTTCAAGCACAGGAAATAAGTATCCATACAGAACCCATAGCGAATGAGGAAGTACCGGTTTCAAGGGTCTCAGAAAGCGAGATAATTGGTAAAAGTGTTGAAGAACCTTCACGCTCCAATTCGCAAAATTCGGACCCCATCGTTCAAGAACCCAATAAGGATGAGCGGGCGGCAAATCGATTCCGCGATATGGAAATTGAGCGTAAACGTGCAGAAGCTGCTGCCCGTTACGCAGCATTGCTTGATGAATCACGTGCAGATTATGTGGCCGTTTCAGCTCCTGTGCCAGAAATAAAGAAAGAATCATTGCCCTGGGCAACAATATTAGGCTTGGCAGCTTCTGTATCCGCTATTGCAACAGCTTGGTGGGTGTGGAGCATGATACAAACGCCAATGAGCATTGAACAAATTGCAGAAAATTCCCGTGGATCTGCCAAGAACCCCGCAAGTATTCAAGCAGAACTTCAAACAAATCCTATTGCTTTGGAAACACTACCTATTGAATATCAAGTGGTTAATGACTTGATATCAGAAGATGCTCCCAAGGAGCAAGGAGTAGTTTTGCCCCATTTTAAAACAATGGATGAGCAATCTAAAGTGAGTATGGTGGTGTTGGAAAATAATGGATTATTGGTAATGGATCTTGAAGACGATCTTTTTTTGGAAAGTGAATTATGAAAAAAATGATTTTCGGTTTGATGGTTCTCTCGTATTTTGTCGTTTTACCCGCGCAAAATATCGATAGTAACCGTTTGGATAAAATTGATGTGGTAAAAGAGTACCGCAAAGAACTTTGGAAAAGTAAACTCGATGTAACGGACAAACAAGTATCGGATTTCTTGTCGGTTTACAACGAATACCAATTAACACTTCGCGAGGCAAAGCGTAATTTCCGAAAGAAATGGCATCTAAAAAATGTTGATCTGTTAAGCGAAACGGAGGCAAAAGAATATATCAATGAAGCCCTCGAATTGCAGCAAACCGAACACGATTTAATGGCGCAATATGCACCTAAATTTGCGCAAATCATAGGATGGAGTAAATCCGCTCGAATAAAAAAAATGGAGAGAGAAATTAGTCCGCTACTTTTAAGAAAAGCCAATGAGATTCGGATTCAAAAGAATCCCAAAAGATCGCGTAAAGGGTAAAAGAAGTCCCTGCATGAATGCAATGTTAAATCATTGTTAATAATATTTTTTCGAGGCCCAAATTTATTTTGGGCCTTTTATTTTAGTTCAGCCCTTATTTATGTGTTTTTAAGGCACTTATAAGGGTTATTGAGAATGACAAAAGGTCACATGACGTACAAATGACACTAACAAAATTGCTGTTTGGAAATGAAATGGGCTTCAAATCGTTTTACAATAACGAAATCACTTGTTTAAAAGTCCCTCCGGGGTTATTATTGCAACATTTTAAAAACAATCCGTACAATGAGTAATCAGAAAAACACCAAGAAGTCAGGAAGGAATTTGTTCGCCGCTTATTTTGCTGGTGCATCCATCCTCGTAGCCCTATTAACGGGTGTCGTAATTTTTATGTTCATCATGGGAAATCCCGAAAATTTTGAAGGCGCTGGTTTAAAGCCTGAAGAAATCGTGGAAAAAGGACATCCAAAAAACATTTTAGGGATCATTCACCGCGGTGGTGTAATCGTACCTTTATTATTGGCCGTAAATATCACGGTTATCATTGTGAGTATCGAACGTTTTATTACCTTATCTGCTGCGTCTGGTAAAGGAAATGCAAGTGAATTTGTTCACAAAATGCAATCTTTATTGGCAAAGAATGACATCAATGCGGCTATCAAAGCATGTGACGTACAACAAGGTTCTTTGGCAAACGTGGTAAAAAGCGGTTTAACCCGTTATTCTATTGTACAAGGAAATGCAACTTTAGATCGCGATGAAAAGAAAGCGGCTATCGAAAAAGAATTGGAAGAAGCAACCAGCTTAGAATTGCCGATGCTTTCTCGCAACTTGGTGGTAGTATCTACGTGTGCATCTGTAGGAACGCTTATCGGTTTGATCGGAACGGTATTTGGTATGATTCGTGCGTTCGCAGCTTTGGCAAATGCCGGTGCTCCTGACACGGCAGCTCTTGCAACAGGTATCTCTGAGGCACTTGTAAATACCGCTTTTGGTATCATTGCATCTACCTTAGCGATCATTGCTTATAACTATTTCACCAACCGCATCGACGGTATGACGCATTCTATGGATGAGGCTGGATATTCTATTATCTCTAACTTCCAAGCGAACGCGACTGCTTAATTCATTTACCTTTTTTTATCCAAACGTATAAAAAGAAAAACATAAAACATGCCTAAAGTAAACATGCCTCGTTCAACCCCTGCCTTGGATATGACTCCAATGGTAGACTTGGCGTTTCTTTTGGTAACGTTTTTTATGTTGACATCTAGTTTTAGAGCACCTGAGCCCATTATCTTAGATACACCTACATCTACTACCGAGCAACAAATACCTAAGCAGGTATTCTTGGTAATGATCGATGAAGAGGGTAGGGCCTTTGTTGATATCACCAATGCAGCGGTGAAATCAAAGGTTTTGAAAAAGATGATGTCTCAATTTAAATCTGGAGGACTTTCCGATGAAGACATTAATAAATTTGCAGGCGTAGGTCCTGTAGGTCTTCGAATGGCGGAAATCCCCACCTTTATGGAGCTCGAATCAACAGAAAGAACTGCGTATGAACAACGTGTAATTCCTTATGATACTGCCGCAAGCAAGATCAAAAATAGCGAACTCTACTATTGGGCATATTTTACCAAAATTGAAGCGCACAACGATTATAAAGAGCGCGAAGAAGAAGCAAAATTGAGAAATATGGAATTTGACAAGTCAAACTACATTCAATTTTCAATTAAAGCCGCACGTAACGCTAAATGGGATAAAATTCAATACATTATTGATGTATTCCGTGAAGCAAAAGTCAAAGAATTTCAGATGATAACGGGCTTGGAGAACGCCCCTGAAAGTTAATAACCCAGACTATGGCAGAAATACAACAAAGTGGCGGCGGTAACGACGGGAAAAAAAGAGCCAAAAAACAGAGTACGCGGGTGGATATGACTCCCCTGGTGGACTTGGCGTTTTTGCTGCTTACCTTTTTCGTATTAACCTCTACCTTTTCTAAGCCGAAGGTTTTAAGGATGATTTTCCCTGAGAAATTAGAGAAAGACAATCCAAACGTAAAACCACCGGAAATTAAAGACGGGTTAACCATCCTTCTTACCGCTAACGACAATATCTTCTATTATGTAGGTGCACTCAATAAAGAAACAGAAGTCATTAGAACCGACTATACAAAAAACGGTTTTAGGAAACTTTTGATTGAGAAAAATGCCCCTTTAATAGACAAACTGAAGAAATTACAACTTGAACTTGCCGACGCCAAAGAGGGCGATACCGCAACGCGTAACCGCATCGAACGCCAAGCAAAAGACGAACAAATGAAATCGAAATTGGTCGTTTTAGTGAAGCACGATAAAGATGCCACGTACGAAAATATTATCGATGTTGTCGATGAGTTCTTGATTACTCAAGTAGCAAAATACTTCGTAGTAGATCCCGGATTAGATCCGATAGAAGCTGCGAAAATTCAGGAACAATTAAGCAACTAAAACTATGGCAGAAAACGCATTCTCTAAAGTATTCAACCGTTGGGATTTACCCGATGCTGAATCAAGGTTGAACCTGGTTTTTGAAAATCGTTTCAAAGATTATGGAGCGTATAAAATACGCTTGATGTTCCGAAAGTCACAGAGTATTGCTACTCTTGCAGCTTGTGCATTGGCATTATTATTTGCTTCCGGACCTCGTATCATTGCAGCGCTTTCCGAAGCAGATGCAAAAGAAAGAAAAACCATTAAAATTGTTACCAATTTAGATGATATCGAGTCTCCGATTGAAGAAGAGGAAGAAAAGCCAAAAGAACCACCTAAATTAAAGGAACCTGAACCCGTGGCTCAGCAAGCCTATGTGGCGCCACGTATCAATCCAGATGCAGAGGAAGATGCTCCCATCAACCCTCCGGATGTGGTTTCCAATACAGGTGTTAAAAACGTAGAAGGTCTTGCGGATCCAACCGCTCCTGATTTAGGGGGTGGGGAAAGCGGCCCGGTTAAAGGGGGCGATGAAGGACCTACAGCGAACGTTGCCGTTAAGGCATCATTCCCAGGTGGAGAGCCCGCCTTCAGAGAATATGTAGCCAACGAGTTTCAATACCCCGTTCGCTGCCAGGATGAAGGAATCAACGGTTCGGTAGTTTTGCGATTCGTTGTAGATCAGTCTGGACGTATCTCAAAGGTTTCCGCCATCGAAGAAACCAAAAGTTGTCCCGAGTTTACCGAAGAAGCCATCCGAGTGCTTAAACGCTCTCCCAGATGGATTCCAGGTCAAAACAAGGGCCGTTTCGTGGTTTCTTGGCGTGAAATTCCAATTCGCTTAACCGTAGAATAAAAGTTTCACTCAGATTGTTTTAGGCCAAAACCGCAAGGTTTTGGCCTTTTTTTATGCCCTTATCGAAACTTGATTAACTTTGTGATTGCGCGATGGAGCCCATAAGAATATCGAACCTTACGTTTACCTCTAAAGATACTACATTATTGACGTTGCCTGAATTTACGGCCAACTCGGGCGAAATTCATGCCATAATTGGCGAAAGCGGCAGTGGCAAATCCCTCCTACTGAAACAAATTATCGGGCTGCTTCCCAAAAATATCCATACCTCAGGAAAGGTACATATTCAAATTCCACAAGCTCCAGAAGGCAATAGTTTAGATTGGTCTGAGGCCCAATGGAGATTGCAAAGAGGTAAAAATATTGGAATGATTTTCCAAGAGCCATTGAGTGCGCTAAATCCACAAATGACCTGCGGACGCCAATTGCAAGAGGCATGGAATATCCATGCCGAACCTGAATACAAAAATAAGCAGTTCGAAATTATCGAACGCTTGCATGATGTAGGACTTGGAGCCGATGCACAAAGGGTGCTGGCATCGTTCCCGCATCAATTGAGCGGTGGACAGCGGCAACGGGTGGTGATTGCCATGGCAACCTTGCATAAACCGCCAATTATTTTAGCCGATGAACCTACTACGGCTTTGGATTTTTTCTCACGGAAAAAAGTTTTGGATGATTTATTGGCGGTGGTTAAAAAACTTCAAGCTACCTTAATATGGGTCACCCATGAATTGGATATCGTGGCCGAATATGCCCACCAAATTACCGTATTAAAGAAAGGGGAGTGGATTCAAACAGGTACATTGAAAGAGGTGTTAGAGCGGAACCCTCATCCGTATGTCCTGGAACTTTTACACGCACTTCCCACCCGAAAAAAGGCTGTAGTTCAAGGAACCGAAAGAATTTTGGATATTCAGGGCTTGGGAAAAATATATCCACCCAATATCAAAGCATTAGATCAATTTGAAGCCCATTTAGGTCCGGGCGAAACACTAGCCGTGATTGGGACTTCTGGATCCGGAAAATCGACCTTGGCTAAATTATTAGTCGCATTAGAAAAACCAAGTTCGGGAAGAATTTTGCTCAATGGCCAGCCCTTAGCAAAGTTGCCTCCAACCGGAATTCAAATGGTGTTTCAAGATCCTTTTTCTTCTTTGAATCGCAAACATACCGCCCAAATTGCCATGATGGAAGTGCGTAAGGTATGCTTCCCAAAGGAAAATAAAGAAGAACGGCTATCGCGCGTGCAACAGGGATTAAAAGAAGTTGCATTAGATCTTTCGGAATGGAATAAAAGACCTACCGAAATGAGTGGGGGGCAGCGCCAACGTTTATGCATTGCTAAAGCATTGGCATCGAACCCTCGTATATTGATTTTAGACGAGGCGGTAGCTGCTTTAGATCCGATCGTTCAAAAGCAAGTATTGGATCTTTTGCAAAAAATACAAAAAGAGCGGCAATTGATTTTTGTATTTATCACACATGATTTAGCCGTAGCCCGAGCGCTGGCCGATAAAATGATTTTCTTAGAAAAGGGAGAAATTAAAGAAATTCCACCGGAGTGGCTTGCCCATATGCCTAAAAGTGCTGGTTAACGCGCATGAAGGAAATGTCAAAATAAATGAACTAAGGGTTGCGGTTTTTTGAACAATCGGATATCGTGAATTTCCACTTGGGCACTTGAGGGCTTTGTTGTATTTTTGAATTATGCGAATGTTTTTATTGATTGCTTGTTTTTGGGGAATGACCATAGGAAATGCACAAAATACCTTAAACGTTACGCATACGGTGCAAAAAGGAGAAACCCTTTTTAAAATATCCAAAGATTATGACATGACTGTTTCAGAGCTGCGCGAAATGAATCCCCAAGTGGGTGTTTTGCAGCCGGGAATGAAGTTAAATGTACGTAAAAAATTGGATGTACAATCTCGGAAACCCAATGTGATTATTCATGTTGTGAAAAAAGGGGAGACCTTGTATAAAATTTCCCAAAAGTATAAGGTTAAGGTCAATGAAATCCGTGAGGCCAATGGCATGATTGACAATGCGATTTCAATAGATCAAAGTTTAAAAATTCCTACAGACTTACAATCAACAGGAAAACCCAGTCTTTCAGAAACAGAATCTGCGGCAAACCCTTCCAATGCAGGAAACCCAGAACCTTCATTACTAAGCGCCCAAAAAAAGGCGTCGGTAGAAGCTGCAAAAACTCAAATTGCGACCGATCCCGAAATAAAAGGGGGAATTATTGAAAAAAGCAATGGAACTAAGAAAACAGAATTCCAAGCTAAATCAGATACTAAAAAGGCCATTGTTTTAGATTCTACCGCCAGTCAAGCAGGCAATTACACTTATAAAACCTATGTGTGGATTTCGGGTTTGAGCAACAATCAAGTGGTTTGCGTTATCAATCCGCGCACAGAACAAATGATTTATGCGCTGAATCAAGGAAAACGCAACAATCAAAGCGCAGATTCGATAATACTTACACCCGTTGTTGCGGAGAAGTTAGGTGTGCGTGGCGAGGCCGCGGAACTGCAAATTCAATATGTTGCATCTAAGCCTTAAGCATTTAGAAAAGCTCTTTTACGGGGCGTTTTTCATTGCGCTTGCCAGTATCCATTTTTCACCGGCACTGAGTTCTATCGCTGTTTTTACAGCAATTCTCAGCGGTATTTTATCCCTTTCGGGGGAAGCTCATGAACGGATGCTTTTGAGATTTCAAGCGTTTGCCGGTTTGTTATTTGCGGCTATGTGGGCTATAGATATTAGCAATGGGGCTTCGATTGCTACGGCATGGTCTTCCTTGCAAGTTATGTTACCCTGGTTCTTTTTGCCCTTTTTATTGATTATTCCGATGAAATCTCGGGTAAACCCGATTTATATTGGATTGTTTTTGGCATTTCCATTGTGGTGGGTTTCAGGGGCGACCTTATTGAATTACGCGCTCGATTGGCAATTTTTATCACAAATGGTATTAGAGTCAAAACCCTTGCCCTTGTATTCTCAAGTCTATCATATCGAATTCAGCCTGCTCATTACCGCAGTTCTTTTAGGCATGACCCTGTGTTTCGAATATCTTAAAACCTCGGAGTATCGAATTCTTTTTGGTGTACTTTACATCCTGTTATTCCTATCCTTACATATTATGTCGGCCCGCACGGGTTTGTTGGGATATTGGTTGGGAATGGGCATTTTTTCATTTGGGAAATGGGGGAATAAAGCCCTATGGGGGAGATTAAAACCTCATTATTCCTGGGGTATTATACTGGTGTGCATCATTGCGTTGTTTCAGATTCCCAGTTTGAAAAACCGGATCCAAAATACCCAAGAAGATTTGGCAGCCGTTTGGTCGGGTGGCGATGTCAATCACAAGAGCATTGGTCAGCGCGTTCAAGCATGGAAAGCCACATGGAATATTGCACAAAACCTTCCGGAAAATTTAAGAGGCGTTGGGAGTCATCAATTTGATTCGGCTTTGATGGAATCCTATGAAAGAGGAAAGACTTCCTTATTTGTGAGCAACCGGATAGGTCCACACAATCAATCATTACAATGGGCGGCTACATATGGTTGGCTGATAGTAGGGGCGTGGTGGCTGTTTTTAGGGAGCTTATTGCAATCGGTATTTTCGGGTTACCGGATATGGATAATTGGGATTCCCTTAGCGGCGGCATCGATGTTTGAGAGTATTGCTCAACGGCAGGCAGGGGCCTTGGCGGTATTGATTTTGTTCGTATTTATGGCCAATATAGAAAAATATCGAGGAAATATTAAAAACTTTCCTTCAATTACTTGAGTATTTAAACATTTTCCCTATATTTGCACTCCCAAAAACTATGTCTAGAGTTTGTGATTTAACCGGCAAAAAGGCTTTAAAAGGAAACCGTGTTTCTCACTCGAATAAGAAAACGAAGCGTAGATTCTATCCGAATTTACAGACTAAGAAGTTCTTTATCGAGGAAACAGGTGAGTGGATTACATTGAAGGTAACCGCTTCGACGATTAAAACCATCGATAAAAAAGGCGTATCTGCGTGTTTAAACAATTTGTTCAAGAGAGGTAAAATCTAAGAGATGGCAAAAAAAGGCAATCGCGTACAAGTTATATTGGAATGCACCGAGCAAAAAGGCAGCGGAGTTCCCGGCATGAGTCGTTATATAACTACCAAGAATAAGAAAAACACACCAGAGAGAATTGAATTGAAAAAATTCAATCCTTACATGCGTAAAGTAACTGTTCATAAAGAAATTAAGTAATGGCAAAGAAGGTAGTAGCAACACTTAAAAAAGAAGGTGGAGTAGAAATGGTAAAGGTTATTCGTACCATTAAATCCCCTAAGACCGGTGCTTACACGTTCCGTGAGGAAATCGTAACTGCAGACCGTGTTCAAGACGTTCTTAACAAGAAATAATCGATTTTTTTATCTATTGAAGCCCCGAAACGGGGCTTTTTTTGTTTATACCTAAATAATCACCATGTTCAGCTGGTTTAAAAAGAAATCCAAAGCAAGTCCCAACGACCTCAGCGCAACCCGCGAGGCCCTGAAACAAACGCGCAGCAGTTTGCTTTCAAAAATTGGATTAATCCTTACAGGTAAAAATAAAATCGATTCAGACGTACTTGATGAATTGGAAGAAGCTTTGCTCACCTCCGATGTAGGCATTGACACCACGGAAACCATTATCGACGTACTGAAACACAAAGCAAAAAATACCGGCTTTGAATCGGCCTCCGATATCAACGAATGGCTTGCAGAAATTGTCGATCAATTGATGCCCGATATCAGCGAGCCCGTTGCCGATTCTTTTGATTTACACAATCGCAAAAAGCCCTATGTCGTGCTTGTGGTAGGAGTGAACGGGGTAGGTAAAACGACCACCATTGGAAAAATGGCCTATCAATATGCCCAAAATGGACATAAAGTAATTTTGGGTGCAGCGGATACCTTTCGTGCGGCTGCGGTAGATCAATTAGGCATCTGGAAGGACCGTGCTGGAGTTGAAATTGTAAGTCATGGGATGAATGCCGATCCCGCCGCAGTTGCCTTCGACGCAGTGAAAAAAGGCGTGGAAGATCAAGCAGATGTGGTAATTATCGATACAGCAGGCCGTTTGCATAACAAACTTGGACTTATGAACGAACTGGCCAAAATTAAAAGAGTAATCCAAAAGTTCAAAGACGATGCGCCCGATGAAGTTATATTGGTCATAGATGCCACTACCGGTCAAAACGCCTTTGAACAAGCAAAAGCATTTACCCAAGCAACCCAAGTAAACGCATTAGCAGTAACCAAATTAGACGGTACTGCGAAGGGTGGTGTGGTTATTGGGGTAAGTCATACCTTTAAAATCCCAGTAAAATATATGGGCCTTGGCGAACAAGCCGGGGATTTGAAATTATTTGATAAACCCGCATTCATTTCCTCAATTTTCTCTGCATGAAAACCAAATTCGCAAAAGCACCCAAAGTAAATGTAATTACCTTAGGGTGTAGTAAAAATACTGTAGATTCCGAAGTGATGATGGCCCAATTAAAGGCCAACGAATTCGATGTAAAACATGAAAACGATGAACACAATGCCGATATTGTTATAATCAATACCTGTGGGTTTATCGACAATGCCAAGGAAGAGAGTATCAATACGATTTTAGAGTATGCCGAAGCCAAAAATCAGGGCAAACTGGAAAAATTAATTGTTACAGGCTGCCTTTCTCACAGATATAAAGAAGATCTTCAAGCCAATATCCCAGAAGTAGACCAATGGTTTGGTACCCTTGAATTGCCACAACTTTTGCGCAGTGTGGGGGCCGATTATAAACACGAACTTTTAGGAGATCGGTTGCAGACAACGCCCAAGCATTATGCGTATGTGAAAATTTCCGAAGGTTGCGACCGTCCCTGTTCTTTCTGTGCCATTCCGCTAATGCGTGGTAAGCACGTTTCTAAATCCATCGATAATTTGGTGAAAGAAGTAAAAGGTTTGGTAAGTAATGGAACCAAAGAAATTATGCTGATTGCCCAAGATTCAACGTCCTACGGCTTGGATTTATATGGGGAACGTAAATTGGGCGATTTAATGAAACACCTGAGCGATGTGGAAGGATTGGAATGGTTGCGCTTGCATTATGCGTATCCTTCACAGTTTCCCATGGATGTTTTGGATGTAATCGCCGAACGTGAAAATATTTGCAAGTACTTGGATATGCCCATTCAGCACATCACAGACCGGGTGCTTAAATCAATGCGTAGAGGTATTACCAAGCGCAGAACCATGGAATTGGTTTCAGAAATTCGCAGCCGGGTTCCGAATCTAGCATTAAGAACCACCATGCTGGTAGGACATCCAGGAGAAGAACAAGAGGATGTAGACGAAATGTTAGAGGCACTTGCTCAAATGAAATTTGAACGTTTGGGAGTGTTTACGTATTCCCATGAAGACAATACCCATGCACATACTTTACCCGATTTGCTGTCTCAAGAAGAAAAGCAAAATCGCGCAAATAAAGTAATGGAACAGCAAATGGATATCAGCTGGCGCTTCAATCAAAGCCTCGTAGGAACCCAACAACGGGTTTTGTTCGATCGCATTGAAGACGATCATTTCATAGGAAGAACCCAGTTCGACAGTCCGGAAGTGGATAATGAAATATGGGTTCCCATTAATCAGAATTACGTGAGAATGGGTGATTTTGCCAATGTAACCATTACAGAAGCATCACATTACGACCTAAAAGGGGAATTATAATGCCCGTTAGGTTTTCAAACATTCCCAATAATATCCCATCAGCGCCGTTAAAACGCCTGCTCAATAAGGAACTTGATGGGGTATACCCCAGATTGATCTCTGATGATTATGCTTTGAATTTGTGCACGGAATTAAATACTTCCTTTGATTTAGAAGCACGTAAATTACTTCATACAGTATTAAAGGAGCAACACAATGCGCTTACTTTGACCCAAAAACAGCAATCTAACCTAGATGCTTTGGCTACTTTGGATGGATTTACGGTAGTTACCGGTCAGCAAATACACCCCTTTTTAGGACCTGCATTTGTCTGGGCTAAGGTAATGACCGTCATAGATCGGGCTGAAAAACTGAGTAATACATTGCAAAAAAAAGTGGTCCCTGTTTTTTGGATGGCCACAGAAGATCACGATTTTGAAGAAATTCAAACCATTCCTTTTTTAGGTAAATCCTACGTCTGGGAGTCCGAATCTGGTGGGCCTGTTGGAGATTTAGATACGGCAGGACTTGCCGATATTCTGACTCAAATGAAACTCGATTTTCAACATGATGTTAAGGTATTGGATTTTTTACAGCAATTTGATGGCTTATATGGATTAGGAATTTCATTAACCGAAGCTTCCCGATTGCTCATTCACAGGATCTTTGGTTCACATGGTTTACTAATTGTGGATCCCAAAGAGTCCGTTTGGAAAGAATGCGTAAAGGATATGTGGCTTAATGAATTAACCGATTTACCCTTTGAAGCACTTGAATTACAAAGTAAGTTATTAGAAGAAAATGGGTTAAAAACACCTATTAATCCGCGTCAAACCTCTATGTTCTATTATGGTAATGGACAACGTTTGCGATTGGATAAGGTGGATACGGGTCAATTTCAAACCTCAGATACCGCTTTTAAATGGACTCGCGAAACATTGGAAATGGAAATTAATAAAAATCCAGAGCGTTTTTCAGCCAATGCGCTCTTACGGCCCGCATATCAACAGCGCATTTTACCTAATTTGGTGTATATCGGCGGTCCCGCTGAATGCATGTACTGGCTGCAAGTTCCTGGATTAATTGCAACCCATAACGCCTGTATTCCAATTTTAGATTTGCGCCTCATGCTGCATCTTGGAAGTGTGGCTATCGACAAAAAAACAGCCAATTTTCCTTGGGAAGCGGAACATTGGTTTGAAAATCAGGATACATTACTGCAGGAGTTCATGCAACATGAATACGGAAATCTATCGTTAAATCAACAAATTCCAGCACTAAAAGCGCAGTTTGAATTGATTTGGGAATCCCTTTATCAAATAAAACATCCCAAGTTAAAAGAAATAAAAAAGGATCATGATGCGGTTTTACGCGCTTTGCAAAATACGGCAGATACGTTTTTAAATGAAGGATTTGAAGGTCATTTAGCCCCAAAGCTCAAGCAATTAAAAACCTTGAAAGAATTGGTTTTCAACGAGAAAAAACTGCAAGAACGGAGCTTGTTTTGGATGGAATGGCAATTTAAATTGAACGGAATTCCAGAAATTTTACCCTTACAAAACCGCTTCGCTTGGATTTTGCCTGAGTAGTTGTCAGTTTATTGCAATAATACAATCAAATTTGTGCCATAAAAACCCCTATATTTGGCGTAAATGAAATTGGATTTAAAAAATAATTTTTCATCCTCTATTGTTGTCTTTTTAGTTGCATTGCCTTTGTGCATGGGAGTTGCGATGGCTTCCGGTGCAAGCGTGATTCAAGGGATACTTTCGGGGGTGATTGGGGGGATTGTAGTGGGATTATTCAGTAATTCACATGTGAGTGTTTCGGGTCCTGCAGCAGGGTTGATTGTAATTGTTGAAGGCGCTTTTACCGATTTAAAAACCGTAGATGCCTCTCATTATTTAGGGATTTTTGCCTTGGTCGTGGTTCTGTCGGGTTTGATTCAAATGCTATTAGCTGCATTGAAATTGGGAACTATTGCAGATTTTATACCGGTATCGGTCATCAAAGGAATGTTGGCGGCAATTGGTATCATCCTTATTTTAAAACAATTTCCACATTTAATAGGCTATGATCGCGATGCTTTTGGTGAAAGTGAATTTATTCAAAAAGACGGACACAATACCTTTTCAGAATTGTATTACGCCCTCCTATATGCAAGTCCTTTGGCTATCATTATTGGTATTTTAGGAATTTTAGTACAAATAGTCTATGAATCGAACTACCTGAAAAACGCAAAATGGAAAACCTATTTACCCGCCCCTTTACTCGTGGTTACTCTTGGTATTTTGATACAAGCACTGGCGTTGCGTTTTTCACCCGATTGGGCCATACAAAACAGTCACATGGTAAATATTCCGGTGTTTTCTGAAATGAGTGCTAAGGGTTCAAATCCTTTTATAGGACTGATTCAAGGATTAAATATGCCGTATTGGTCGGCTATTGGCATGCCTATTGTTTGGAAATTGGCGGCACTTATTGCCGTTATTGCCAGTGTAGAATCTTTGCTGTCCTTAGAGGCGGGTGAAAAAATCGACACCTTTAAAAGGACCAGTAGTCCAAATAACGAATTATGGGCACAGGGATTTGGAAATCTTGCAGCCGGTCTGCTTGGTGCTTTGCCCATAACATCGGTGATTGTGCGCTCTTCTGCGAATGTAAATGCGGGAGCAACGCTCAAAACATCGACCATTTTACATGGTTTTTGGCTTTTGGTTTTCGTGTTATTTGCACCGAAATTGATCAATCAAATACCGTATTCTGCTTTAGCCGCTGTATTGATTTTTGTGGGATATAAATTGGCAAAACCATCCCTTTTTAAGGAACAATATCAACGGGGTAAAAATGCGATTATCCCATTTGTGATTACGATTGTCGCTATTTTATTTTCAGATTTACTTATTGGAATCACCATCGGTATTGTAATTGGATATGTTTTCGTTTTGCGTAGCAATTACGTGGATGCGGTAAGTGTGGTTCATGCAGGATCTGATTATTTGGTTCGTTTTCACAGTCAAACCAGTTTTATGAATAAATCTTCCGTAAAAAAACGAATTTATGAGATTCCAGAAAATGGATCCGTAATTTTTGATTTCTCTAACAATACGTTTTTAGATAACGACATTATTGATTTATTAGGTGATTTTTGTGAAGCTGCGCAAAGTAAGAAAATAGGAGTGGAGATGAAATTTCATGATGATGTTCAAAAACAAAGAATTCTGAAAAGACTGTAATATGAAAGAAAAAGACAAACTCTTCCTAAGTAATCAGGCATGGGCAAAGGAAAAACAAAAAAGTGATCCTGAATATTTTAAGAAATTAGCCAAAGACCAAGCTCCCAACTATTTATGGATTGGGTGTTCCGATTCTCGGGTACCTGCCAATGAAATTATAGGTGCGCAGCCTGGCGAATTATTCGTTCATCGAAATATCGCCAATATGGTGGTACATACCGATCTGAATTTACTTAGTGTATTGGAATATGCGGTGAATTATTTGCACGTAGAACATGTAATTTTATGCGGACATACCGGTTGTGGCGGTATAAAAGCAGCGCTTTCGCAATCTAATTTTGACTTATTAAACAAGTGGTTGCGGAATTTAAAGGACGTGTATTTCCACCATAGAAATGATTTAGAATCGATTCAAAATGAAGATCAACGCGTAAACAAGCTGGTTGAATTCAACATTATTGAGCAAGTACAAAATCTAATTAAAACCGGAGTCGTTCAAAAGGCCTGGCATAAAGGCATCGAAGTTACCATCCATGGGTGGCTATATGATATGGAAACTGGACTCGTTTCTTCCTTAGTAGAGGCCGATAGACATACGAATATCGACCCCATCTATAGGTATGATTTTGGTGGTACGCTCGAAAATTTATAATACTTTCGACTTGCGATCAATACGCAAATTGATCAATTCTAAAGTAAAGGAAAACGCCATGGCAAAGTAGATATATCCTTTATTGATATGCTGTTCGAAAGCTTCTCCCAACAGAGAAACGCCGATGAGTACCAAGAAAGACAATGCAAGAATTTTAATCGATGGATTGGCATTTACGAAATCGGCAATAGGTTTGCTTGCGAGCAACATTACTATCATAGAAATAATTACCGCAGCAATCATTACCCAAATTTCTTTGGCCATTCCAATTGCGGTAATAACGCTGTCTAAGCTAAATACAACATTTATTAAAAGCATTTGAGCCATTAAAGCCCCCCACTTGTATTTTTTGCCTTTTTCTTGAACTTCTGGAGTGGCCCCTTTCATTTTTAAGTGAATCTCATGCACACTCTGATACAACAAGAATAAACCGCCACCTAATAACAACAATTCTTTGCCCGAAATAGGATGATCCATTAAAGTAAACAAAGGGTGCGATTGTTGCTGTATCCAATTAATTCCAAAAAGCATCAATATACGCACAAACATCCCCATAATAAGTCCGATTAAACGCGCTTGGCTCTGCTTCTCGGGACTTGTTTTACCTGCCAGAATGGTTACAAAAATGATGTTGTCGATCCCCAATACGATTTCCAAAACCGTGAGGGTGAATAAACTAATGAGTGCGTCGTTGGTCATTTATATGTGATTTTAGTTTGTTAATAGGTAAAAATTGGGCTTCGGTTTTATTTTTAAACCATGTGAGTTGCCTTTTTGCATAGTTTCGAGTTTTTTGTTTGATCAATGCAATGCAGGCTTCTTTATCTATTACGCCGGCAAAATAATCATAAAATTCTCGATATCCCAATGTCCGCATAACCGACAAATTTTGGTGTTCTTCCAAGGATTTTACCTCTTGTTCAAGCCCCATATCAATCATAAGGTC
>JAULUW010000010.1:0-6781 GCA_032111345.1 Bacteroidia bacterium
TACTTTCTGGGATGACCGTCAAACAGGAACCGTTCAATCGGATTTCTATACTACCTATAATTTATGGGAAAAAGATTCCGCTACTTCGCGTTTATACCTAGCCAAAAACAACCAAGTATGGTGTGCGATCAACCCTACTGATTTTGCAGCAGACGTGCATTGGTTCTTGGTTGCCAACAATTTAGGTAACGATCGCATTGTAGAAATGGATTATACTCCCGATGGCGATCATTTATTCATTGCGAAAACAGGAGCCCTATGGAGATTGGAGAATTTGAATAATGCAGAATTTACCTTAGAAGCAAATCCAGGTTCTAACGATATTCCTAAAGAAATTGCAATTAAGAAATTGGATATTCCTGCTATCGTAGGTAGAACAGTTACAGGTATCAGTATCAACCCTGAAAATCCAAACCATGTGGTGATCACCCTAGGAGCATACGGTCGTACGGTTTATGTATTGCAATCTTTCGACGCATTAGCTGAAAATCCAACCTTCACCAATATCACGGGTAACTTGCCTGAAATGCCGGTTTACGATGCTGTTATTGACGTAGATGATGCCAAGCGTATTGTAATTGGTACCGATTTGGGTATTTGGGTTACAGAAAACGGCGGAACTACTTGGGAAGAAGCAAACGATGGTTTGGCGCGCGTGCCAGTATTTGAATTGCGCGGCTATGAATGGAGACCTTGGGAAGGGATGACCATCTACGCAGGAACTCACGGTCGTGGATATTTCAAAACCGAGAATCTTTTGACCAATACAAAGAAAATAGCAGCTAAAAATGCTACAACGGTTAAAATATCTCCCAATCCAAGTACATCGAATACGCAAATTTCCTTTGCATCAAATGTGTCTGGAACCTGTCAATACAGTGTGTTGAACCTTAATGGTCAAGTGGTATTATCAGGAAATCACAATGGGAACAAAGGGGAAAATAAATTGAATATCAATATTGAGAACTTGAGTAATGGGTACTATTTCGTAAAAATAATGGGTGCCGACGGTGTTAAACATACCGGAAAACTATTGAAAAACTAATTGATTCCATTCAAATAATGGAAAGGGCGGTCTGATTTCAGACCGCCCTTTTTGTTGGCTTTTAGGAAATGAAACCCTTGAAAACAAACCGCGCAGGTCCTTCAAGAAAAATATGTGTATAGGTACCGTCTTCCGAAACTTCAAAAGAAATATACAGGGTTCCTCCACGGGTTTCTAATTCGATTTTCCCGGCGGTTAAACCTTGTTCTTGGGCATAGGCCAAAGCAACGGCCGTTACGCCCGTTCCACAGCTCAACGTTTCGTCTTCTACACCGCGTTCAAAAGTGCGGCATTTTAATTGGTTTTCTTCGATTACTTGATAGAAATTGACGTTAATACCGGCATCTTTATACAATTCAGATTCACGGATATTGCGTGCTTGTTGAACGAAATCTGGAGGTATATGGGTGCATTTACGCACATAATGGGGAGAGCCGGTATCTAATGCAGCATCTGTTGCATTAATCGAGGTGATCTTTGAAACGGGATTCATGCTGAGCTTTATACCTGCTGCCGTTTTAGTTGCCGTATGAAATCCATCCGGCGCTTTAAACCGCACCGAATGTCCATCACCAATGCCTAATTCCAAGGCCCAATGCGCCAAGCAGCGACCTCCATTACCGCACATGCTGCTGAGATTGCCGTCGGAATTATAATAAATCATTTCGAAATCGGCTTCCGAAGTATTTTTCAGGTACATTAAACCGTCTGCACCAATACCAAAACGGCGATCACACCAATGAGCGACATCTATGTTTGGAGTATGAGTTCGGGCATCTATCAAGATGAAATCATTCCCAGTTCCTTGATATTTTACAAAAGGGATATCCATGAATCGTTAATTCCGAATTTGTTCAATGATGCGCTTATTTTGTACCCAATCAATATGATCATAGGTTCCAGTGTTTAAGGGCAATTTCCAGATTCTAGAAGGTTCCTTGGATGATTTATTTTCAGATACCCCTAAATCGAGGTAAAATTCGTGATTGATTTCAAATACTAAGGGATTTTCACCCCAAATATTATAGATGGAAATCAGTATTTCGTTTCCGTTTTTTACAATTTCGGCGTGGCTTCTCCCTTTATCGTCTTCGAAATGCATGAGTTTAAAACGGGATGGCTTGGTTTTGTTGGCTACAATATTTGTTTTGATTTGCGCCGTATCGAGTTTTTTCTCTGTTTCGGCCGCAGCGGGGTAGGCTTCGCTTGGTTTTTTGGTAGTTGCCGTTACCGCTGACTTGCCTTTTGCTCGGTTTACAAGGCTCCCATGCAAATGATCGGCCGCACTAAGATCCCTATCCTTAGCAGATTCAATCGTAGGAGCTTTACTCAATCGGCGGGTATCAAGGGTGGATTCAGTCACCACATCCACGGATCCAAGTTTAATGGGGACCACGGAAACCTGTGTAATAAGGATGGCTCTTGACATGGGACTCGGCGGGGCAGTTTGCTCTTCGGTGCTGTAAATATCCGTTAATACGTCTGCATCATCCTCCACAATCTCCATGCCCATTAATACATTGGAATCGCTTTGTCTTTTTTCCTCCAAAGCCAATAAAGAGTCTTGATATATGGATTTGGAATCGATATTTTGCAAAGCCGTTTTGTTTCTATTGCGTTTCCAGAACTTAAATTTGTCTGATTTTTCGTCTTTCAGCGTAATGATTTCTGCGGCTTCTTGAATATTGCCCGTTTCTAAATAAGAGTAAATTGCAAAATAACTAAAGAGTAAAAACGTAACGCTCGCTGCTGCGTACATCCATAAATTACTTTGAGAGCTAAGGGAATCGCTTTGTAAATGCTCTTTTATATATTCTTTGAGTTCGATAGCCCCTTCTTCGCGTATGCCTTCGATGAGTTTGCCATAAAAATCAAATTCCTCTTTTAATGCCGGATTCTGAGCAATTTCTTGCATGAATTGTTCTACCTCAGCGGCCGACATTTCTTGGTCGTAATAACGGATAATGCGTTCGTCTATCTCGTTCATCATCTCAAAAAATCGGTTGCGTGAAACTTAGATTTAATTCGGCTGCCTAATTCTTTCAAACATTGGTACTTTTTAGATTTGGCGGTATCGGCATTGGCTAAATCATTTGCGGTAGCGATGGTTTGCATGTCATATCCATCGAAATAATACATCAAGAGCACCTTGCGACATAAATCGCCCATATCGTTCAGGTAATCGCGCACGATTTTAAGATCTAAATGCGTTTCATTGGTAAAGGTAGCCGGACCTTCGCCCGCTACTTCCAAAGAGCCGTTTTCTCTCTTGCGTTTTTCTAAAGTTTTAAGCCACTGGTTGCGAACAATCGCAAACAAATAGGTGCTGATTTTTGCATGGAGTTCAAAATTGGGCTTACGCGCGTTCTGCCACAAAACTACCAAAGCATCTTGCAAGAGGTCTTCCGCATCATCTGCGGTGCCGCTATTTTCGGTTATGTATTTGCGCACCATTCGTTCGTTTTCCCTGTAAAGTTCAATGAGTATCTCCCTGTCGCCTTGTTGCAAGCGTTCAATGGGGGGGATTGTTGTTGTTGACTGCCTTGGCATTTCACGGACTATCTATACGACTTTATCGAAAAAGGTAAACGAATTGTTATGCAAATTAACGGAAGGAATCGATTTTTGCGTTGTTTTCACACTAAAAATGCTAAATTTAACTATGATGAAGTCAAGATTTTTTCAAAAACACACAATTGCCAACCTGGTTTTTGCCGGTTTGGTTGGAGGACTTGTCAGTTTATTCGGTTTTTACGCATTAGCGCCCCAATTTTTCAAGCGCTCTAATTCCGACCAATATCAAACCGCAAGCGCCCAAATGGCTCGATATGCTGCCTTGAGCAGCTCCCCGGGCTTTGATTTTACGGGAGTAGCAGAAATTGCCAATCCTGCCGTGGTGCATATCAAAACTACTTCTGGGGGAAGTCAGTCACGACAGCCCCAAAATGGAGCGCCTTTCGATCCCTTTGAGTTTTTCAATGGCCCCGGATTTCGATTCGACAGCCCAGGTCCAAAAATGGCATCCGGTTCGGGCGTTATTATTTCGGATGATGGGTATATCGTAACCAACAATCACGTTGTTGCCGATGCGAATAAAATTGAAGTGGTATTGAACGACAAACGCAGTTATATAGCAGAATTAGTTGGAACCGACAAAAATACCGATTTGGCTGTATTGCGCATTTCAGACAGCGATTTGCCGTTTTTGAAACTGGGAAATTCAGACGAAGTAAAAGTAGGGCAATGGGTAGTGGCAGTAGGAAATCCTTTTAACCTAAACAGTACGGTTACTTTAGGAATCGTAAGTGCCATGGGAAGAAACATCGATTTATTGCGCTCACAAGGAAATCAATATGCTATCGAAAATTTCATTCAAACCGATGCCGCGATCAATCCCGGTAATTCTGGGGGCGCTTTGGTTAACGTCGCTGGAGAGTTGATAGGTATCAATACCGCAATCGCTTCCCAAACAGGCTCTTACGCTGGATACGGATTTGCAGTGCCCGTTAACTTGATGAAGAAAGTTGTGAACGATCTAATGAAGTACGGTAAAGTACAAAGGGCAATTTTGGGCGTTTCGATTCAAGATGTGAGTCAAGAATTGCTCGAGCAAAAGAATTTGCCGGACTTAAAAGGGGTCTATATTGCAGATGTTGTTTCAGGCGGTTCTGCAGATAAAGCCGGTGTAAAAAAAGACGATGTACTTTTGAAAATAGACGGTGAAGAAGTGAACAGCTCGAGCAAATTGCAAGAAAAAGTAGGTAAATACCGCCCTGGTGATAAAATTACCATCACCGTGCGCAGATCGGGTTCTATTAAAGAAATTACGGCTACCTTGTTAAGTAAGGATGGAGAAACGAAGTTAAGTTCGGCCGCACCAGTGAATGCAAAAAGCTATATGGGATTGAACTTAGGCGTTGTATCAAAAGAAGAGCGCGAAAAACTTAAGATCAAAGGGGGCGCAAAAGTTGAATCACTTGATAAAGGTGCTTTTGAAACCGCGGGTATTCCTAAAGGATTTGTAATTACTCATATCAATAACGAACGGGTTTATTCTCCGCAAGGAGCCATCTCCATGCTCTCTAATTTGAGTGGGGCGATTGTGGTTGAAGGCAAAATGAAGTCGGGAGAAGATAAAATATTTGCCGTTAGGCTTCCCTCAAAAGCAGAAAGAAGCGAAGAATAAGTGAAAATTAAATGAATCACAAAAAAGAGGCGGTCCCAAAGGCCGCCTCTTTTTTTATTCCTCTGTAATATTCGGGGGGAAGAAACTCGGCCCCGAAGGGGGTTGAAAACCTCCGTTCCAAGATCCCATATCCGGACGACTCGACGGACCGTCGTCGAACGGAGACGCACTGCCCGGTTGGTTGTAGATATCTTGATCTCTATTCATTTTGGATGGCAATACTTTCGTGGTTTGAACCGGGGTATCGGGACTGTAGCCATATTCAGGGTTTTTCTGGCGAATCATATCGCGCTCGTAATGATCCAAATCCTGAAACTTAGAATATTCCCCGATGAATTTACAGAATGCAGAGCCTACTGTACCGTGTCGATTCTTAGCAATGATCACTTCGGTAAGTCCTTTTATATCCGCATCTAAATTGTCTGAATCTGAGGGGGCATCGCTATCCATCCCCATTTTTTCATAGTATTCGTTTCGGTATAAGAACATTACCATATCGGCGTCTTGCTCTATGGATCCCGATTCACGCAAATCCGATAATTGGGGGCGTTTGTTCGCACGTTTTTCGACCTCTCGACTCAACTGCGCTAAGGCGATGATAGGAATATTCAAATCTTTCGCCAAGCCCTTTAAGGAACGGGAAATAAAAGCGATTTCTTGCTCTCGATTTCCTTGGGATTTGACGTCGGCACGCAATAATTGCAAATAATCGACAACCACCATATCCAAACCCTGCTGCGAGGCAATGCGTCGGCATTTCGCATTCAAGTCAAAAATATTCAACTGCGGTGTATCGTCGATGAAAATTTTAGCTTCCCCCAAAACCGTTGTTTGATTTTGCAGTCGGATCCATTCTTCTTCGGAAAGGCTGCTTTTTTTGATTTTCTCACCGGGAACTTGGGCTTCCGCAGAGATCAAACGATTTACAAGCTGGATATCGGCCATTTCTAATGAAAATACCATAACGCTCTTTTTATGGTCAATCGCGGCATTGCGAACCAAACTCAAAGCAAAGGCGGTTTTACCCATTGCAGGACGTGCGGCCAAAATGACCAAATCGGAAGGCTGCCAACCGCCATTTATGCGGTCGATATCGCTAAAACCAGAGGCAACACCGGTGATTCCGTTGTTTTCACTGTTCATTCGCGCCTCAATATCTTTCAATGAATTACTGATCAGCGTGCTGATTTCTTGGTAATTTCGTTTGAGTCCGGCATTCTTAATCTCGTATAACTTGGCCTCCGAATCATCTAAAAGTTCAAAAGAATCTTCCGTATCGTCGTAGGCATTGAATTGGATTTCTCCTGCAACTCGAATGAGTGACCTCTGTATGAATTTTTGAGTAAGAATACGCGCGTGAAACTCAATATTAGCAGCCGAAGTTACCTTATTGGTAAGTTGGGCTAAGTACATATAACCACCTGTAATTTCTAGTAGCTTATGATTTTTTAGGTGATTAGAAACCGTAAGTAAATCAATCGCGGTATCGCCAGCTTGGTACAAAGTTTGGATGGCTTCAAAAATTATTTGATTTTTAGGATCGTAAAAAT
>JAULUW010000011.1:0-24160 GCA_032111345.1 Bacteroidia bacterium
CAATGCAAGGGTTTACATGCGTTCCATGGCTACCCGTCAAGCCAATCTGGCTATGAGTTCGCACGTGGATGATGCGGTTGCAATTTTAAAGGTAGCGGGTTATGATTTAATTATAGTTGAAACCAGCGGTATCGGTCAAAGTGATACCCAAATAACCGGTCATTGCGATGCAAGTTTATATGTAATGACGCCTGAATATGGAGCTGCAACGCAATTAGAGAAAATCGACATGCTCGATTATGCGGATGTAGTAGCTTTAAATAAATTTGATAAGCGCGGTGCCATGGATGCCTTGCGCGACGTACGCAAACAATATCAAAGAAACCATAAATTATTCGAAAAGGATGTAGATAGCATGCCCGTTTTTGGTACCATCGCAAGTCAATTCAACGATCCCGGTATGAACAGTTTATACCGTTGTATCATGGATACAGTAGATGCAAAAACAGGCAGCACTTTTAGCAGTGAGTGGAAATCAGGAGCCGATTTAAGTGAAAAGATTTTCATTATTCCGCCTTCACGGAATCGCTATTTGTCGGAAATATCCGAACGCAATCGACTGTATGATGATAAAGGCCGCAGTCAGCAACGCATTGCACAACGCTTGTACAGTATTTACCAAACTTTAGAACATCTTAAGGAAACGAAAGAATCCGAACCCTTGATAGCGGCATTGCAAGCGCAATATGAAAAGCTCGATGAAAGTTTATTGCCAGAAAGTCGCAAATTGATTGAAAATTGGCAGGAAGAAAGACAGCGCTACAAGAATGAAGTTTACACCTTCAAGGTGCGAGACAAAGAAATTAACATCAAAACACATTCTGAAAGTTTGAGTCATACGCAAATTCCTAAGGTAGTATCTCCTCGCTTCGAAGCTTGGGGCGATATTTTACGTTGGCGTTGGCAAGAGAATTTTCCGGGTGAATTTCCATTCACTGCGGGAATTTATCCTTTTAAAAGAGAAGGCGAAGATCCAACCCGTATGTTTGCCGGTGAAGGAAGTCCGGAACGCACCAATCGCAGATTTCACTATGTAAGTAAAGACATGCCCGCGAAGCGCTTGAGTACGGCGTTTGATTCTGTAACTTTATACGGACGCAATCCCGATTTGCGTCCTGATATCTATGGTAAAATTGGCAATTCAGGAGTAAGTATTTGTTGTCTCGACGATGCCAAAAAGTTGTATAGCGGATTCAATTTGGCGGATCCCATGACTTCGGTCTCCATGACAATAAACGGTCCTGCGCCCATGTTGTTAGGCTATTTTATGAATGCAGCGATTGATCAACAATGTGAGATTTATATCCAAAAAGAAGGATTAGAAGCGCAAGTTCAAGCAAAAATCGATGCGATATACAAGGAAAAGGGATTGAACAGGCCTGTATATCATGGTGAATTACCAGCAGGGAATAACGGCTTGGGATTGATGCTTTTGGGAGTAACCGGAGATATGGTGTTACCCGCAGAGGTATATCAACAAATTAAAGCATGGACCTTGACCCAAGTTCGGGGTACGGTTCAAGCGGATATTTTAAAGGAAGATCAAGCCCAAAATACGTGTATTTTTAGTACGGAATTTGCGCTCCGTTTGATGGGAGATGTGCAAGAATATTTCATTACCCAAAAAGTTCGCAATTTTTACTCGGTGAGTATCAGTGGATACCACATTGCAGAAGCGGGTGCGAATCCGATTTCTCAATTGGCGTTTACCTTGTCGAACGGTTTTACCTATGTGGAATATTACCTGTCTAGAGGCATGAATATCGACGATTTTGCACCAAATTTGAGTTTCTTCTTTAGCAACGGGGTAGATCCAGAGTATGCGGTAATTGGCCGGGTGGCGCGCCGCATTTGGGCGAAAGCGATGAAGGAGAAATATGGGGCCAATGCGCGTTCGCAAATGTTGAAATACCATATTCAAACCAGTGGCCGCAGTTTGCATGCTCAAGAAATTGACTTCAATGATATCCGTACCACACTTCAAGCCTTGTATGCGATTTACGACAATTGCAATTCTCTACATACCAATGCCTACGATGAAGCCATTACTACTCCAACGGAGGAAAGTGTGCGCAGAGCCATGGCCATTCAGTTGATTATAAATAAGGAATTGGGATTGGCGAAAAACGAAAATCCTTTACAAGGTTCCTTTATAATTGAAGAGCTAACGGATTTGGTAGAGGAAGCGGTATTGTTAGAGTTTGATCGTATTACAGAAAGAGGAGGGGTTTTAGGAGCCATGGAAACCATGTATCAGAGGGGTAAGATTCAAGAGGAAAGTTTGTATTATGAAACTTTGAAGCATACGGGAGAATATCCAATTATCGGGGTAAATACCTTCTTGAGCAGTAAAGGATCTCCAACTACCACTCCGGGAGAGGTAATTCGAAGCACAGAAGATGAAAAGAAACAACAGATTCAAACGGTTGATCTGGTTCGTGGGGCTTTCGGAGATCAAGGCAATGCCGAATTGAAGAAATTGTCCGCTTCGGCCATTGCCAATGAAAATATGTTTGAGAACCTCATGGAAGCTGCTAAATATTGCACTCTGGGCGATATTACAGAATCTTTATTCGAGGTTGGCGGTCAATACCGCCGGAATATGTAAGTGCCTGCCGCTTAATTGCAGTTGGCATTTTGCCATGGTCCCGCATTGGAAACGTCGCTAAAACCTACTGATTTTAGGTAGCTTGCGGCTCTACCTGCGCGGGCACCGCTGCGGCATACTACGGTGATTTTAGAATAGGGACGTAGTTCGGCAACGCGTTGCTCTAATTGATCCAGTGGGATTAGTTTGGTGCAGGGTGCATGCCCGTCGTTGTCCCATTCCCCTTGTGTACGAACGTCGATAATAATGGCTTTGCCTGTTGCGTTTTTCGTCGTATCGCCGTTGGCAGAATTCATTTCGGTAGCAGGGGTGTTTTCGGTAGAAGTGGCTGCTGTATTGGTAGTAGACGTGCAAGACATGGCAAACAAAGAAGCCGCAGCAATAGCGCTGGCATAAAATAGGTTTTTCATAAAGCAATTTTCGTTCATATTTTTTTGGAAATACGTAACATTAATCACAAAAATGAGGTTTTTTTCATTCAAATTTGCAAGCAATGTGGGAATCTCAAATAGCACGGGAATTAGGATTGTCGGCAACGCAGGTAGCGGCCGTTTTAAGTTTGTTACAAGAGGGAAGTACGGTTCCATTTATAGCACGGTATCGGAAAGAGCGAACAGGTGCTCTCGACGAGGTGCAAATATTGAACATTAAAAACACCCACGAGCAGTTAGAAGCTTTCCAAAAGCGAAAAGTATACATATTACAACATATTGAAGAGCAAGGGAAATTAACAGAAGATTTGAAAAAGGCCATCGAAAATTGCCACGATTCCGCAACGCTTGAAGATCTCTATTTGCCTTATAAAACAAGACGAAAAACGCGGGCGGATGTGGCTCGAGAGAAAGGCTTAGAGCCCTTAGCTAGCCTTATTTTCGAACAAAAGGACGACCGAGTGTTGCGAAATCTGCAAAACTTTTTCAACGATTCGGTCAAAAATAAGGAAGAAGCCTTGCAAGGGGCTCGTGATATTATTGCAGAGTGGATCAATGAAGATGCTGAAGTTCGTTCGCATTTACGGGAACAATTTGACCAACATGCCTTGTTGTTTGCCAAACCTTCTAGGGGTAAAAAAGACGATCCGGAAGCACAAAAATTCAGAGACTATTTTGAGTTTGATCAAAAACTTAATGGAATGCCCTCGCACCGATTCTTGGCAATTATGCGCGGTCATGAATTGGGTTACCTAAATATAAAAGTAGAGGCCGATTCTGAAAAATCTTTGAGATGGGTAAAACGCAAGATTCTCAAAGGATATACCGATTTAAGCGATGAGGTTGCTTTGGCCTTAGAAGATTCGTATTCGAGGTTGTTACAACCAAGTTTGGAGAACGAATTTTTAGCTTCCCAAAAGAAAAAAGCAGACGAAGAAGCCATTGGCGTGTTTGCCTTGAATGCACAACAACTCCTGCTTTCTTCTCCATTGGGAGAAAGGTCCGTATTGGCTATCGATCCTGGATTTAGAACGGGTTGTAAATGGGTAGCCTTGTCGAAAAGAGGAGAATTATTGCGCAATGGGACTATTTATCCGCATGAACCTCAAAAACAAGAGAATGCGGCTCAAGATGCGATTCAAAAAGCGATAAAAGAATTTCAAATTGAAGCCATTGCGGTGGGAAATGGAACTGCGGGTCGCGAAACCATGCAATTTTTGCAAAACTTTGTGGCCGAATCGATTCCCGTATTTTCTGTTAACGAATCGGGAGCAAGTATTTACAGCGCCAGTGCCCTCGCACGAGAAGAATTTCCGGAGCAAGATATTACCGTTCGTGGAGCTGTAAGTATTGGAAGGCGTTTGATGGATCCTTTAGCGGAATTGGTGAAGATAGATCCCAAAAGCATCGGAGTTGGGCAATACCAACACGATGTAAATCAAAGTTTATTACAAGACCGACTGACCGATGTGGTGGCACTTTCGGTAAATAAAGTGGGCGTGAATTTGAATACCGCAAGTAAACATTTATTGAGTTACGTAAGTGGATTGGGTCCGGCTTTGGCCGAGAAAATCATCTCGTTTCGAACTGAAAATAATGGATTCAAATCTCGCGATGAGCTTAAAAAAGTGCCGCGTTTGGGAGCTAAGGCCTTTGAACAATGTGCGGGCTTTTTAAGAATTCGGGGATCTAAAAATCCTTTAGACAATACGGGGGTGCATCCAGAACGCTACGATTTAGTAAAGCGAATGGCCAAATCTAGTGGTGTGGCAGTAGATGCATTAATTGGAAATGAATTGGCTTGGTCTGCAATTCGATTGGAAGATTTTGTAAGCGAAAAAGAGGGCATCGGTTTGCCAACATTAGAAGACATTAAGCGTGAAATGGTTAAGCCGGGTTTAGACCCTCGTGGGGTGGCACAGAACGTTCGCTTTGAAGCCGGTGTGCAAAAGATGGAGGATTTGATAGAGGGCATGACCCTTAACGGAATCGTTACCAATATTACCAATTTTGGATGTTTCGTAGATATTGGCGTAAAACAAGATGGACTTGTGCACATCAGTCAAATGGCCAATAAATTCATCAAACATCCTTCAGAAGTAGTGCAATTAGGTCAGCAAATTTCTGTTCGTGTAATAGAAATAGATATCAAGCGGAAGCGTTTGGCCCTGAGTATGAAAGAGTAATTATAAAGGGTGTTCGATTGGTGGTTTGAGGTTGAAACTTCAATTAAGGGTTATTGCGGTCTCTAAAACTCTTGGTTTGTTGAAATTTATTCTTCGAAGTTTCGAAAACTCAGATTTTCCGCTTGCCGGGGGAATGCCTATTTTTGCAGTATGTCTGATGTACAAAAATCCAAATCTCGTCTTGTGAAATCTCCTACCGGAACGCAATTAATTTGCAAAGGTTGGGTACAAGAAGCCGCTTATCGGATGCTTCATAATAACTTGGATCCCGACGTTGCGGAACGCCCGGAAGATTTAATTGTTTACGGAGGTCTGGGTAAAGCAGCCCGCAATTGGGAAGCTTTCGACGATATCTGCAAAGCCTTGATTGATTTGAATGACGATGAAACCTTAATGGTTCAAAGTGGCAAACCTGTTGCAATTTTGCCAACCCATAAAAATGCGCCCCGCGTGCTCATTTCAAACAGCCAATTGGTTCCCAAATGGGCCACTTGGGAACATTTTAGAGAGTTGGAAGCCAAGGGGCTTATGATGTATGGACAGATGACGGCGGGCAGTTGGATCTACATTGGTTCACAGGGCATTGTACAAGGTACCTATGAAACCTATGCCGAATGCGCACGTCAACATTTCGGAGGAAGTTTGAAGCACACCTTGAACGTAACCGCGGGTTTAGGGGGTATGGGCGGTGCTCAGCCTTTGGCCATTACCATGAACGAAGGGGTTGCTTTGGTGGCAGAAGTAGAAGAATGGCGCATCAAGAAAAGACTGGAAACGCGTTATTTGGATGTAATGTGCCGCGATATCGATGATGCCATTGATAAGGCCATTATTGCTAAAGAAAAAGGGGCAGCAGTAAGTATTGGTGTTTTATGCAATGCGGTTGAATTACTACAACGCATGATAGACCGCAATGTAATTCCCGACACCCTTACCGATCAAACTTCGGCGCACGATCCGCTTATTGGATATTATCCAGCGGAAATGGATGTAGAAGCTGCCGATAGATTGAGAGAAAGAGATCCAGAAACCTATGTAGAATTGAGTTATAAAACCATGGTGCAGCATGTGAGCTTAATGCTTGAAATGCAACAAAAAGGGGCCATCGTTTTTGATTACGGCAATAATATTAGAGGTCGTGCATTAGAAAAAGGTTTAACCAATGCATTCGATTTTCCTGGCTTTGTGCCAGCCTACATTCGTCCGCTGTTCTGTCAAGGTAAAGGACCTTTCCGTTGGGTAGCCTTGAGCGGTGATCCAGCAGATATTCACGCAACAGACAAGAAGATTTTGGAGTTATTTCCAGAAAACGAAAGTTTAAAGCGTTGGATTTCAATGGCTCAAGAGAAAATCGAATTTCAAGGTTTGCCTGCACGTATTTGTTGGATTGGACAAGGGGAGCGTCAAAAAGCGGCTTTGGCCTTCAATGAAATGGTGCGCACGGGTGAATTAAAAGCGCCTATTGTAATTGGTAGAGATCATTTAGATACCGGTTCGGTAGCTTCCCCAAATAGAGAAACTGAAGCCATGTTAGACGGTTCCGATGCAGTGGCAGATTGGCCAATTTTAAATGCCTTTGTGAATACGGCGGGAGGCGCGAGTTGGGTGAGCTTACACCATGGTGGTGGCGTGGGTATGGGATACAGTATTCATTCAGGAATGGTAATTGTTGCCGATGGTACCGAAGATGCACAGGAGCGATTAAGACGCGTTTTGCACAACGATCCAGGAATGGGAGTGGTGCGTCATGCCGATGCGGGCTATGAAATTGCTAAAGAAACCGCAAAATTGCATGGTTTGGATTTAGCCGAACGATTGAATAAAAAATAAAAATCGAACCCATACAAAAAATCCCGCTCTGTAAAGGGCGGGATTTTTTTATGCACTTACTAAAGTACGAAATGGTTTTTTATGGTTGTGTTTTAGGAGCTTTAACGTCTGGCAACGCAGTTTCTTCTGCTGCTGATTGTTGAGCGCCTCCGGCATTGCTGCGTTTTCCGTTATAGGATGCAGCAACTAAAGAAATTACTACGATAACGATTGCGCCAATCCATGTAATTCTTTCTACGATGTCGGTGGTTTTTTCAACACCGAAAATTTGATTTCCTTGGGAGAAGTTAGATGCCAAGCCACCACCCTTTGGGTTTTGGACAAGAATCACCAACATGAGTAATAAGGAAACGATAATAGCTAAAACGAGTATCCAGGTCATGATTTATTTTGTTCTTTTTTGATTTCAGTTATAAGGTTTGCAAAGTACGTCTTTTTTTCGGGAAATTTCAACTGCAATTGTTCATAGGCCCAGATTGCTTTATCTGGATTATCCTGTTTCAGGTAAATTTGCGCTAAGGTCTCAGTAACGATCTTTCCGCTAAGCTTTTCCCCTTTCTTCTGGGCTTTCTCTGGTTTGAAAAACTCTTGCTTTGGACGCGAAATACTTGGTTTGGTTAGCAGGAAATTTTCAATAATCGATTTTTGATTTTCAATCGATTTTGGCAATTCTTCATTTTGATCTTCGTTTACAGGAATGAAAAGAGGTACATGCGTATCCGTTTGTGAGCCGTTTAACCAGGCATAAAAATCGTTACTTGCTTTACCCGAATGCATGGGTTCTGGGGCCATTTCTGTTGGCGTATAGATACGTTCTAAATCGTAAACAATACGTTCGGAGAGCAGTGCATTGGATTTTGATTTGTTGGAGATTTCATCCAATGGAGGTGTGCTTGTCTTAAATCGTGCCGATTTTGTTATTCCAATTGCGTCTTTAACGGTATGCACTTTTTCCTCTATAGCGGGTGGTATGGGAGACGAGATATCGGTTCGGCTTTTTTCTGGTGTTGGTAAATCGGTTAAAACAGGCGTAAATGCAGGTGTTATTTCAGCTTCTTCAATCGTTTCTTGGGCTTCTTCAATCGTTACTTCGTCTCCGTCCATTGTTACCTCGGATACAAGCACTGTTTCTTGGTGTCCTTCAGTAGTTACTTCGGCTCTATCGATTGTTACATCGGAACCTTTAACGGGTTCTTCAATATCCCCATGGGGTACTAACTGGAGAATGGGTGTTATTTTTGATGGATTGGTTCCCTTTAATTGTTGCGGTTCGCTTTCCTGAATTATTTCTGATTCGGTTTCCTGTAAGTCGGGCAACGCAATAGATTCCGATTCTTTTTCCTTTACAGTTTCAGGGATATCAATGGCTTTTTCTGCAGACGATGGAGCTTCAATTGAGGGGACAGCGAAGTCAAGGGATTCGGATTCGTTCTGGGTGCTTTGGGCCGCCACTAAATCCAAATTAAGGGTGCTTTCCAGATTCGTATTTTTCTTTTCCGCATGATGCGTGAATCCATATAGCCAAGTGCGACTGTGGATGCGCATTGCAGCTTGGTGCATTAGGGCTTCCGTTCGAAAGTCTTGCTTTTGCTGGTAATGTCTGGCTAAAATAGCATAAGGCCAAGAAAAATAGGGAAAACGCTTGGTAAGTTCGATCAAATCTTGAACGTTTCCAGCATCTAAAGGCTCGGTGCCTTGTGCGATATTTTGTAGCGTTTTTCGGTTCACCAGTCTAAAGCAATTGCAGCGAAAATTTGTTGAATAAGGATATCCGTAAGCTCGTTAGAGAGGCTTGCTTCAACGGAATTAAAATCGAGTCCCGAGTCAAAGGTTTGGGAAGATGTAAAATCTTTGCTAAAATCTTTTTCCGGATATTTTTCACAGGTAAAATCAACCCGAACACTTATGGTGAATTGCGTTTGAGCCGACCCGGTTTGTGCATTGAGCGCCGCTGGGGCAATTTGGTACCTGCTTATTACGCCGCCAATGCGGTAATCTCCATTTTCGGCAACCATTCCCAATGTCGTTTCTGTTTGAAATTTAGTTTTTAATTTTTCCGTAAAATCAATGCTTAAACTGGGATTTACCAATTCTGCTTCGTTATTGAAAAAATCTACCGAGAAGTTTTTTACATCCTTGGGGATATTCGCTCCGCGAAAATCATAAATTCCACAGCTGCTCATAAACAGCGGGATAATGGCGCATATTCCCTTAATCCAATTCATATTGTTTTATTTTACGGTATAAGGTGCGTTCGGAAATGCCTAGGTCTTCGGCTGCTTTTTTGCGTTTCCCGTTATTGCGATTTAAGGCCAATTGAATGAGTTCGATTTCTTTGGACTCCAAGCTGAGGTCATTAGATTCATCCATTCCCAAGGTTTCTGCATCGATAAAATCGGAGTCGTAATCGTCATCATCGTGATACGTTTGAATTTCGTTGGCGACTGGATTTTGCAATAATCGCGAATCATCGTGAAGAGGATAATTATGAAAACTACCACTTTCTGTTTTCGGATTGGCAGGATGGGTATGGGCTTGTCCCGAACTGTCTTGGGGGTCTAAAAGTCCAAAAACGACTTTCTTCAAGTCGTTGACATCACGCCTAAGGTCAATGAGTACTTTATAAAAGACATCGCGTTCGCTCATTCCTTCGTAATTCCCTTCTGCCGTTTTTTCTAACAACATGGGCAATTGGGTAGCAACCGGAGGTAAGTAGGTCCTAAGACTTTCTTCACTGATCCATGTGCTGTTTTCTAATACGCAAATTTGTTCGCTGATATTTTTTAATTGGCGGATATTTCCTGGCCAAGGATAGTTTTCGAGCAATGCTTGTGCTTCTGGACTTAATTCGAGTAAATCCCTGTGGTTTTTTTCAGAAAAATCGAAACTGAATTTTTTGAATAACAAGGGGATGTCTTCTTTGCGTTGACTCAATTTAGGAACGCGAATGGGAACAGTTGCTAAACGGTAATAAAGGTCCTCCCGGAATTTGCCTTGTTGAGCCCGATCCAATAAATTTCTATTTGTAGCTGCAACCACTCGAACATCTGTTTTTTGAACTTTGGAGCTGCCGACCTTAATAAATTCCCCATTTTCAAGAATGCGCAAAAGGCGGGCTTGGGTGCCGAGCGGCAACTCCCCAACTTCGTCTAGGAATATAGTACCCCCGTTTACGCTTTCAAAATATCCTTGTCTTTTATCGGTGGCTCCGGTAAAAGATCCCTTTTCATGTCCAAATAATTCGCTATCGATGGTGCCTTCGGGTATGGCCCCGCAATTTACGGCGATGAAGGGAGCGTGCTTGCGGCCGCTCAAATGATGGATGATTTTACTGAAACTTTCCTTGCCAACCCCGCTTTCTCCTTGAATTAATACATTCATATCGGTGGGTGCGACCTTTACCGCTGTTTGCAGGGCAGCGTTTAGCAATGGGGCATTCCCAATAATGCCAAAACGTTGTTTTACCGCTTGTAAATCCATGTTTCTACAAATTTAGGTATAAACTGACAAAATGTCACGAAGGACTGAAAATCCTTTTTTGCAGAAATCGCGGGTGGTGTGAATAAACTGTGTGGTATACGTGAATATTAAATGCTAGTTTTGGAGGTAATTCATGGAAGAATTCCCCGAACATATCGACGATTTAGATTCAAATAACGACGAATCTTTAAGCCAACAATCGGAAGTGAAACCGGTGGGCGGTTTGTTTAAAGATTGGTTTGTTGAATATGCGAGTTATGTTATTCTAGAACGCGCCATTCCCGCTGTTGAAGATGGCTTGAAGCCCGTTCAACGCCGCATTTTGCATGCGATGAACGTAATGGACGACGGTCGTTTCAATAAGGTGGCAAATATTATTGGGGCTACCATGGCCTATCATCCACACGGAGATGCGGCGATCGGTGATGCATTGGTAAATCTTGGCCAGAAAGATCTCCTCATTGAAACCCAAGGTAACTGGGGAGATGTGCGTACCGGAGATTCTGCTGCCGCTCCGCGTTATATCGAGGCACGACTTTCAAAATTTGCTAAAGAAGTCGCTTTTAACGATAAAACTACTTACTGGCAATTAAGTTACGACGGGCGTAAACGCGAACCGGTAAACTTGCCCATGAAATTTCCTTTGGTATTGGCACAAGGGGTAGAGGGTATCGCGGTAGGATTGAGTACCAAAATAATGCCCCATAATTTCATTGAATTGTGCGAGGCAAGTATCGAAGTATTAAGAGGTAAAAAAGTAGAGATTTTCCCAGATTTCCCAACGGGGGGAAGTGCGGATTTTACCCATTATAACGATGGAAAGAAAGGCAGCCGCATTCGTGTTCGCGCGCGTATCGAAGAAAAGGATAAAAACACCTTGCTTGTTAAAGACATCCCCTTTGGTACTACTACCGGACAGCTGATAGAGAGCATTATCAAAGCCAGTGAAAGTGGTAAGATACGCGTTAAAAAAGTAATCGATAATACCGCAGCGAATGTGGAGATTGAAATTCAATTGGCTCCGGGAATTTTGCCAGACATGGCTATTAACGCCTTATATGCGTTTACCGATTGTGAGCTATCGATTTCCCCATTGGCCTGTATCATCGAAGCAGATAGGCCTAGTTTTATGGGCGTTTCTGAAATTCTCCGGGCATCAACTTCCCATACACTGGGATTGTTGCGTAGGGAGTTGGAAATTCAATTGGGCGAACTTGAAAATAAATGGCATTATTCCTCTTTGGAGAAAATCTTTATTGAAAATCGCATTTATCGAGACATAGAAGAATGTGAAACATGGGAAGCCGTTATTGCTACCATCGATCGCGGTCTAGATCCTTTTAAACCTTTATTACAAAGGGAAGTTGTTGAAGATGATATTATCCGACTCACGGAAATAAAGATCAAACGGATTTCAAAATTTGATTCGTTCAAAGCAGATGAACTCATCAAGAGTATTGAAAATGAAATTGCAGAAATCAAGCACCATTTGGAGCATCTTACCGATTATGCGGTAAATTATTTCAAGCAACTCATTAAAAAATACGGTGCAGGTAAAGAACGTAAAACGGAAATTAAGGTATTTGATACCATTGAAGCCAATATCGTTGCGGCGGCTAATGTGAAGCTCTATGCCAATTACGAGGAAGGCTTTGTGGGCACTTCCCTTAAGAAAGATGTTTTCGTATTAGATTGTTCCGATATCGATGACGTCATTGCGTTCCGTTCCGACGGCACATATTCTATTGCGAAAGTATCGGATAAGCATTTTTTTGGGAAGGAACTCATTCATGTAGGCATTTGGAGGAAAGGCGATGAGCGCACCACCTATAACTTAGTTTATTGGGATGGTGCAGGCAAAAAAGCCATGGCCAAACGCTTCAATGCTACCGGTTTGATACGAGAAAAGATCTACAATATGGGGAGCGATAATCCCAAGTCGAAAGTCCTCTATTTTTCCGTAAATCCAAACGGAGAAGCTGAAAAAATAACAATTTCTTTAAGTGCTTCCGCAAATGCGAGGCTCAAACAATTTGAGTATAATTTTGCCAAATTAGCCATAAAAGGTAAAACCGCTGGGGGAAATCAAATCACAAAATACGCAGTTCGGAAGGTAGAGTTGAAGGAAAAAGGCGGTTCTACATTAGGTGGGGTAAATATTTGGTGGGATAATCTTACGGGCAGGTTAAATGGCGATGAAAAAGGACTGTATTTAGGCGATTTTAATGCAAATGACCAATTACTCGTTATTTATAAGGAAGGGTCATACGAAATTACCAATTACGAACTAATCAATAGATTTTCGCCAGAAGAGGTGTACCATATTCAAAAATTCTATCCAGAATTGCCCTTGCAAGTGGTCTATCTCGATGGAAAATCAAAATATCATTATGTGAAGAGATTTGTAATTGAAACAAGCACGGCACATAAAAAATTCTTATTTATCCCAGAAGAAAAAGGGTCTCTTTTAGAGTGTCTTTCTTTGGCACAGCCTATGACTATTGAATTACTCACGGAGAAAAAGAATAAGGAAAAAAATACCGAGCATATCAATATAACGGAGTTTATTGAAGTAAAGGGTTGGAAATCTGTGGGCAATCGATTGTCTTTCGATACCGTAAGAAAGATAACCTTGATTTCAGAAAAAATTGGAGTACCGGAAGTTCCAGAACCGGAGCCTATCCAAGAAGAAGAGGAAGTTTTGAATCCGCCATTGCAAGAAGTTCGAGATATCGAACCACCTAAAACCAATGGCGATAATCCGCAATTGAACTTGCTTTAAGACTTGCGAATCCAAGTCCAAAGATCTTTCCAATTGGGCTTTTTGCCATACATTAATACGCCCACGCGGTAAATCTTTGCGGATACCCAAACCATGAAGATAAAGGTGACTACGAGCACCACAAAACTGCCAATGATTTCTGAAATGGGCACATCGAACGGAGCGCGAACCGCCATTACAATTGGACTGGTGAGAGGAAATATGGAGAATATCTGGGCGAGGTGTCCGTTAGGCGATTGAAATACTACCGATTGCGCAATAATAAGCCCAAATACAAGAGGTAAGCTTACAGGTAGCATAAATTGTTGCACGTCTGTATCTTGATTTACAGCAGCCCCAATTGCGGCAAAAATGCTGCTATATAAGAGGTATCCTCCTAGGAAGAACAAAACAAATACCAGAATGATAGGTCCGAAAGGCAAGGCGTAGAATCCGTTCAATAGCTCCTGAACCGGAAGGTTTTGAGCCTCCGCCGTTAGGGAATTTCCCCCGGAAGAAAAGAGATAGCCCAAACCGCCCAAAAGGGTTCCACTGAGTAAAATCCAACCAATAAATTGGGTAAGTCCCACTAAGGCGACACCTAATATTTTACCCAGCATCAGATCAAAGGGGCGAATGGAACTGACGATAACTTCAACGATGCGGTTGGTTTTTTCTTCCATTGCAGAACGCATGACCATAGATCCATAAATGAAAATGAACATATATATGATCATGGCCATGGCAAAGCCAACGCCGCTTTTCAAGGTGGTATTGGCATCGGAAACCGCACCTTGGGTGTTGATTTCTAAGGATTTGATGGTTCCCGAAACTTCAGTGTTCCGAAGGGTGCTGTCGGAAATTCCTAATTGCAATAACAAAGATTCGTGAATGCGATTTTTTAAGTGCGCATTGATTTTCTGCAATTCAACCAAAGAAAAGGCGCTACCCCCTATGAGTTCCGCAGAGTCGAGTACGCGCAAATCTTTATCGTTGATTTGCAGCCAGCCCGTGATGTTTTTCTTCTCGATTTCGGCTAACATGGTCGCCGTTTCCGGCAGAGCAGGCAAAAAAGTATAACTGTCGAAAGACAGCTCATCGGATTCAAGATCCCAATGTGGGGCTTGGAAATAAAGGCTTTTATTCGTGTTGTCTTCTGCTCCTGTGGTTGCAAAATAAATGGCACCACCGTAAAATATAGCTACCAAAATAGGGGCTAAAAACGTCATTACGATGAACGTTTTGTTTTTAATACGTGTGAGGTATTCCTTCTTTAAAACAATCCAAATACTTCTCATTTTGTGGATACTTTATGGATGAAAATTTCGTGCATAGTGGGCACGTACTCGCCAAATGATTGAAGTTTACCGGTTTGGTAGGCCCAATCGAGTAAGCTTGAATAATTTTGATCGGGTTTGAGCGTAATGCGATATTGAGAATGAAAATCAGAATCTAAAGACCTGGATTCAAACTGTTCCGGAATATTTACGGCATTGGAAAATCCAAGGTCGTATTCATTCTTGAAATGAGCCCTTCTTACTTCTGAAATTGCTCCATCTAATACTTTGCGGCCGTCGTTAATAATCGCCAATCGGTTGCACAATTCTTCAACATTATCCATGCGATGGGTTGAAAACAAAATGGTACAACCTTGATTTTTTAGAGAAATAATGAGATCCTTGATCATGTCTGCATTCACCGGGTCGAAACCGCTAAAGGGTTCATCTAAAATCAAAAACTTGGGTTCGTGCAGTATCGTTGAAATAAATTGGATCTTTTGGGCCATTCCCTTAGACAGTTCTTCCATTTTTTTGTCAGCCCAATGGGTAATATCTAGGAGTTGTAACCATTTACGCACATTGTTTTTAGCTTGGCTCCGCGATAAACCCTTTAATTCAGCAAAGTACAAAAGTTGATCGACAACCGACATTTTTCGATACAAACCTCGTTCTTCAGGCATATATCCAATTAGAGGTACGTGTTTGCTACTCAGTTTGTCTCCATGAAGCAGAATTTCGCCTCTATCGGGTTGCGTTACGGTGGCGAGCATCCGCATTAAGGTTGTTTTTCCCGCACCGTTGGGACCGAGTAGTCCAAAAATTTCACCTTCGTTTAGTTCTAAACAGATATCGTTATTAACACATTGCTCGTCGAAGTACTTATATACGTGGCTAATTTTCAGCATACCATCAAAGGTTCGAACTTACGAAAATGACCTCACAATTTGAACGATTATCGATAAGTATGCGATAAAATCAACGAAAGCAAATTTGGGGCCATTAACAGACTTTATCTGCGGCGTAACTTGCACATAAACTGAAGGGTTTTGTTCTGGCGGTATACCCCATAGATTCTACCAATCCTACTGCAGCCCGCACCACATCGTTGGATTTGAATCGGGGATCTGGATTTAAGTCTAAATCTATAAATTTTACTTTTGGGAATCCTTTTTCTTGAAGTTCATTTGCAAGTGCAACCGAATATTCTACTTCTTTCCAAAGACGCGACCATCGATCACGGATACGGGGCACTCGGGTTTTGGTGTACAAAACATGTCCGCCTTTTTTTTCTTTATACAAAACCATTACGATTCCATAAACGGTTTCATGATCTCGGTTTTTCGAATCACAGCCGATGATTATTTGAGTATCGGGATGTACAGACAGGTATTGGCGCAGATAGGTATCCAAATCTACGGCATCTTCAGTAGCTAATATTCGATATTCCATCATAAACGAATATAGGTATTTATGAGGGCTAAGTCAAATGTTGGTAGGGAGTTAATCGAAATTTAACGGCAGCTTAAAACGAATTGTGTCGCGGCGTTGTTAATTGTTCTATGGAAATACAAAATTGGGGAACCAATCAAAACAAGTTGGTTTCGACTTGGAATTTCAAATCTTTTCTTGATGGAATTGAGTGGGTGCGGGAGATTTCTGAGATTATGGAATTGCAAAATCACCATGCGGACATTCAAATAAAGTATACTGAAATTAAATTGCACCTATGTACCCACGATGCTGGGAATCAAATTACGGCAAAGGATTACCTTTTGGCACAAGCCATTACGGATTTGTACTACAATCGAATCAAGAATAATTAAAAATCCGTAATCCATAAGGCTTAACGTTTTAATATTACGGGGTTTCCATAATAATAATTGTGGGTTTACGTTTTTCTTGTTGTTTGATAAGGTTATTTTTACCGCCTAATCAAGGGAAGGCATGAATAAGTATATGTTACTGTTTATCGCGCTGTTATGCAGCAGTTTGAAAAGCGTAAACGCACAATATCAAGTATTAAGAGGTACGGTAATTGACAAAGAATCGCAATCGCCGCTTGTGGGGGCGCAGGTTCGAATTTTAAGCGAAGATTTTAAAGATTCTGTTCGTGAACTTTCAACAGATAATGAAGGCCGTTTTGCGTGCTTGAACGCATGGGTAGGTCGCAATACCGTTGTCGTAAACGTACCCGAATATTCCAGTTATAATGCCACGGGTATTAGTTTGAGTACCGGTAAGGAAGGGGTTTTATTTATATCCTTAGAAAAGGAATTTATTGAACGCATGACTGCGGTAAACCTCAAGGCAAAGCAACAACAGGGACAGGCAAATAACGACGCGGCCCTTATTTCAACCCGATTGTTTACGGTAGACGAAACCGATCGTTTTGCGGGCAGTAGGGGAGATCCAGCTCGTATGGCTTCGAATTTTGCGGGTGTTCAAGGGGCCGACGATTCTCGGAACGATATCGTGGTTAGGGGGAATTCGCCCTCCGGAATTTTATGGCGCGTTGAGGGGATTGACATCCCGAATCCCAATCATTTCGCGATTCCCGGTACTACGGGAGGTTCGGTATCGATTATCAATAATAAAATTTTAGGAAACAGTGATTTTTTCACGGGTGCTTTTCCCGCGGAATACGGAAATGGAATTTCAGGTGCTTTCGATTTGCAATTGCGTCCGGGTAATACCAAAAAGCACGAAATGAGCTCACAATTTGGTATTTTGGGTTGGGATTTATTGGCCGAAGGACCCTTGAATAATAAAGGGGCGAGTTATTTGGTTACGTACCGATATTCTACCCTATCTATGTTGGGTGCTTTGAATGTACCTATCGGTACCGATGCCGTTCCGAGTTATCAAGATGCCTCGTTTCACTTGAAATTTCCCTTGAAAAACAAAGCGAGTTTTTCAGTTTTTGGAATGGGGGGTATCAGCAATATCGATATCATGATTTCGGATAAGACCGTATCAAGTCGCAATCTTTATGGTGATAACGACCGCGACCAGTTTTTTGGATCGAGTATGGGGATTTTAGGGGCTACTTATCAGAAATCATTGAGCGCAAAATCCTATTTCAAAGGGGTGGTGAGTTTTAATCATCAGCGGGTAGATGCCCATCACCAATTGGCATTTTTTGACATTATAGATACCTTTTATCAAGATGGAGAGATGTTCAATAACTTGAAATTAGACTCAATTGTACCCAACTTAGATTACCGTTTTCAAGAACAATCGCTGGGAATGCATCTTTTCGTGAATCATGCATTTAATTCTCGCAGTACCCTAAAAGCAGGCTTACAATACCGTCATTTCTGGTATACCTATTTTGATTCGGCGCGGAATTTGAACGAAAAAGAAAGCAATTATTGGACTTGGTCATTGCGGTGGAATGCCCAGAATGCACCGGGTGATATGTTCATTCCCTATGTACAATGGAAATACCGTTGGTCGCGCAAGCTTACCAGTGTGGTAGGTTTACAATCGCAAGTTTTTGGGGTTGGTTATAAGCCCATGATACCGATTCCTGGGGTTTCTACAGAAAATTTGAGAGGATTTTCTGCGGCTTGGGTATTGCCGCGATTGGGTATCGCGTATCAAATCGCACCCAAACATAAAATTAATTTCGGAACGGGCGTGCATGCCCAAACTCAGTCGCCCTATTTGTATTATTTCACCCTTCCGGGAGCGCAATTGCCGCATTTGTTGGATATGGAATTGACCAAAAGCGCACACTATATATTAGGTTGGGATTGGAATATGGGTAAGGCGAGTCGCGTTAAAGTGGAAACGTATTACCAACAATTATGGGACATCCCGATAGAAACCAAGTCGTCTTCCTTCAGTTTGGCGAACACCGGCTCTGGATTTAGTCGCTTTTTTCCTGAACAATTGGTAAGTGAAGGAAAAGCCTATAATTACGGTGCGGAATTAACCGTGGAACGCTTCTTCTCTAAAGGTTTTTATTATTTATTTTCGGGTAGTGTGTTTAAAGCCATGTATGCAGGCAGCGACGGCATTTGGCGCAATTCCGACTTCAATACCGATTATGCGGTGAATGCACTATTGGCCAAAGAAATTACCGTTTCCAAACGCCATATTTGGAATATAGGGGGTAAAGCTACTTTTGCGGGCGCACGCCGATTTTCGCCAATAGATTCTGTTGCATCGGTTGATTTTAGAGAATACCGCGAATTGGATGCAATGAAGAATACCGAACGTTTCGGTACGCCTTATATGCGATTTGATTTCCGATTGAGTTATAAATACCATGCAAAGAAGGTAACCCATGAATTTGCCATTGACTTGATAAACGTTACCAATCGCAAGAACATATTGAATTATACCTATATCAACGAGCCTCCTTACCGCAGAATCAATTATCAATTGGGATTGTTACCTTTGTTCTATTACAAAATAGACTTTTCCCTTTAATGATATCTTTGCGGAATTTACAAATTGATGATTCTCAATTATTTGCAAAACTCGCAAATGATCCCAGGATTTTTCAAAACACAAGCGATCGTTTTCCGCATCCTTACAACACTGAAGATGCGATAAAATTCATCGAACAGCATTGTTTGAAATCGGATAGTTCCGTCTTTGGTATTCAATACAAAAATGAATTGGTAGGGGGAATAGGCCTTCATTTCAGAGAGGATATTTATAGGAAAACCGCAGAATTGGGCTATTGGATCAGTCCTGATTTTTGGGGAAAAGGCATCGCTTCAGATAGTATCAGGCAAATTTTGGAGTTGGGATTTGAAAATTTTGACTTACAAGTGGTAGTTGCCCATGTATTTGGCAGAAATAAAGTATCACAACGTGTATTAATAAAGAATGCCTTTACTTTGTTAGGTACAATTCCCAACGGAGCATTCAAGTTGAACACGTATGAAGACGATGTTGTTTTTTTCAAAAGTAACCCGAACAGGCCGTAGTTTATTTTTCTGCGCACTCTTGATGGCTAGTAGCTTTGCCTATACGCAAACTCCTCGAGTTAATGAGGGGAGGTTATACCATTGGGCAAATTTCCCATCTCAATTTATTGGGAATCGAACGGTAGATATTTGGGTTCCCGAAATCACAGACGATACCATAATCGCGTATCAGGTACTATATATGCACGACGGTCAGATGCTGTTTGACTCCAGTATTACTTGGAATCATTTAGAATGGAAAGTGGATGAAAGTGTACAGCGATTAACGGAAGAAGGTAAGGTTCCGCCTACAATGATTGTGGGAATTTGGAATGGAGGTTCCAAGCGACATTCTGAATTTTTCCCAGAAAAGGTTTTCCGAAATATGGACGATTCAACTTTAAATTGGTGCAAAGCAAATGGCCGGAATTATTCCGTTGGCGGCGATTCTTTTCAGATTTCCTCCGATGCGTATTTGAAATTTATCGTACATGAATTGAAACCGGCTATTGATTCTGCATTTTTTGTCAAGAAAGCAAAGGAACATACCTTTATTGCGGGCAGCAGCATGGGCGGTTTAATTTCCATGTATGCCTTATGCGAATATCCCGAAGTTTTTGGTGGCGCCATGTGTTTTAGCACCCATTGGCCCGGCGTTTGGACTCTTGAGGGAAATCCAATACCGGCCAATATCTTAGACTACGTAAACAATCATTTGCCCAATCCGCAGAATCATTTTTGGTATTTTGATTTAGGGGATCAGACGTTAGATGCCTTATATCCCCCAATTCAATCCCAAGTGGATGCTATTTTGCATAAGCATGGCAATAAGGAAGTCAATTGGATCACCCGCTTTTTTGGTGGAGACGATCACAGTGAGCGTTCTTGGTCGCGAAGATTTCCAGATGCCCTTTGGTGGTTATCGACAAAAGCGAATTCCCAATAAAGGGAAACACATTACTTTTTATTGGTTTTTTTGTCTTCGGTTTTGATACCGCGAAAAAACAGATCCTTTCGAGTACCATTATTCATGACTACTTCAACGGTAATGTCGTAAATACCGGCTTTCCTTTCTTCCTTGTTTTCGCTGGGTTCAAAATAGTAATTGCAGGCACCGCCACTAATAGCGGTTTGAACCAAATAGCCTTTTTTATTTCTGAGGATACGCTTTTTTTCGACTTTAATTTCGGTACTGTCCCCATTTTTTTCTTCACTGATATTGCTCAAAAAGGTATCTCCAATTACCAACTTGGGGCCGTCATAGGCTTGAGGTCTGCTATTAACGGTTAGCATGAAATGCGTGAGTTTGTAGGTTTGAGCTTGTAGGGAATGAGATAAACTGAAGATGCTAAGGGCTAAAATGGCGATTTTGATTTTCATGTGTGCAAATTTAAGGTTAATAAAGGTACCTAAATCGAGCTGGGATATTTTTGACTTGATTTTGCTTGGGACTAAAAAAATAAGTAGTTCCGGCAACGTGAATAGCAAAAAAATGATAGTGCTTTTAATCTACCTGCATCACAAAACGTGTGAAACCCAGATGATATTCTTCAAAGGCCATTCCTTGAGAATTTAGAGAAACCCGGTCACTACGTATGGCTTCTCCAAGTTTTGGATACGCTTTTACAGCGGCGATAATCATGGATATCATACCGTCTGTTTCCAGCTCTGTAAAGTAGGAGTTGCGTTTGGGTATATATAAAAGGTGAAAATCTTTATGTGTTTTCAAGATGCTTGCAGCGGATGCGGAATCTTTTACTTCGAATGCAGCAAAAGAACGAAGTTTTGATTCTTCAACACTTCCTGGATCGTCGAAATAAACGCCTACGAACATCGAAGAATCCAATTTGTTTTCTTGTTGAACGGCTTTGACTTTATTGAATACTGAACCAATTTTTTGATATGAACCCTGATGGTCAGAGCCCAATAGTAAATATCCTCCTTGGGCGCCTGTAGTTACTTTTACCTCTGCGAAGGCCCCTGCACGCCAAATGGTGATAAATACCGTCAGCGCTAAGGCAAGGAGTATAAGTGTTGCAATTTTAATGGTTTTCATAGCCTTACAAAGTTAGTAATTTGGCTTTGGAAAACCGGGCTAGTTTTGCTTTAAGGCCCTGTAAAATAAAATGTACAAATTTTCGTTAAACGGCTATATGGAAAATATAGAAGTTGGGGTAGTTATTGCGGCCAGTTTGCAAAAAGTTTGGAATGCATTTACCGATCCCAAGCATATTATGAATTGGAATTTTGCCGGCGATGATTGGCATTGTCCCACGGCGGAATCAGAATTTAAAGTAGGTGGACGTTTCTCCTATAACATGGCCGCCAAAGATGGAAGTTTTGCATTTGATTTATGGGGATTTTTCGAGGAAATTCAAGAGAACAAATCCCTTACCTACAGTTTGGGGGAAGCCTCTGAGAACGGCCGCAGGGTATGGGTCACATTTAAAAGTGAACCAGAGGGTATAAAAGTTACCCAACGCTTTGTACCAGAAGAAGAAAATTCTCTTGAATTGCAGCAGCAAGGTTGGCAGATGATTCTCGATAATTTTAAGAAATACTGCGAAAATTCAAACGATTAATAGACCGTTTAGGCCCTTCCCGCATTGCTATGTAAGTGCTTTACTTCGGCGATAGCACTGTGATAATAGCGGTACCAACGATCCATCCCGAGTTTTTTTGCTTCAATATGAATTGGGTTTCGAGCCCATTTCTGAACCGCGTCCATATCCGCCCAATAGCTTATAAAGGAGCCTCTATCCCCATGTTTGAAGCTCTCATATCCTAAAAATCCCGGGCATTTTTTGGCAAGTTGTAAGGTTAGAATATCGTATTCCTCATACCCATCGAGATCATCAGAAAGGTAGTAATTAAAAATGGAAGCGATGAAAGGGGTTTGGGGTTGGGGAGATACATGCCATTGAATCATGGGGGAAAACTACAATTACCCCGCGAAAATTGCGATTAAATTTTACCAATATCGACAGAGTCTATCAATTCATCGCCTAGAATAAGGGAAATTCTCATTGCCACGAATTTCCCTTATCGCCTGGGATTCTGAGTTTCACCTCAAGCTTTTGTAGCCAAAAGTTCTTTTTCGATGATGTCCTTCAAGGTCATTTTGGGCAAAGCTCCGGCTTGCATCATGGGCTGACCTTCCATAGGAATGAAAAGGATACTCGGGATGCTGCGGATTTGAAAAACACTGGATAATTCCTCTTCTACTTCGGTATTCACCTTGTATATTACGATATCTGGATATTCGGCACTCAATTCCTCTAATATTGGGGCTACTACTTTACAAGGTCCACACCAATCTGCATAAAAATCGATAATTGCGGGTTTATTACCCGCGAATTTCCATTCTGTGTGTTGGGTGTAATCGAAAACTTCGTCGAGAAATTGTTGTTTAGAAAGTTGAACGGTTGCCATAGTTAGTTGTTTTATGGTACAAATTTAGGGTTAAGATGATTGCGAAATTGTGCCATTTGTCGCAAAGTATTGAAAGAGAAAAGCTTACTTTATGAATGGAATCAACAAGGCAACAGCGGCTGCTAATTCTTGATTGCTGCAAGATTTTCCTCTTGCAATTATGTCGTAGCCAATTAATCCAAGAAACGCTTTCTCATCTTTAATGCGTGCCAATACATTGTATCCAATGAGCCCTTCGTAAATTCTGGAATTCTGATATCTGGCATAGATTTCATAGCCCATAGAGCCTGTGTAAATATTTTCGTTTTTATAGCGACCTGCCACATCATAACCTACCGATCCCTTATAAACGGTGCCCTTATCAACGCGCCCAAGAACGGTATAGCCAGTCACTCCTTCAAAAACCGTGCACTGTGCATTTACAGGGATTCGCACAAGCAAGAAAAGCACGAAAGCAAGCAAAAAGAATTTTTTTTGATTTTGCATGTATTCAAAAATGCTAAAAATCAATCACATTCGGTCATTTACGGGTGATTTTTTAGTCTTTGGAGGGATTTAATTTATGGTGATAAATATAAGAAACGGCTAAAATGCCTAAAACAATAAAGGGGAAGAATGTTTGTCCATCTATACCATCAACCGCACCATGGCTGATAGCTGCGAATAGAAAATCAAATGCAAATCCGGCATAAGCCCATTCTTTTATTCTATTTGGGATTTGGGGAATAATCAAAGCCAATACACCGAGAACTTTGAAAATGACTAGGGCATTTCCGAAGTATTCAGGGTAACCTAAATGATGGATGCCTTCTTTAGCCATTTCTGATTGAGAGGTTAAAGCGGGAAGAAGTCCTTCGAAAATGGCAATCATGCCAGTGGAAATCCAAAATATGATTTTATTTTTTTTCATGTTATATGTTTTTTATTGAGAAGCTCTAAAGTTGTCTAACAACGTTACAAATTGATTTTTCATTTAATCAGGCGGATTATTTTTGGCGTCAATGCCTGGTTTTTATGTAGGTATTTCAAATTTGAGATTGTGAAATGTAGCAGTTGGATTAATCCAATTTTATAGGTCTATACGCACCTAGTGCCGTTTTATGAATATTAAATATTGCTCCTGATACGTTGTTTTACAGTCCCGGAATTTTCAAATTCTGATCGGCTAAGGAGGCGGCTTGTAAGATTCTTTTCTTGCGAGTCGCTTCTGTTTTAGAGAGTTTGATCCAG
>JAULUW010000012.1:0-11818 GCA_032111345.1 Bacteroidia bacterium
CACAATAAAGGGCTTTAAAATGATGCCTTTTTTCTGCAGCAAGGCACTTACTTCACAGGGATCTCCCGGACATTCTTCTACCCCATCGGTAATGATAATAATAACGTTCCTCGCCGTTTTATCTTGGGGGAAATCCATTTCCGTTGCCAATAAAGACTGCGTAATGGAGGTAAAACCCAAAGGTTTAAGTGTTCTTAAACGCGCTCGAAATTGTTTGTGGTTAAATGCAGAAAAGGGAACCTCCAGTTTGGTATCGTTACAATCTCTAAAGGAATTGGGTTTATTATGTCCAAATACCCGCAGTCCAATTTCTACGTCTTTAACCTGACGCAAGGAATCGGCCATATTGGAAAGTAGGGTAACGGCAACCGCCCATCTGTTGGCATCTTCCATTTCCGCCAACATGCTTCCGCTGGCATCTAAGAGAAAGAGTATTCGCGTTTTTCTGCCTTCAAAGGCATTAATCATTTGGGCTTGTGAGCATTGGTATCCCCACAAGAAAATTAAAAATAACGCGATTTTCTTCATTTAATAGTTGTTAATAGTCCCCTAAATACGTCTCCGGAAGTTGGGCAAGTGCTTTTTCCAATTGCTCGTCGTTCGGTGCTTTTCCATGCCAAGCATGAGACCCCATCATAAAGTCAACGCCTTGACCCATTTCCGTTTTCATTATAATTATAACGGGCTTTCCACCGCCCAATAAATTTTGTGCTTGAGGCATTATACGGTGAATATCGTTCCAATCGTTACCGTCCATTTCAAGGGTTAACCATCCAAACGCCTTGAATTTACTCACCAATTCTGTAATCCCCATTACATCGGCCGTGCTGCCATCGATTTGCTGTTGGTTAAAATCAACCGCTACCAATAGATTGTCGACTTTATTATGAGCCGCGAACATTACGGCTTCCCAAATTTGACCTTCTTGCAGTTCTCCATCACCGGTAAGGCCATAAACGGTATGGGAATCACCGTCTAATTTCTTTTGCATGGCAAAACCTACCGCAACACTCAAACCTTGACCGAGTGATCCGGTAGCTACGCGAACACCGGGTAAACCTTCATGCGTAGTTGGGTGTCCTTGTAAGCGGGTATTGAGCTTCCTAAAAGTGGCCAATTCAGCAACGGAGAAATAACCCGAGCGAGCTAAAACACTATAAAAAACGGGCGAAATATGCCCATTACTCATGATAAACACATCCTCATTATTTCCGCTTGCTTGAAAGTTTTCAGAATTGTGTTTCATGTAATGAAAGTATAGGGCAGTAAGGTAGTCTGCGCAACCCAATGAGCCTCCTGGGTGACCGCTGTTAACCGCATGTACCATGCGAAGTATATCTCGGCGCACTTGGCGTGCAATTTCGGGTAAATTGTTTATGTTCGACATAAAGGCACAAAGTTAAGGGTTTCGATCGTATTAAACGATTTTTAGGCCTCCAAAATTGCCCGAGCTCATCCAAAGAGAAACCCATATTTCATTTCGGGCTTGGGCATCGTTGCGGAGCGATTTTAATGCCTGTTCCAGTTCGTTGATATTGCTAAATAATCGAACCTGACCCAAACGATCTTGCATAATTTGCAAAGGAGGCACCGGCATTTTTTTCAATTCAAAAACATGCGGATCATAAAGAACCCAAGCTTCCTCTGCCGCATCGAATAAGCCTTTATACGACTCCATAAACTCAGGTTGCAAACTCGAATAAGTATGCAACTCAAATACGGAAAGCATTTTACGATCGGGATACTGTGCTCGCACGGCTGCTACGGTTGCCGCAGCTTTAGAGGGTGCATGTGCAAAATCGCGGTAAACAATTTCAGCCCCTTCGGGTTGCAAACATTCTAATCTTTTTGCCGTTCCTGGAAAATCGGCCAAGTGCTTCCAAGCGCGTTCTTCCGGTATTCCTAATTCAATGGCCAAAGCCACTACACCAGTAGCATTTTCAATATTATGTGTTCCAAAAAATGGAACCCAAATTGATTGTTCCTTATTCCAAAAAACCTCGGTTCCCGAATTACTCCTTTTGTGCGGTAGAGCTTCATAACCCTTTGATTTAGGCTGTGAACCGCACATTCGCACCAATTCGGTATCCTTTTTATAATACCAACACGCATCCTTAACCGTATCGATAAATTTCTCAAAAGTTTGGTAGTAGGAATCTAAGGTTGGGAATACATTCACATGATCCCAAGCAATTCCGGTAATTAAGGCAAAATGCGGCTCATAATGCAAAAATTTGGAGCTTAAATCTAATGGAGAACTCAAATACTCATCTCCTTCAATTATCATTAACGGAGCATCTGTAAGACGCACCATGCGCTCATAACCGCGTATCATGGATCCCACTAAATAATCGAAATTTTTCCCTTCTTTCTGAAGGATATGCATCAACATCGCTGTAGAAGTAGTTTTTCCATGACTTCCAGCCAAAACCACACGGATTTTATTTTGCGCATGTTGTCGGATAAATGCAGGAAACGAAAAAATAGGAATACCTAATTTTTGTGATTTTTGCAATTCAGGATTGTCGAGTCGGGCGTGCATACCTAAAATAACCCCGTCTAAGTGACTATCAATTTTTTCTGGAAACCAACCAAATTCTGTGGGTAGGATGCCCGCAAGTTCCAAGCGTGAAAGGGCAGGTTCGAATATTTCATCGTCGCTACCGCTAATAACATGACCTAAAGCCTGCAGTTCTAAAGCTAAATTATGCATTACAGCACCTCCGACTGCAATAAAATGATAGTGACTCACTATGCGAAACTACGAATACCGTATAAATGGATAACAAAAATTGTGCATATTTTTTGTAGTTTTGCACCTAAATCAAAGGAACGCAATGAAAGTATTGGTTTGCATGAGTGTCGTTCCGGACACCACCACGAAAATCGCCTTCACGGAAAACAACACCCAATTCAATAAAGAGGGGGTTCAATTTATTATCAATCCCTACGATGAATTAGCCATAACACGCGGATTGGAACTGGCAGAAGCCAATTCTGGAAGCGTAACGGTTGTTCATGTGGGTCCCGCTGAAAACGAAGCCAGCATTCGCAAAGCCCTCAGCATGGGGGTGAACGAAGCCATCCGTATCGATGCTCCCGCACACGATGCACAATATGTTGCCGAACAAATAGCTGCGATTGCACAAGGCTATGACCTCATCCTTACTGGAAGAGAGAGCATTGATTACAATGGTGGAGCTGTTTGTGGACTTTTAGGCGCTCTGTTAAATATACCTTCTGTAAACGTAGTTACCGAAATCAACTATCAAGACGGTACTTTTAGTTTTACCCGCGATATCGATGGAGGCCGTGAAATGTTAAGCTGCAAAGCGCCCGTAGTGGCGTCTGCACAAAAAGATTTATGCGAACCCCGTATACCCAATATGCGTGGTATCATGGCAGCACGGACCAAACCTTTACAAGTTTTAGCCCCTCAAGATACACAAATAGCCAGCGCCTATACCGCTTACGAATCTCCTGCTGCGAAAAGTGGCGTTAAGCTCATCGACGCAGATAATGCCGGTCAACTCATCGATATTTTACGTAACGAACTCAAAGTAATCTAATTATGTCAGTAATTGTTTTTGCCGAAATTGATAACCAACAATTCAAAAAATCTTCCTTAGAAGCCATTTCTTATGGAAAAAAAGTTGCCCAGACTTTAGGTCTTTCTTGTATTGCATTGAGTTTAGAATCGCTTAGCGATATCGATTCACTAGGGCAGTACGGGGCCGATCGCGTAATTAGCCTTGCCAATAATGCAGCATTCACAAGCGATTCTATCGCGAATCAGATTAGCGAAGCGTGCAAATCTTTGAATGCTCAAGTTGTTGTGATATCCAATTCTTATACCGGAAAATCTTTAGCTCCACGCATTGCCGTTAGCCTGGATGCATCTTTGGCAACCAATGTTATTTCATTGCCCGATACTGCCGCGGGATTTAAAGTAAAACGCGGTGTATTTTCAGGAAAAGCCTTTGCCTACACGGATTTGACCAAATCTGTGAAAGTACTTGCTTTAACCCCGAATACGTTTGATATTGATGCTTCTGGATCCTCAGTGAGTGCCGAAACGTTAACAATTGCCGCAAGCACCTCCGCAATTACCATCAATAACTCCGATAAAGAAATTGGGAAAGTGCCTCTTACAGAAGCGGAAATCGTGGTTTCTGCCGGTCGTGGAATGAAAGGTCCCGAAAATTGGAACATGGTAGAAGAGTTGGCGGATCTTATGGGAGCAGCAACCGCGTGTTCAAAACCTGTAAGCGATATGGGTTGGAGACCGCATGCGGAGCACGTTGGACAAACGGGAATTACCATCAAGCCAAATTTATATGTAGCCATTGGAATTTCTGGTGCGATACAACATTTGGCAGGCGTGAGTTCCAGTAAAACCATCGTGGCCATCAATAAAGATCCCGAAGCCCCTTTCTTTAAGGCCGCAGATTATGGCATCGTTGGGGATGCCTTTGAAGTGATACCACAACTTATCGCAGCCCTTAAAAATTAATATGTCGCAAAAGGTTGAAGTCTTTATCAAAAATATATTGCCGGCCCATTCGGATAAGGCATATACGGTGGTATTGCACAACCCGCTAACTAAAATTCAATTGCCTGTTTTAATTGGGGCCATTGAAGCGCAATCTATAGCTATGGAGTTAGAGGGTTTGGAAGCTTCCAGACCCCTCACCCATGATTTATTTGTTAATACCTTAAAGCTTTTAAATGTTGGTATCAGCGAAATAATCGTTGAGAAGCTGTCTGAAGGGATTTATTACTCTCGCATTTATTTCAAAAGTGATTCCCAGGAACTGAATATTGATTCTCGCACTTCCGATGCCATCGCACTTGCCGTAAAATTCAAAGCACCCATTTACGTATTGCAAGAAATAATCGATGAAGCTGGTTACTCCGAGGATCCAAGTATGGATGATTTAATCGTTCCCGGTCGCTTTAACGATGATGTCTTTTATCCCCAAGAACCCATTACAGACGAACCCGTTCCTTTTTCGGAATTCGACGATGACGAGTTGAATGATTTACTTCAAGAAGCCATTGCCGTTGAAGATTACGTAAAAGCCGCTCGTATCCGTGATGAAATCTCCAAAAGAAACCGATAACTATGGTATTTGGAGGATTTTTTGCGTTGTTATTACTATTTAGATTTAGTGCACTCCCTTTAGGTCTGGCACTCATTGGCCTTCCAACCAGTTTCGTTGCGCATCAATTATTAGATCCGTATTCGGATTCCGATAGGAGCGAATTAGACACCGAAGTCATTGAAGCAACTGAAGCCACCGAAGCCATTGAAGCCATTGAAGAGCCGGTTATGTTGGATTACGAAGCGGCCACTTTCGATGGTGAAATCGACTCCCATTCCAACAACGAAGTTGTCGGACAGATCGAGGAAACCGACGCTGATGATATTTCGGAATATCCCTTTCCTTCACAGAACAAAGATTTAGACCTGTCTCAAGTTACGGGTACTTGGATTTATACGGATATATTAAAAAATGGGATTTCCGTGGCTAAAATGCAAGAAACCGATACCTTGACTTTGTTTTGGAATAAGGAATTCCGCTACGATATTGAAGCATTGGGCAAACACCAAAGGGGAATTTTTGAAATCATAGAAAAAGAAGGCATCCGCGAAAAAGCTCTGGTATTTTCATATCTTTCTGCAACAGGCAATGAAATAACCGAAGTCCGCATTTTTGATATAGAATACCTCACAACATCAGAAATGCGCATCTCTGAAGGTGCACTCCTTTTTATTTTTGAAAGGAAATTCACACCTGCAAAATGAGCTTGGAAACTACGGTTTATTTTAACGGAGATTGGCACCATCCCGATCAAAACCCGCCAAGTTTTGATTTCCAATCTCGTATCCATAAATACGGCGATGGCTTTTTCGAGTCCATGAAATTTTTCGGGGGAAACCTGAGACACGCCCATTACCATTCCGAACGCATTCGAAGGGCTCTGATGCTCTTAAAAATGCCCGCAGGTGAGTTTTCTACCGATGAAATCTTTCTGCTAATCGAAGATCGTATTAAAGAATTGCATTGGGCGCAAGCTCGAATTAGGCTCTCCTTTTACCGCGAGGCAGATGGCTTTTACACCCCTAAGAACAGCCGTCTTTTGTTCTTTATTGAAATTAAACACGCGGAGGCCGAAGGGTATCCCTTAAACGAAACGGGTTTGATCTTAGGCAATTACCATGAATTGGTAAAAAATGAAAACTACCTAAGCCTGCTTAAAACCCAGTCTGCACTTCTATACGTAATGGCAGGTATTCATGCGGAAGAAAACGGCTGGAACGATTGTGTCATTTTCAATCAGGCCGGTCGTGTTTGCGAAACCGTATCGAGCAATATTTTTTGTGTGAATGGCGATTTCATTCACACCCCACCTTTATCGGAACATTGCGTAGATGGTGTGATGCGAAAGGTAGTGTTAGACGCCGCCAAAGCCTACGGATATCAAGTGAGTGAGCGCCCCATAAGCGAAGTAGAACTCAGTTCTGCCTCCGAAATATTCCTAACAAATGCGGTTCAAGGGATTCAATGGGTTGGCAATTATATGGGTAAGCCCTTACACAATGGCACGGCAAAAGTGCTGAGTGCTCGGATTTCGTAAATTGGATATACCCTATTAATCCGCTAATTATTGCCCAAACACGGAGCGGTTTGAATTCCAAAAATCACCTCGACCAACGAGTCAGATTACTCCTATTTTAATAATTGCAAAATGCCTAAAAGCATGACAATTTGAACGGCAAAAATCGCCAAACCAAAACGCAATCCGCGTTTACCGGCTTGCAATAACTTTTTAAAACTCACCTTCAATCCAATTCCGGCCATTGCTATACTCAATATGATATTTCCGGCGCTGCGTGCCCCTTTGCTTATTTCTGTTGGAAAATCAATAACCGAATAGGCCGCTGAAATGAGAATGAATCCGATAAGGTACCATGGCAACTGAAAGCGTGCCTTTTGACCCGCCGGGGCACCTTTGTTAATCAAGTAATTCATAAAAAAGAGTCCTGGCGTTAGCAAAGCAACCCGAGCCAATTTTACAGTTATGGCTATATCCCCAGCTTCCTTGCCGATGGCAAACCCCGCTCCTGCCACATTTCCCACTGAATGTAAAGACGCGCCGATAAAGAAACCCATTTCTGTATCAGATTGCAAGAACCCAACCAAAACAAAAGGCAAAAACAACATCCCTAAGGTTCCAATCAAATTCACCACGGCCATTGAAATCGCCACATCTTCCTTCTCCCCATTTTTGAGAGAGGGCGCCAGCGCCGCAATTGCCGAGGAGCCGCAAATAGCAGTGCCAAAACCGACTAAAAGTCCGGTATTGGTAGGACATTGAAACTTTTTCGACATGAAATACGTGGCGATAAGCACTACCGTTACAGTTAAAGTAATTCCAATAAAACTGCTGACACCCAAGTCGGCTATTTTCCCATAATCGATGCCAAAGGCTAAAAATACGATTGACAATTCGAGCATTTTGGCGGAGGTAAAGGAAATACCTGCTTCCCAATCAGAGGGAATTGCAATCAAATTTCTTAAAGCCACCCCTAAAATCAAGGCCCACATTACACTATTCAGAAACGAAGGGGAGTATTCGGCAATAAACATAGCCAAAATGCCCAAAATCATTGCGAAAAGGATGCCCTTTCCATTATCTTTCCAATCCTTGGCGGTCCACATAAATCAAGTGCAAAGATGCACGGTATTTACCAATAATTCGGTGCGAAATGTTACCAATTTCTAACCGTAAAAAGCCCGGTTGACTTGCCTCATTACGAACCCCTTTTGGGGGAAATTTAAAGAGGATCTACACGGTTGCTTTCTAATATTGGAGCAAGTTTAGGGGCAATGTTTTGATAAATTGCTGTTTTTATTTTTTCTAAGAGTGCCGTTTTTACAAAATGTTTGTGGTAGACCAATCCTACAGAGCGCACTGGAACCGGTGCAGAGAAAGGGAACAAATGGGGTAATTCAGATGCATGCATATCTAAGGTAGATAATTGAGGCAAAAGCGTCATGCCTTCATTGTTACGAACAAAACGGATGAGGCTATCTATAGACCCCGCTCTAAAATGAAAATTGGCGCCTTCCTTATTTCGTTTCATGTTCAAATTGCAAATTTGTATGACTTGATTGCTCAAACAATGCCCTTCTTCCATGAGCCAGAATCGCTGACCATCGATGTCTGAGGCGTTCACCCAATTCCCCCGAGTATTTCCAGTATAATCATATAAAACAAAACTTTCTTCGTAAATCGGCATCTCATAGAGTTCGGGATCCGATAAAGGCAAAGCCAAAATGCCTAAATCCAACTCCCTATTTTTGAGGGCCGTTACGATGTTTTGGGTAGTCATTTCACTCACGGAAAACTGCATTAATGGGTGCTTTTGAGCGAAATCATTCAAAAATTCAGGCAACACATAAGGGGCAATGGTAGGTATAACGCCGATGTGCAAACTTCCTCGTATTTCCCCTTTTAGGGAAAATGTCATTTCCTTTAATAGACTAACCTCTTGCGAAATGATGCGCATTTGTTTGATGAGTTCGTTTCCTTCTTTAGTAACTTTTACGGGTTTCGTGCTTCTGTCAAAAAAAAGAATCCCCATTTCATCTTCTAAACGGCCAATCATGGTGCTTAAGGTAGATTGCGTGATATTGCATTTCTCCGCGGCCTCACTGAAATTTCCGGTTTCCTTTACGGCGATAACATATTCCAATTGTTGTAAATTCATAAACTATTTAGATCATTGCAAATATAACATCTACAGCGTAGATACATTCATTTATAAAATCGTTTTTATAGATGAGAAACTAAAGCGAACTTTGAAGAAATCAAAACAAACATTTTTTTAACATGAAACATATCTTATTAGGACTGAGTTTGGGTGTTGCAGGAGCGGCATTCGGACAATCTGAAGTAGCCAGTGGGGGTAAATGCCCCATGGGCTATGATCAACCTGGTGCAAGCGCATCCCACAAGGATGCCGCGCATGCTGCGGCCGGCGTTCATGGCGGACATGCACATGCAAAAGGCAGCGATCCTTTAAATATTGGAGGACGCGGTAGAACTAACAGAGATTGGTGGCCCAATTCTTTAAATTTAACGGTATTGCGCCAGAATTCTGAACTTTCGAACCCATTGGGAGCGGATTTCAATTACCGCGATGCATTCAGCACCCTTAATTACACAGAATTGAAAGCCGATATCAAAAAAGTTTTAACCGAATCTCAAGATTGGTGGCCTGCCGATTTTGGCAACTACGGTCCTTTGTTTATCCGTATGGCTTGGCACAGTGCAGGTACGTACCGCACCGGCGACGGTCGCGGAGGTTCTCGTGAAGGACAACAGCGTTTTGCGCCTATCAACAGCTGGCCCGATAACGGCAACTTGGATAAGTCGCGCCGTTTACTATGGCCAATCAAACAGAAATATGGCAACAAAATTTCATGGGCCGATTTGATGGTATTGGCTGGAAACGTAGGTCTCGAAACCATGGGATTCCCCACGGTAGGATTCAGCGCAGGCCGTACGGATGTTTGGGAACCTGCAAGCAATGTATATTGGGGTCCAGAATCTAAGTTCTTAGACGATAACCGTTACAAAGGCGATCGCCAATTGGAAAATCCATTAGCCGCGGTACAAATGGGATTGATTTACGTGAATCCAGAAGGACCTAACGGGGTTCCAGATCCGGTTGCAGCTGCGAAAGATATCCGCGAAACCTTTGGTCGCATGGGTATGAACGATGAAGAAACCGTAGCCTTAATTGCCGGCGGTCATACCTTTGGTAAAACCCATGGTGCGGGTCCTGCAAGCCATGTAGGTCCAGAACCGGAAGCAGCTCCGATTGAAGAGCAAGGCTTTGGTTGGACTTCCAGCTTCAAAAGCGGTAAAGGTACCGATGCAATTACATCCGGTTTGGAAGTAACTTGGACAAGCACTCCTACTCAGTGGGGACATGGGTTTTTCAAAGCCCTTTTCAACGAAGAGTGGGTGCTTACCAAGAGCCCAGCAGGTGCCCACCAGTGGGAAGCGAAGGATCCTAAAGTAATGGTTCCAGATGCCTTTGATCCCAATAAAAAACACAAACCAACCATGTTGACTACGGATTTATCTTTGAGATTTGATCCCGAATACGAGAAAATTTCTCGCCGTTTTATGGAAAATCCAGAGGAGTACACCAAAGCTTTTGGTCGTGCTTGGTTCAAGCTTACACACCGCGATATGGGTCCGTCTAGCACCTATTTAGGTCCTGAGAAACCCAAAGAAACCTACTTGTGGCAAGATCCAATTCCGGCATTAAATCATGCCTTGATCGATGCCAAAGACATTAAAAGTTTGAAAGCTGAAATTGAAAAATCAGGATTGAGCACACAAGAATTGGTAACTGTGGCATGGGCGAGTGCATCTACTTACAGAGGTTCTGACCGTCGTGGTGGTGCCAATGGAGCGCGTATACGCTTAGAGCCTCAGCGCAATTGGGAAGTTAACAATCCCAAACAATTGCAAAAAGTATTGGCTGTTTACGAGAAAATTAAAGCAGATTTCAATAAAAAAGGTGGCAAAAAGCAAGTTTCTATCGCCGATTTGATTGTTTTAGGTGGAAATGTTGGTGTGGAAGCGGCTGCTAAAAAAGCGGGATATGCCGTAGAAGTGCCCTTCACCCCAGGCCGTATGGATGCTTCACAAGAACAAACAGACGTAGCTTCATTCCAATTGTTAGAGCCAATGGCAGATGGATTCCGCAACTACCAAAAAACCAGATATACCTTGTCTACCGAAGAATTATTGGTAGATAAAGCTCAAATGTTGACCCTTACGGCTCCTGAAATGACCGTTTTGGTAGGAGGTATGCGTGCCATAGGTGCCAATTACAATGGGTCTAAAGTGGGTGTTTTGAGTGCAAACATCGGAGCCTTGACCAACGACTTTTTCGTAAATCTATTAGATATGAGCACCCAATGGAAGTCAACCAGCGAATACCGCGATGAATTCGTAGGAACCGACCGTAAAACAGGCGATGTAAAATACGCAGCCACTCGTGCGGATTTGATCTTTGGTTCAAACTCAGAATTACGAGCCATTGCCGAAGTTTATGCACAAAGCGACGCCAAAGAGAAAATGGTGAAAGATTTTGTAGCGGCTTGGTCTAAAGTAATGGAATTGGATCGTTTCGATGTAAAATTCGCAAAAAAGTAATCCTTATAAATTCGGGATTTATGCAAAACACCTGTGATTCATGAATTGAAAGTATTTTGTTTCATTTCCCAAAAAAGAGGCTGTCTGAAAAGGACAGCCTCTTTTTTTTTCGCGCACATTACTAACACGTTGCCAATAAACGGATTTCCCAAACTTCGATAAAAACAATGGGAATGTTGGCATCGAGGGGCGCCATCCGATCATAAACGACCGATGAGCCCTAATTTCTGATTTAAAAATTTGCTATGATCATCCTTATATCGTAATATTGCAATATAGTATTATAGCAATATAGCAATCATCAAAAAAACAACTTATGAAAAACGCAGACACCCTTAAGAACATTGTGCGCGAAAAATACGCCGAAATCGCCGAACAGCCTAAAACCCAAAATGCGGCCTCTTGCTGTGGTGCAGGTCCGGTTTCCAATAAAGTGTATAATATTATGATGGACGACTACACCCAAATTGAAGGATATGTAGCCGATGCAGACTTAGGTTTGGGATGTGGATTACCTACGCAATTTGCCCAAATTAAAAAGGGCGACACGGTTATAGATTTAGGTTCCGGT
>JAULUW010000013.1:0-8308 GCA_032111345.1 Bacteroidia bacterium
TCTTCCTCATTTTCAATAAAACCGGAAAACTCGGTTCCAGAATCCAATAAAGCATTGGATTCTGCGGCTGGCAATTCTTCAACTTTGCGCAATTTAGACAACATCATTTTGGTACGTGTACCCACCAAGGTTTCCAAGTCTTTATTCGCTTCATTGATCTTCTTCTGGGCTTTTTCTAAAACCCCACCGAACTTGCTAAATTCGGTTTTTACAGCACCCAAGACCTTCCATACTTCCGAACTGCGTTTTTGAATAGCCAAAGTCCGGAATCCCATGGCAAAGCTGTTCAAAATTGCCGCCAACGTAGAGGGACCCGTAATGATAACTTGGAAATCGCGCTGCAAATCGCTCACCATCTGCGGGTGCCGGACCACTTCGGCATACAAACCTTCTACCGGTAAAAACAAAATAGAAATATCCGTAGTATGCGGAGGATCTACATATTTATCGTGGATGTCTTTAGCAAATTTCTTCACGGAATTCATTAACGACTTCGTCGCAACTTCAATCGCTAAAACATCTCCGGCGTCGAAGGCCTCTTGCAAACGCACATAATCTTCTTGGGGAAATTTGGCATCGATAGGCAGATACACTTGTGTGCCATCTTCGTCTTTTCCGGGTAATTTTATCGCATATTCTACCAAGTCGTTGCTGCCTTTTTTCGTTTTTACATTCGAATCGTATTGTTCGGGGGCTAAAATCTGTTCCAAAATATTCCCCAATTGATACTCGCCGAGAACGCCCCGGGTTTTCACATTGCTCAATACCTTTTTCAAATCTCCAACTCCGTTGGCCAAAGTTTGCATTTCTCCCAAACCTTTTTGTACGGCCTCTAAACGTTCGCTTACCAATTTAAAGGATTGACCCAAGCGTTCTTCTAAGGTTTTATGCAGCTTTTCATCGACCGTTTCGCGCATCTTTTCCAATTTCAATTCGGTGGATTTTACCAACTCGTCTTGCTTCTTGGCCATGTCATCAAATTTCTGTCCTTGTGCTTCGGTAAACACCCGAATATCTTTAGAAAAGCTTTCTTGAAATTCTTTTAAAGAGGCTTTCAATTCTTCTCTATTTTCTTTGGAAGCCTTGTTCATATCGTCTTGAATTTTTTCCAAACGGTCTTGCAGATTTTTACTCAAACGATCTAATGCGTCGGCATTTTCCTTTCTGTTGATAGCCAAAGAGGCATTCAATTCGGACCTGTTTTCTTGAAATTCCTTCGACAAGCCCTCTCGAATAGCAGCAATCATGGTGTCCGAAGAAATGGCCTTTTTTATTGAAGCCAAGTATATCCATAATACCACAAACAAACCGAATCCAATTCCTAAATATACAAATTCACCCATACCCAAAGTTAGTATTTTTGAACGCGCACCACAAATTTAATTTCTCCAAAACCATCCAAGGCTAGCATCCCCAAAACAGAAGATTTACATTGATGGATACGGTTTTCAGACTAAAAGAGTTGGTATTTTTCAAACTGCCTCAAACTCCTTTAAACGGGTTTGCGAATTTGATGAAATTTGCTTTCGCTCCTTCCTGTCCCTACCTTTGAAGAAATGCCCCAAAGCCAAAATGGTTTTTGGGTACTCCAATCTAAACCTACCCCCAACGATGAATTGTCCTAAATGCGGAAGCACCTACACCTATGAAATGGACCCCTTAATGGTTTGTCCTGAATGTGCCTATGAATGGAATCCCAATGAAAGCACGCCCGAAACGTCCAGCGATACATTTATCGTGAAAGATGCACACGGAAACATCCTTCAAAACGGAGATTCGGTGGTAGTTATAAAAGATTTACCCGTTAAAGGCGCATCCAAAAGCATCAAAGTGGGCACAAAAGTTACCGGCATCCGATTGGTCGATTCCGATCACAATATCGACTGCAAAGTACCCGGATTTGGGAGCATGGGTTTGAAGAGTGAATTTGTAAAAAAGGCTTAATTCCGTTTCTTTTCCAAATTTTCAAAAAACATACTTGCGCACAAATCTCCCATAACATTCACAGAGGTTCGAAACATTCCAAGTATTCGCTCTACCCCTATAATAACGCCAATGGCGGCCAAAGGAATTCCCACGCTACCCAGTATCGAGCCTAAAATCACCACCCCAGCTCCAGGAGCCGAAGGCGTTCCAATGGAAGCCGCTACCGTAGTTATAGACAATAATATCAATTGATTGGTATCCAATCCAATTCCAAACAAATCTGCTAAAAACAAGGTCGTAATCACTTGAAAAATAGCAGTACCATCCATATTTATGGTAGCCCCTATTGGAATTACAAATCGTGATAATCGCTCGCGAACCCCAAACTTCTCTTCGGCCAATTTAATGGTTAAAGGCATAACGGCAGCCGAACTGGACATCGAAAATGCCAACAACAACAACTCTCTGCTCGATTTCAGAAAATAAAGCGGAGAAACACCCGACCAAAACTTCATGATGCCCAGGTAAAACAGCACCAATATCAACAGTGCAAAAATGACACTTACCGTGTAAAGGGCTAAACCGGTAATTGCAGAAAAACCAACTTGCGCGGTAACCTCACACATCAATCCAAATACTGCAAGCGGTGCAATTTTCATTGCCCATTTCGTAATGGTTATACTGATATCTTGAATGGCCTCTAAGCCCTTATTGATGCCCAAAAACAACTCCTTTCGCAATGTTAATACGGCTAATCCAACAATAATAGAAAAAACCACGATACTCAACATTTCACCAGAAACCATGGATGACAGTGGATTTGAGGGCAGAACATTTACAATTCTATCGGGATATGGAAGGGCGTTTTCTAGCGTTCTATCAGATCCTAATGCCTCAGAAATTCCATCTTGGGCCAGGGTTAAATTATCCGAATCAAAATACCTTGAGGGCGCCAAAAAATACTCAACCCCAATCCCAATGATTACCGCAACTGCGGTAGTTGAAACGAAATACATCAATAAGGAGATGCCCGTTTTTTGAAGCATCTCAATATCTTGGGATCCAGACACACCCAAAACGATTGAACTAAAAACCAAAGGAATCATAATCATCTGAACCAAGCGCACGAAAAGTTTCCCAGGCAATGCCAACCAAGGTGTGATTTTTTCAGACACTCCAACGGGAAACCAACCAAATTCAGAACTTAATACGATACCCAAAAACACGCCTAAAATCATTCCAATCAAAACCCGCAACCATAACCTGTTTTCAACCAAAGACATCAAGCTACCCGTTGAAACCTCAGTCACACTCGCATCTCGATTTTGTACATCCATGCTACAAACTACCTATTTTACATTGATAATACAAAGGTTATCAATAGAAAATCGTACCTTTGCAGATGATTTTAATTTAACAATATCATTTCGAGTGAAGTATTTCCTGCTTCTTATCCGATTTTTTCTTGCTAAACTACGATCACCCAAAAAAAAATACCTACTAATCCCTCTATGGCTAAATCGCAAATTACATTCTCGAAAAAAGAAAAAGAAAAAAAGAAAATCCAAAAACGTCGCGAAAAAGAAGAAAAAATGGCGCAACGTAAACACGACAATAACAAAGGCAAATCGCTCGAAGATATGATGGCCTACGTCGATGAAAATGGAAATATTTCGAGTACGCCCCCAGATTTAAGCAAGGTAGAAGAAATTAAAGCCGAAGACATTTCTGTAAGCGGTTATCAAGTACAACACAGCACAGTAAGTAACGTTCGCCGCGGACGTTTTACCTATTACAACGATGAAAAAGGCTACGGCTTTATCAACGACCAAAAATCCCAACAACGGGTTTTTGCTCACGTAAATAATTTTACAGAAACCTTCAAAGAAGGCGACGATGTGTATTACGAAATCGAATCCGGACCGAAAGGCGATTCTGCAATCAACGTAAGACGCAACGCATAAAATCTATTTTACCCCCAAATATAAAGAGGCCGTCCCTGAAAAGACGGCCTCTTTGTTTATGTTTGATTCAAGGCCCGATAATAATCACGATTCTCCGAACCCTTTGCGCAAGGCAACATAGGCATCAGCCGTTAATGCCGTTCTCGCATTAAGGTGTGACTCCAGGCGCGCCTTAACCTTCGATAAGGCCTCGGGCGTTCCATATTTCCCCCGAAAAACTTTGGATTTAGACCCCGAACCGTAAGCTAAAAACAGGACGGATTTACCTGATAATTCATTTTCCGCATAGGCAATCCCACTAAGCAATGCCATAAAAATAGAGGACGTATACAAATTTCCAACGCGCGAACTCACCCGATCGCTAGGAGCAATACAGCGTTGAACGAAGGACTTATAGGCATCGCTTTTAGCCATACCTTTATACCACTTTGCAAGTTCCATGCTATGGTCCTCGGGTATTTTCCCAAAGGCTTCTTCTGTTTTATATTTCAAAAAAGGATCTTGCTTGGCAATATAATGCCACCATAAAGAAACTGCCATGCGCCTTCCCTGATAGGCATAAGGCAAGTGAAAAATCCATTGCTCGAATGATGTTAAATTGCTCAAACCCTCTTTATGAAGAAAATTTTCAGCCGCATCGGCTACCCTTTGTTCGAAACAAGCATTGGAGAACTGTCCATCATAAACGGGCTCGTTTCGGGAAACCGGAATATGACTGCCTGGTATTTCCCAAAAATGAGACGGCCAGCCCTCTAAAGTTCCTTGAACGGGTATTTGTGTTGCTGCTAAGGCAGAACTTAAATCCATTTCCTTGGGAATCTCAATTCCCAATTTCGAAAACAGTTCTTGAGCAATATCGATTTTAGAAAAATAGCGCTTGGGTTTATAAAAGTCGAAATCGTGGTGTATGGATACTCCGGTTTCTCCATTAAAAGACACCAAAGCGGGATTTGCCGCTATCAACAAAGCAATGGCACCCGCACCTTGCGTATATTCACCGCCTGTATGCGCATCGTAGACCGCTGCATCTGCACTGATTATGATACAACGACGTTGAGGTCTCAAACGCACGTAATCGGTACATTGTTGCATGGCATCCACGCCCCCGATACAAGCAAAGGTCATGTCTAACATATCGATATGTCCAAATTGCCCTGGGTATTTTGCCTCTAAAAATTCTAAGGCGTACGTGATACTGGGTTTGGCTGCATCTATGGCACTTTCCGTTCCCAAATACAAACGATCTATCTCTTTCAGAAAGGAATGGGCATCGGCGTATTTATTGGTTTTAATCGCGTTTTCTACCAAATCAATAATGGCTGCCGCCGCCATAAAGGCCACCTGTTCGTGGGGTTCGCAAACCGCCATTTCCTGCAACCCTAAACCCAGGTTTAACTTTGCATATTCAATATTCCGCAAATTCGCTAAGACCTCTATAGGGAGGAATTTTTTCGGCATATACAGACCAAAGTCTTCGATACCAACAGCCAAATTATTCATAAGAAAGGAACAAGTCAGGGATAAAAAAGTTTGTGTCAAAATGACACTATCTCGAAATTAATTATTTTTAGGTATTTCACGGACCTAGCATATCGATCATTTTTGTATTATGAAAAACATCAATATAAAGCTGATTCTAATTGCTATGCTATTCGTTAGCGCCTTCGGTGCGTGTAAAAAAGAAGAAGAAACACCTGCACACTTCGGAAAATGGAAAATTACGAGTGTCCAAGAGATTGAATTTGAAGACAACGTTAAAATTGATGAAACAACGGAAACATTTGGATTAGAAACGACCATTATGAACTTCAAAGATGCCACCAATATCGACATTTCTGAAACAGACGCATCGGGTGCTATTATCGATACCCAAAATTTAACGTACAAAATAGAAAATGGCAATCTTACGCTAACATATGGTTCAGATTCTGAAGTTTTTACCAATTTCAGTGTAAATGGCAACAAAATAAGCTTTAAAAGCATGGATTATGCCACGGATATTAAAGATCGATGGGAGTATATTTATACTTTGACTAAAATGTAATGGCCTTTTTCCCAAATCAAAAAAGCCCCGATCTCATAAAGTAGGGGCTTTTTTGCATTAAAGGCCCTCTCAATAATTTTACCCTTTTATCTAAACAATTAAGCTACTTTGCCGTTACTCATATATGATATCATCCCTAAACGGCAAAGGGTTTTTCTTCAAAGAATTCGAAGCCAAGGCCATTGCACCATTCGATGCCTTATTCGATATCTTTAAAGAATTGATTACCCATACTTCCGGAGACTTCGATGAAGCAATTGCGTGGCTCCGAGAGTTGGACAAGGAATACCAACTCACCGATGAAAATTACACCATCGATGATTTCATCGCCGAACTTAAAGAAAAGGGATATATCCGCGAAGAAATCGACTCCGATGGCACCGGAAACATGGGCATCACCGCCAAGACCGAAAGAGCCATCAGGCAAACCGCATTGGATCAAATTTTTGGCAATATTCGCAAAAGCGCCTCCGGAAATCACAAAAGCAAAGCATCCGGTCCTAGCGATGAACTTACTGGGGAATTCCGTTCGTATCAATTTGGGGATGGCTTAGAAAAAATATCCGTGACCGAAAGTCTTAAAAATGCCCAAGTGCGTCATGGCATTGGCGATTTTGAACTCAATGAAGATGATCTGGTCGTAGAAGATTCTCAATTCAATGCGCAAATGAGCACGGTTTTGATGATCGATATCAGTCACTCCATGATTTTATATGGGGAAGACCGCATCACGCCGGCAAAGAAAGTCGCAATGGCTTTGGCAGAACTCATTACCACCCGCTACCCGAAAGATACCCTCGACATTTTGGTTTTCGGCAACGATGCATGGCGCATCAGCATCCAAGATTTACCCTATTTGAAGGTGGGCCCCTATCATACCAATACCGTTGCTGGGCTTCAATTGGCTATGGACATGCTCCGAAGGAAAAAAAATTCCAACAAACAAATTTTCATGATCACCGATGGCAAACCCAGTTGCGTGCGAGAGCGCGACGGGAGGTATTACATGAACAGCAATGGACTGGACCCTTATATTACCGAGCAATGTTATACGCAAGCCGCCCAAGCGCGTAAATTGCATATTCCCATCACCACTTTTATGATTGCCCGCGATCCCTATTTACAGCAATTTGTAGATGCCTTTACCGAAGCCAATCAGGGCAAAGCCTTTTATACCGGACTCAAAGGTTTGGGGGAAATGATTTTTCACGATTATGCCAACAACAGAAAAAAACGACTTAAATAAAATGATACAAACATTAGGCGCGCTCAAAGCTAGCGGATACCAAAGTAAAACGATCAAAGATGAATTACGCGACAATTTAATCCAACATATTAGTGCCGGAAGTACCGCATTTCCAGGCGTATACGGGTTTGAAAACACCGTAATTCCTGAATTGGAACGCGCCATTTTATCCCGACATAATATCAACTTATTGGGTTTGCGCGGTCAGGCAAAAACCCGATTGGCCCGATTGATGGTGAATCTTCTGGATGAATACATTCCCGTTGTGGCAGGATCTGAAATTAACGACGATCCCCTGGCTCCCATCTCAAGATTTGCCCTGCAATTAATCGAAGAGAAAGGCGATGACACCCCAATTACGTGGTTGCACCGTTCAGACCGTTTCACTGAAAAACTGGCCACTCCCGATGTAACTGTTGCCGATTTAATTGGAGATATTGACCCCATTAAAGCGGCGAATTTAAAATTGTCCTATGCAGACGACCGCGTGATCCATTATGGAATGATTCCGCGTTCGAACCGATGCATTTTTGTTATCAATGAAATTCCCGATTTACAAGCGCGCATACAAGTTGCCTTGTTGAATATCCTGCAAGAAGGCGACATCCAAATTCGCGGATTTAAAATGCGATTGCCTTTAGATATCCAGTTTGTTTTTACCGCGAATCCAGAGGACTATACCAATCGGGGCAGCATTATTACCCCCCTTAAGGACCGCATTGGATCGCAAATTTTGACCCATTACCCGGAAAGTATTGAAATTGCCCGTAAAATTTCTGCTCAAGAGGCCCAACTAAGTGCCGCACAAACTGAACGGGTTTATATTCCAGAAATCGCTCGCGATTTATTAGAACAGATAATTTTCGAGGCTCGAAAAAGCGAATACATCGATTTAAAGAGTGGGGTAAGCGCGCGTATGAGTATTTCAATGTTGGAAAGTTTGGTTAGTACCGCAGAACGTCGTGCGTTGCGCAACCAAGAATCCACCACAAGCGTCCGGCTCAGCGATTTCATGGGAATCATTCCTGCTATTACGGGCAAAGTGGAACTGGTTTATGAGGGCGAACAAGAAGGCGGCGCCTTTGTGGCCGAGCAACTCATCAAATCGGCGGTTAAAAGCTTGATTCC
>JAULUW010000014.1:0-6615 GCA_032111345.1 Bacteroidia bacterium
AACGTTGGAGCTTCCTCATAGGACGAGCAGTTCGAATCGGGTGGCAGAGGATGGCTGGGTAGAGGTGCGGTTTGGAGAGGGACATTTGATGTTGGTGGAGTGACGGCATTTTAGACGGCCTTCGGCCTGGTTGGACGCTTCGCTGGTTAGACGGCCTTCGGCCTGGTTAGACGCTTCGCTGGTTGGACGGCCTTCGGCCTGGTTGGACGCTACGCTGGTTAGACGGCCTTCGGCCTGGTGGGACGCTTCGCTGGTTGGACGGCCTTCGGCCTGGTTAGACGGCCTTCGGCCTGGTGGGACGCTTCGCTGGTTGGACGGCCTTCGGCCTGGTGGGACGCTTCGCGGTTAGACGGCCTTCGGCCTGGTGGGACGCTTCGCTGGTTAGACGGCCTTCGGCCTGGTTAGACGCTTCGCTGGTTAGACGGCCTTCGGCCTGGTTAGACGCTTCGCTGGTTGGACGGCCTACGGCCTGGTTAGACGCTTCGCTGGTTGGACGGCCTACGGCCTGGTTAGACGCTTCGCTGGTTAGACGGCCTTTGGCCTGTTGGGATGCGAGTCTATCTGGTTTGCAACCGGTCGTCGAGTGATTTCGGAACGAAGTGGAGAAATTGTATCGAGACGCGCTGTGATGCTCGCTGCGCTTGCATTTTGAAAATTCCTTGGGTGGGTTTCGTACAAACTTTGGAGGGGGAATGGGGAAAAATAACGAACTTTGAATGATATTGAATTATGAAAATCACGACGTATAATATAAATGGAATTCGCTCGGCGATGAGCAAAGGTTTGGTGGATTATTTGGAAGAGTCGGGGTCTGATGTGGTATGCTTTCAGGAAATTAAGGCCCTAGCATCCCAAATTGATGAGAGTGGTTTTGAGGGATTGGGATATAAAAGCTATTGGTATTCAGCCGAGAAAAAAGGATATAGTGGGGTAGGGATTTTGAGCAAAGAAGAGCCGAACGCGGTGGTTTATGGGTGCGGACATGAATTATTCGATGCGGAAGGTCGCGTGATACGGGCTGATTTTGATTGGGGAAGTGTGTTATCGGTTTATTTCCCGAGTGGCTCCTCAGGCGATTCCCGGCAGGATGTGAAGATGCAGTTCTTACATTACTTCCTAGACTACATCAACGATTTACGCAAAGCCATTCCCAAATTGGTGGTTTGTGGCGATTATAACATTTGTCATCGTGAAATCGATATCCACGATCCCAAAGGCAATAAAGATTCCTCGGGTTTTTTACCTGAAGAGCGTGCATGGATGGATGCGTGGTTTGAAAGCGGTTTTGCAGATAGTTATCGCGATTTAAATGCAGGTCCGGATGCCTACACCTGGTGGAGTTTCAGGTCGGGTGCGCGTTCTCGCAATAAAGGATGGCGGATCGATTATATTTCCCTGAGCACAGGCTTGAAAGCGAAACTTAAAGATTCGGGAATTGATGCGATGGCGGTTCACAGCGATCACTGTCCAAGTTGGGTCGTTTTGGATTGATACAGGACCATTACCAAACCCCAAAAGTGCAATTTTATAAGAGCGGGGATTGGGTAAGGTTTTAGTTTTATAGGGCATAAAAAAACCGGCATTCGCCGGTTTTTTTATTAATAGTATGTGTATCCTCAATCTAGCCAACGTTCGGTAATCTGACCCTGGGGCGTTACCATCATGATTTTGGTTTTTACCTGAGTTTTGATCTCTTTAACTACCGGAATTTTGCGCTCGTAATGCGCATACAGGGTATAACTGATCTGAATGCTGGGTTCTAAGGGAGAAGGATTGATTACCGCATCGAAATTGTCTTCCGACTCGCGGTTGTGAAACAAGGTGCTGCGGTTAGGTCTGCCGGCTCCTTCAGGAGTAACATCGTCGGTTATAGCACTAATGGCCAAAGGCTGATAAGGCTTGTACTGATCAACGGGATCGGTTTGGTGGATGCTTTCACTCAGGGTTCTGAAACATGTATCCAAGGCGATTCCTGCAGATTTTAAATGCGCCATACGCAATTTTAGCAATTCCTGAGCCTTCAAACGCATCTCGGTATGTGCCGCTTGCAGTACATCGTAATGGTATTCCACTTTAATCAAATCATAAATTTCACACTGCGCCGCCATAGAAAACAGTTGATCCAAGTGCGACGCTTTCGTATAGCGGATATGCAGGTTTTTCTGCATCTCAAATCCTTTAGGAACTTCTACATAAGTGCTAGAAAAAAGCTTTTTTTCCTTCCGAAAAACAGGAACAAGCGCAATCATATCTGTGTAAAAATCACTGGGTTTTAATCCAATTTCTTTTCCGAGGGAAATGAATTTACGCAAGCGGCGCGACAGGTTGCTGTCAAGTTCGGATACCTTTTCGCCTGCTTGATTGATGTGAAATATGGCGGTATATCCCGTTGGAGTTGCATTTTTCAGCACTCGAATTTGAATGTCGGTAGATTCGTTATTGCCCGAAATGGGATTAATTCCTTTAGCCGCATTTCCGAAATTCCATTGGTAACTGCTTTGTGTTTCTGCCATGTCAGCGCGGCCTTTCCTTTTGCCGCTTGCCTTGTCTTTATACACCTGCATATTTTGGTCGTATTCAATAACAGGCGCATTGCTGTAACTGTTGTTGTTTTTGAAGCGGTTGTTTTCGTTCCAAGTGGCGTTACCGGAAACCTGAGCGAAAATGGGAAAAGCGAAAACACCCAGAAGGGCGAATGAGGTATGTTTTTTCATGTTGATTAATACATTAACGAAGTAAAAGGTGAATATATTCCTTAAAATATTTGCGATTTTCACAATACGTAGACTTTTGAGAAAATAGATACGTATATTTGTTAAGGGTCTTTCGTATAAAACCTTCTTAGATGGGCGTTTAATTAAGACCTTACCAAAAAGTGCGACACATGCTCTAAATCATACATTAGGCAAGTGAAGTGCAATGAATTTAACATCAAATAAAACATGAATACCAAATTAACCCTAAGCATTCAAAAGGAGGTCATTAAAAAAGCCAAAGAGTATGCCCAGCATAATGAGCGGAGTTTGTCTGACTTGGTAGAAAATTACCTGAAAGCATTAGCCGCTTCTGAACCTAAAGTTCATTTTGAAGCATCATTGGAATCGAAAGAAACACCGATTTCAAATTCGCTTTTAGGTGTTGTGACAAACCTCAATGATGCCAATCTAGAGGATGAGCGCTATGCCCATATCAAAAATAAATATGTGAAATGACAGCGGTTTTTGTTGATACAGATGTGTTATTAGATGTGGTTTTAAAACGTCCCGAATTTTATCCCGCCTCTTTTCAGATAGTGCAATGGATAGAGCAAAAGAAGTTGGCTGGATACGTATCTCCAATGACTATTAATAATATGTACTATTTCATGCGAAAGGAATCATCACATGCGCAAGCATTATTAATAATCGAAAAGGTAATGTTGATTTTCAATGTGGCCAGTATCGACAAATATGGAATCGTATCGGCCCTGAATTCAGCATTTAAAGATTTTGAGGATGCCTTACAAAATTTTAGTGCCCTGCAGCATTCCGAAATTGATACGATCATTACGAGAAACATCAAGGATTATCGATCTAGCAATTTATCGATTATGACACCGACTGAGTACACTACCTACTTCCATACCCGCTTCGGCAATGCAAACGCTCTTTAATCCTAAATAAAATGTCAATCATTGCAAATGCAAGGATTTCTTTTGCGCCTCGATAGGGCTAGTGCCCCAACTATTTTAATAAACCAGTTCGCCCCAAGCGCCTCGAATGCTTAATTTCTTTCCCTCGAATGCTTCGGTGCGCCCTATAATCTGGGCCTTGATGTTGAAGGTTTGTGCGATTTCTATCATTTGGGAAGCAGAGGCTGCATCCGTATAAATTTCCAATCGATGGCCCATATTAAACACTTGGAACATTTCACGCCATTCGGTTTGACTTTCTTCTTGGATGAGTTTGAATAATGGGGGAATTTCCATCAAATTATCTTTAATGACATGCACGTTTTCGGCAAAATGCAAAATTTTCGTTTGTCCGCCGCCTGAGCAATGAATCATACCTTTAATCTTATCGCGACCTATTTTCTCAAAAATAGCTTGGGTTAAAGGCGCGTAGGTGCGGGTAGGCGATAAAACCAATTTACCGGCGTTCAGGGGGCTTCCCACTACCGAATCGGTAAACTTTTTGGAGCCGCAATACACCACGGAAGGGTCGAGATTGTTATCGTAGGTTTCGGGATATTTACTGCGGTAATCGGAATGAAACACGTCGTGCCGAGCGCTCGTAAGTCCGTTCGAACCCATACCGCCGTTGTACTCAGACTCGTAAGTGGCTTGACCGTGGCTTTCGAAGGCCAGAATTACCTGATCCGGACCAATGTTTGCATTGTCAATGATGTCGCTTCGTTTGGCTTGCGCTACAAGGGTGGAATCGACAATTACGGTTTTTACCAAATCGCCCACATCGGCGGTTTCGCCTCCGGTGGTATGGATTTGGATGCCGTATTGCGCCATGTTTTGGCAAAATTCTTCGGTTCCTTCAATGATGGCAGCAATGACTTCACCGGGAATGTTCTGTTTGTTGCGACCGATGGTGCTGGAAAGCAGAAAGGGTCCAGTAACCCCTGCACAAATGAGGTCGTCGGTATTCATCACGATGGCATCTTGTGCAATCCCTTTCCAAACGCTTAAATCGCCGGTTTCTTTCCAATAGGCATACGCCAAGCTGCTTTTGGTGCCCGCACCATCTGCATGCACAATGGTACACAATTCTGGATTTTGGGTAAGGTAATCGGGAATTACTTTACAAAAGGCTTTTGGGAACAAGCCTTTATCTACGTTTTTTATGGCGTTATGAACGTCTTCTTTTTGGGAGGAAACCCCGCGCTGGGCGTATTTTTCCGACATATTGCAAAAATACGGCATATAATTTTCATATTGGGATTAGTTCCTTGGAAGATTTGATTTCCAGCCATAAAAAAAGCCGACCTTAAAAGATCGGCTTTTTTTAATTTTCAATAGGTGAAATTATTGTTTGATGAATTTAGCGTTTTGTACGCCATTTTCAGTAACCAATTCGATTACGTATGCACCTGCATTTAGGAAGGAAACATCGATTCCTGCGGCAGTTACTTTGGTATTATTAAGAATCAATTTACCTGACAAATCGCGGATATTCACTTGACTTACTCTTTCTACATTAGAAATGAATAAAGTCTGATTTACGGGATTGGGGTAAACGTTCAAACCGTTTGCATTGATTTTGTTGCTGCTTAGGGTTGGTTCGGCTACACGATTTAATTCGAATTTCCAATGTGTACCTGATGCAGCGATTTGGATTTCCAAAATCATGGTATCTTCAACCATAGTTACATTATAAATGATTGAATCTGCCGCTTCTGAAGGAGCTTTTAATTCCGCACCGTTGATAACCTTAGGAATTCCGATATAGTTGCCTTTGCCTTCTATTTTTAAGGAACTTGTAGCTGGATCAACTGACCATTTACCCATGTTGGAACCGTCGTGAGGAGCTACGGGAGTGCCGCAACCGTCCTTACCTTGCCATCCTTCTAGGAAGGTTTCATCTCCTAAGATGTTTTGGAAAGAACCGTCTGCTTTGAATACGAAGTAGTCATCGAATTGACAAGCTCTCGCACCGGCAACTTCATTAGCAGGATTTCCCCACCAAGAATAGTCACCTTTTTGAGGTCCTACAGCCATGGCATTTCCTTTAGGGGCTAACTGCCAATATCCAGTAGGATCGATGGTTTCCATTTTACGGGTTAATTCATATTTCCAATATGCGCCGTCATTATTGAATTTAATTTCAACGATTACATTGTTGATATCAATAGGGGTAATTTCGTAAGTGATACTATCAGGGGCATTTGCAGGATCGGTCAATTCACCGCCATTGTAAGGCTTTGGCAAGCCTAAATAGGCGCCTTTACCAATTATGGTAATGGTGTAATCGGGATTTATTCTCCATTTTGCTGCAGTTTTTCCATCGTGAGGCGCAACAGGGGTGCCGCAACCACTTGAACCTTGCCAACCTTCTAAGTAGGTTTGGTCGCCCATAATGTTTTCGAAAGTTCCATCTGGATGGAATACAAACTCATCGTCAAACTGACATGCGCGAGCTCCAGTGATTTCGGCTTCTGGAACACTCCACCAAGAATAATCTCCTTTAGCTGGACCAACTCCAAAAGAACCCGCTTTTGGTGTTAACATCCATGTACCTTCCACTTGAGCCATTAAGCTCAATGTAGAGAAAGTGAATAATGTTAGTAATACTTTTTTCATTGTAATTTTTGGTTTGAATAGTTAAAGCCTCAATACTACTTACTTTATCTCAGATTTTGTAACTGTAACAATAAGTATTTCCATATATGGGATAAACACGTTTTATCGTTCTAAGGTTTACTACATTAACGCGTAGTACTTCCCTATTAATAAAGGGTTGCGGAGATATCCTGAATACAATAAGCAATTGTCATTAAACTGCAATATTTCGAGCTTTCCTCCTTGCCAATTAAGGTAAGCGACATTCAATGTGCAAACCGATAATCGAACTATTTAAGTTCAAAGTTCATTTTTTGGTTATCGGTCGAATTATTTCCCACATAAAA
>JAULUW010000015.1:0-3221 GCA_032111345.1 Bacteroidia bacterium
GTTGAAAGAATCGTCGAATACCGCTATTGCAAGACTCCCGGAGAAGTTTTTGCCACTTACATTCGCGGCTTTGGTGTTGACCGAAAAGGCTTGTCCGTAAGAAATTTGTGATGCGCTGCTGCTTAAAGTTGCATACATAGAAATAGAAGCATCCGTTTGGGTATTATCGGGGGCTTCAACTCCAAAAATGGCTTGGTGACCTGCATTATAACTGCCTGTTCCCCCACCGGTGCCCAATCCATCGGGATTTAAAGCATCGATTTCAAAATAACCGTTATACGCGCCGCCCCAACCCCAGTTGATGTGATATTTTCCTGCATTGTCGTATCCATCGAAGATGAAAGCATGTCCGCCCCCGTTTCCAAAACCTGCATAAATAATGGGTCTGCCATTATCCAATTCAGAATTGACTTTGTTGATCCAACTTGAATTGGTATAATTATCGCGTTCTTGTCCGTTAACACTGCTTGGATAATTGAAATATTTTTTAAGTGCGTATTCGGCACAATGTGTAACGGGACTTGCCGAATTGATTACATAAGCGCCACTGGATTGGGCGCTGTAATTCATTTCTACAGCTACTCCACAATGAAAATTCAATAAGGCCACATCGTTATTTTTTGAGGAAATGGAATTTGGCATGTTGGAATAATTATAGGTAGTGTTGCCAAAATTTGCAGAAATGGTACCCAGTTTACTGTGACTGTAAGAATGAAAGCCACTTCCTTTTACGGGATATTGCCAATGGTGAATTACTTGCGCCATAGCCGTTGCCACACATCCTACCACCGAACGTTTATTTCCATCGAGCGGACATTGATCGTTGTAATAGGGAATTTGATTCCATTTAGCGCTAATAATTGGGGAAACTGAACCCCGACGTTTCCCAATTAAATTGATATTGCCGCGAAGTTGGTCCCAAGCCAATTTAATGTCTTCGGTTGCGTGGATGTTATTTTTTATTCCCCAAACGATACTGGCTTCATAATCTGAAAACCAGGCATGCAGGTGTTCTGGGGCATTCAAAATGTTAAAGGTATCTTCGGTGGAATATCCTAAAATAGGTTTTGCAATATCGTCGGCCGCAACAACCACGAAACCTTGATGTTTTGATTCGGTATAATTGATGACATACAAGACTTCTTTTTCAACATGGATGCGAAAATTACTTGCTTTGAGATAATTCCCTGTTTGCTGATGCACGAATTCACGGGCTGCATTTTGGGCGGTTTCAGGAGAAACAAAAGCGGCCTGAACACTACCCCAAAGGGCCAAGCATAGGGCAAAAAATATTTGAATGCGTTTCATAATACTATACGAAGATAATCATTCTTTCCGATTTATTTTTAATGTGGATATTAGCTGGGTTACAATCTGACAAAGAGCCAAGATGAGTGCGTTGTACAACCGGTAACTTGTTTGCATTGATTGCTTTAGTCCAGAAAAATTTCTTATCTTCTGGGTAATTCTGTATCCATCCTTCTATTTGTCCTAATATTACAAAAAAAAGGAACCTGAAGCGCAGGCTTTAAAAACAAATGCTATATTTGTTTAAACAAACAAAAATGCTGTGTTCTCACGAAAATCTTTTTTGCACCTATTGGCCATGGCACCTTTTTCAAGTATTGCAATGAAATTAAATACATTACAAAACATCGCGCATCAGCTTACTCCGACATCGAAAATGCCGGTATTGTTTTTGGGACATGGAAGTCCGATGAACGCAATTGAGGAAAACCAATTTGTAAAGGAGTTCCGCAATATTGCTCATAAAATTCCTGTACCCCAAGCCATTTTGTGCGTCTCCGCGCATTGGGAAACGGCAGGCACCTTTGTAACAGCAATGGCACAACCGCGAACCATCCACGATTTCGGCGGATTTCCGCCTCAATTGTTCGAGGTTCAATATCCTGCACCTGGAAATCCATCCCTTGCCAAAGAAATTCAAGATAATGTTCATTACAGCAACGTGCAACTGGATCAAGATTGGGGATTAGACCATGGCACTTGGAGTGTGGTAAAGCACCTCTATCCCTTAGCCAATATTCCCGTTTTACAATTAAGTTTAGATTTCCGCAAAGGTCCCCAATACCACTACGAATTATCTCAAGAATTATCTAGCTTGAGAAACAAGGGTGTTTTGATTATTGGCAGCGGAAATATGGTTCATAATTTAGGAAAGGTTTCTTGGAAGCGGCTTAATGAACATTTTGGATTTGATTGGGCCATAGAGGCCCAGGAACGGATGAAATCCTACATCTTAGAGGGTCATCACGACGCGCTCATTAACTATGACAAACAAGGTCTGGCCTTTCAGTTGGCAATACCCAGTCCGGAACATTTTCTCCCTTTATTGTATGTGCTCGGGCTTCAAGAAAAAGGCGAGCGCGTGGGCTTATTTAACGATGTACCTGTAGCAGGAGCCCTCACCATGACTTCTGTGATTATTGAATCCTAGTTGCCCTGCAAACAGATGCTACAAATCAAAAAGCCCCAGATTGCTCTGAGGCTTTGATTTTTATTGGGTGGAGAATGCCGGAGTCGAACCGGCGACCTCTTGCATGCGTTATTCACTGAATTTAGATTAAATTGGTGATTACAATCACTAAATTAATGCTAAATTGGTGAATTCGAATAGAATAGATATCTTTGCAATTAATGATAAATCGTATTATAACCAAAGAGATAGAAGACTATATTGGGAGTAATAAAGCGATTATGTTATTAGGACCAAGACAAGTGGGCAAAACGACTTTGATAAAGTCCATTCTTAAAGATAGGCCTTATCTTTTTTTAGATGGGGATGATAGAACCATTACCAAAAATTTGTCTACCATCGATACCAGCGGGTTACGTCGATTAATTGGATCACATAACATCGTTTTTATCGATGAAGCGCAAAAAGTCCCTAATATTGGAAATCCCCTTAAAATAATTAACGATCAATTCACACATGTGAAATTATTTGTGTCGGGTTCCTCTTCTATCGATATTCATCAACATACGAAAGAATCCTTAACTGGACGTAAATACGAGTTAGAATTATTTCCTATCTCTTGGAACGAATTCGAGCAACACTTTGGATATATAGAAAGCGAAAGTCAATTGGATCATCGAATGATATTTGGCATGTATCCTGATGTTATCAATGAAATTCAAAGAGAGAAAAAAACGCTGAAGAATCTTACAGAAAGCCTCTTATACAAGGATATTTTGGCCTT
>JAULUW010000016.1:0-224 GCA_032111345.1 Bacteroidia bacterium
ATTCTACCTTGCGACCCGTCAGTGGCTCCTGAGTAGATTGGTTAATTTCTAGCGCAGAGGAACCGCTAATGAGCAACTGTACATCGTTAAACTGATCGGTGATGATTTTGGCGATTAAGCCCACATCAGGTATGCGTTGAGCTTCATCAATAAATACCCACTTGTATTTTCCTATAATGGCTTGCAATTTTGATTTTCCGGCATCGCGAAGCAGTGCTCTGATT
>JAULUW010000016.1:234-4285 GCA_032111345.1 Bacteroidia bacterium
ATAATCATCACCATCCAGAAACAAAAAATCCTTATTATCCAGGCAGTGCCGTAAAAGGGTCGTTTTTCCCACTTGCCTTGGCCCAATAAGCACAATGGCCTTGCCTTTCTTAAAACGATTTTGTAATGCGACGGAGATTGTTCGTTTAATCATAATCCCCAAATATACTATTATTTTAGGGATTCAAATCTCCGAATACTCGTATTATTGGAAAAAGGGGTACTTACAATTCGATGACCGTAATCAAGCGAAATCAGAAGGCATGCCCCAACCCCATCGTATAGGTCATAAATCGATAGGCCAATGAACAAAATAGAGGGGCCTTTTTGCCTCCCGGAACCATCGTAGACCTTATCCCCGCTTAACCGACCCATCTGCCTCCCGGAACCATCATACAACTTTTCGCCATCAATTCGCCCCACCTGTTGACCAGACCCGTCATAGACCCTATCACCATCAATTCTGCCAATCTGCCGTCCCGATCCGTCATAAACCCTCTGGGAATTGAACCTTCCAATTTGCCTCCCGGAACCATCGTAATATCGTTCGCCATCTACCCTTCCAATCTGACTTCCCGATCCGTCATACATCCTCTGAGCATTGGATAAATTAACCGTAAAAAGCATGATTGCTAGAATCAAAATATATTTCATAAGGTAATATTAAGTGAATTAACGTTAACAATAGTCTTCGATAACTGTGTTTTTAAAAAAAAAAGATATAATTTTTACGATTGTTATGAATTTGCATTTTTTTATGATATGAGTCGTATTCTCTGCATGGATTGATCGAAAACCAACATGCAAAACGTGAATTTTCATGGTTTTTAAATAAATGGAAATTTTCTACTTTTTAACTGTCCGCATTTTAGGGGTACTTACAAAAATTTCATTCCTTGGGTTGAATTTTAATGGTCCAAGAAATTGATTTCAATCTTTTTTGAATCATTTTTAATATTTCCAAAATGACTTCTTCTTTGGGTAATTCTCCATACACCAAATTTTTAAAGTCACCGTTGTAAATAGTTTTCAACTCATTCCATACATTTTCCAAGTCTTTAAAAACTAGCGATTCACTAGGATGGTTATTCAGCCATTTATTATTGTTTCTAAAACTTGCAACATCATCATTGGCTACTTTTAAAAGCATTTCATCAAAATCCTTTGATTGAAAGAATTTTAAGAATTCTTCTTGTTTTAGTAATTGATGCAAATCGTAGGTATGCCTTATCTTTTTCTTTAAATCATCTATTGGGTTCTCGCCATAAGAAAAGCGAACCAAACTCATTATTTTTTCGCAAATGGTTCTTATAGGTTCTAATGCCAATAAGTCAAAAGGAAGTAGTCCGTTTTCTTTAGCAATATCAGACTGCTTATTATCCAGCATTATTTGACCAACGAATGAAACGATGCTTTTTGTAGTGTACGGTTCGTAATATCCCAACCACGTTGATTCCAAAATGATAACATCTCTTACTTGTCGGTAATCGCCTTTAAATTCTTTGCTATAAGTGTACGCTGTTTTTCGATTCATTCCCATTTTATGAGTAATGCCATCGATAGTTACTTCGGGTAATACGGTTTCTACAACGGTGCTTATTGCTTCTAATTTTGATTTTAACTTGCTATCTGTTTCTCCTTCTCGTCTCAGGACTACCAAATCGATATCTTCCGAAAAGCGTTCTATCATATTGTAACATTTGGATAGTGCTGTTCCGCCTTTAAAAACGGCGTCTTTGCCAATTTCATTATTGAAAATAGTAAACAAAGCATACGTAACCCAATAGTCTTTTTCTATATAATTGGCAGGGATTTTCATTTGATCAGCCGTAAACTGAACGGCTTGTCTGAATAAGGTTTTATTTTCGTGCAGCTTCATACTATGTTCCATTTTTCGGTGGTCGATAATGCTTTCGCTACACCCGTTAGTTTATACTTGGTAATTGGGTTCAATGATTTGAAAAGCGGTTCTATTGCTTTGCCTTGCTGTAATTGCTCTAACAAAGCCCCTAACAAAGCCCTTGTAGCAGGTGGATATTTCAATGCTAAGCGAACTAGTGTATTGATGTCTTTGTTTGTAAAGGTTTTAATGATGGCCAAAAACCGCTTACAAGATGTTTCTATACTGGCATCAGGTATTTTTTTGATGTAGCGAATGGCATCCAGTAATTGCAACAAAGGAATATTCTCTTTGGTGATGGTGTTTTTTTGCTTTACAAAAGCTAACGTATAACGTTCTCTTTTAAAGTTAGGGCGAACCTGATTTTTGCCTATCTGTACAGTATTGCTTACTTGTGTGGTTAAGCCTAATTGGTTGTAAATGCTATAACCTGTGAGATAACCCGTTATTTTTCCATTTTCTTCCAACAGGTCTTTTACTACTTGTGCCTGATTGGGTTGAAGGTTTCCAAAGGGTGTATTTTCGGGTTTGTAGTATTTTCCTTTGGATAGTTTGGCAATCTTACCCGAAGCCACCATACGGTTCAAGGCTTTTATTACCGCTTCTTTTTGGTTCACCTCTGCAGTAAAGTCGGAATAGGTGAATACATAGCCCTTGGGCAGTCTATCTATGTTAAATGCTATGTATTTAGCGGTTTTCATTCCTTTTAATGTGCTGCAAAGATAATTTATTTGTCCAGTTTATTAGCAAAATAACTGGACATTTTGAAATTTATTGTGAAGTACTCCATTCCCCCCCAAGTCCCCCTATTTCCTCCCTTACTCCCCCTCCCAGCTCGAAATACCTGCCCCCTTCCAGCCCAAAATCCAAGCCTCGGGAGGCTCCTCAGAACGCCCTCCAGGTGGGGCGATGACCGGGTCTAAAGGGGTGTCTTGGGAAAATCGTGTTGTGCACTTTCGGTGGCACCGACGCAAAACCGAAATGTAAATGCTTGATTGACAAACGATTACGGAAGCGATTTGGTGGTGATGGACGGAATCGAACCGCCGACACAAGGATTTTCAGTCCTTTGCTCTACCAACTGAGCTACATCACCCCTCTTTTCATCGCTATTTCCTTGGCCTGGCCGCAACGGCGGTCCACCAAAGGCTTGCAAATCTAATCCAGCGAGGATAAATTTCAATAATGCCGAACATTTTTGGGAAATTGGGGGTTTTGTGGTCAAATTTGAATCCACAATGGGTTTTCAATTGCTCCAGTCTTTGCTCTTCGTTGCGGTCCTCGTCAGCGGGCTTTATCCCTTTGTACGGCGAATTCAGCGAATTAGGGCCAATATCTTCCGAGGCCGGGGGGCTCCTGCCACCGACCGACCCGCCCTGCGCTGGCGCCAAATGGCCCGAGTTGCCCTGGGCCAATCCAAAATGGGCAGCCGCCCAGTCGCGGCCTTTTTCCATGTTTTGATCTATGTGGGCTTTGTGCTCATCAACCTAGAACTGCTCGAAATCCTCCTGGACGGACTCCTGGGTACCCACCGCATCCTTTCCAAACCCCTGGGGGGCCTCTACCCCCTCATGATCGGCCTCTTTGAATGGCTAGGGGTCGGCGTCATCCTCGCCTGCCTTGTTTTCTTGGGGCGGCGCATGGTGAGTGGCCCTCCAAGGCTCTACAAGGCCGCTGAACTAAACGGCTGGCCCGCTTGGGATGCCAAGGTCATCCTCATCGTCGAAATCATCCTGATGGGGGCGCTGCTGGTCATGAACGCCACCGACATTGCCATGCATCCCGGGGCGTACCACTTTCCTGTCAGCGGATGGCTCGCCCACCTTTTCGATGGCTGGAGCCCCGAGGCATTGTACGCGACCGAGCGCATCGCATGGTGGTTGCACTTGGGGGGCATCCTCGCCTTCCTGAACTACCTACCCTATTCCAAGCACTTTCACATTGTTTTGGCTTTTCCCAACACATGGTACGCCTCCCTGGATGCCCCTGGTAGCATGACCAATATGCCGGTCATCCAGAACGAAGTGCAGGCCATGCTCAACCCGGCCTCTGCCCCTGCCCCCTCGACCGAAGCGCCGGGTCGCTTTGGTGCCGCCGATGTCCATGACCTGCCCTGGAAAAGCCTCTTGGACGCCTACAGTTGCACCGAATG
>JAULUW010000017.1:0-10462 GCA_032111345.1 Bacteroidia bacterium
GTAATTTCTAGTAGCTTATGATTTTTTAGGTGATTAGAAACCGTAAGTAAATCAATCGCGGTATCGCCAGCTTGGTACAAAGTTTGGATGGCTTCAAAAATTATTTGATTTTTAGGATCGTAAAAATGTTCTTTGGTTAAGATATCGATAACCTGAAAAATTTTCTCGCGTTCCAACATCATAGCCCCCAATACGGCATCTTCCAATTCACGGGCATTAGGGGGCATGCGCCCCATGCGATCGTCGAAAAATTCTTTTGGAATTATTTTTTTCTTGCTCGTAGAATTAGGAAGCTTCGTGTTTTCCATAACCTTCCAAAGGTCGATATTTTCGGGCTTTGAAAAAACCTCTACAATCGAAATAGTTTTTCACATTTCCATTTTATAAATTGCCGAAAACAAAAGTAAAAGAGTTTAGCAATTACAAGTCATTACCCATAAATTGCGGTTATAGCATGAGGAAAATTGAATTGGTAGCACCTGCAATTTGGGAAATAGACGCGGAATTGGATCTGGTTCCAAAATTCCGTGTGGATTATACCCGGGTGTCGGATTTGGATTTTCTTTTATTGCGGAAACAAGCCCTTCAACGGCATATTCCGAGTATCCTGCAATTAATACGTTGGGCGCGTAAAAACATAGCGCAATCGAAAGTGCAGGCTTGGGTCCCGTTTTTTGAGCGCCTCAATTTGTCCGATTCCAACCTGGTTGAATTCTATTTAAAAGGGTATATAACCAATCACCTTGGGGAAGATTTAAGAGCCCGTAAGTTCAAAGACCATGAGTTGTTTTTCCTGGCCAATAATCCCGTTTTGCAGAATTGGATTTTACATGCATTTGTAGATTACAACACCTTGGGTAAGGACCAATATTACAACCGATTGGTAGCCCAGATCGATCCACAATCTTTAGAACAAGAGACCTTTAAAAAGTCCTTGGTTTTAATGGGATATTACTTAGATGGCGATTTGCCGATGATGCGCAAATGGAGCGAAGCCCTTTCGCGGTATCCAACCGATAAATATTATTTTCCCATAATAAACGGCAGAGTTTGGGCGGCCAAGTTCATCAATCAAATGCTTAAAACAGGAGCCTTGCAAACCGATTTAGTACAAGACTGGTTTCAAGAATTAAAAGATGAACCCATTTCATTTGTCATGCCTTTTGCCATGGAACCCTTGCCGGTTTTAGTCCGATTTGGAGAAAATATCCAGCAAATTGAAGAGGTTTTAGAATTTTTAGGGCCTGCAATGCACCTGAATTTACTCAGGAATCCCTTTGTAGCAAATATTGAGAATGCCGTTTTTTTAGCCTCGAAAACTGCTTTTTTATCGCGCATCGGAGATTCCACTCGAGCGAACGCGTTACACGGTCAATTGACCCGTAATTCGTGTTTGCTATCCTACCAAAATTATATCAACCAAATTGCCAATTCATTTTAATCTGTCGTTTGTCCTAAATATTCGTCACTCATCAGAGGTCAATAGTAATTCGAAAAACTAATATTTATATTTGAAGAAGATTATGGAAGCTAAGTTTTCACCACGCGTAAAAGAAGTGATACAATTCAGCCGGGAAGAGGCCATTCGTTTAGGCCACGACTATATCGGTTGTGAACATTTGCTGCTCGGTATTATCCGAGAAGGCGAAGGAAAGGCGTTTCAAACGCTGCGCGTCTTAGATATTGAGTCCCTCCGACTTAAAAAAAGTATCGAAGATGCTATTCGGGGAACGGCTACCAAAACCAGCAATTTGGGGAATATCCCCCTAACCAAACAGGCAGAAAAAGCGCTAAAAATCACCTATTTAGAAGCAAAAATCTTCAAAACCGACTTGATCGGAACCGAACATTTATTGCTTTCTATTCTAAGAGATGAAGACAATGTAGCTTCTAAGGTTTTGGCCCAATATGGGTTGAGTTACGACGTGTTCAAAAGTGCCTTGGAAGAAGGCATTGATAGCATTCGGGGGGAAGCCTCTAACGACGATGGCGAAACACCCGAAGAATATTACCGCGAAGAACAAAAAGCCCAATCTGCTTCCAAAGCAAAAACGAAATCTAAAACTCCGGTTTTAGATAACTTTGGTCGCGACCTAACCAAAGCCGCAGAAGAAGGCAAGTTAGATCCCATTGTAGGTAGGGAAAAAGAAATTGAACGCGTGAGTCAAATTCTATCGCGCCGTAAGAAAAACAATCCCGTTTTAATCGGTGAACCCGGTGTGGGTAAAACCGCCATTGCAGAAGGATTGGCATTGCGCATTACCCAAAGAAAAGTATCGCGGGTGCTCTTTAATAAAAGGGTAGTTAGTTTAGACTTGGCCAGTATGGTGGCAGGTACAAAATACCGCGGACAATTTGAAGAACGCATGAAAGCACTCATGATGGAACTTGAAAAAGCAGAAGATGTGATTCTGTTTATCGATGAAATTCATACCATCGTTGGTGCCGGTGGGGCCTCCGGTTCGCTCGACGCGTCTAATATGTTCAAACCCGCCCTTGCAAGAGGCGAAATACAATGCATCGGAGCCACAACCCTTGATGAATACCGCCAGTATATTGAAAAAGACGGTGCCTTAGAACGCCGTTTTCAAATGGTACTTATTCAACCCGCAAGTCCTGAAGAAACCATAGAAATTCTTAGCAATATCAAAGGCAAATACGAAGACCACCACAGTGTAAGTTATACCGAAGATGCTATCAAAGCCTGTGTGGAATTGAGTGAACGCTATATGAGCGACCGTCACTTGCCCGATAAGGCTATCGATATCCTTGACGAAGCCGGTGCGCGTGTGCATATTTCCAATATCCACGTGCCTACCGAAATCTTAGATCTGGAATCCCAAATCGAAGAAATTAAAACCGAAAAAAATCGGGTGGTGAAAAGTCAGAATTTCGAAGAAGCCGCTAAACTTCGCGACAAAGAAAAAAGACTTTTAGAAGACTTGGATGCAGCCAAATTGGCTTGGGAGACCAAAGCAAAAGACGAGCGCTATAACGTAACCGAAGACGATATCGCTTCTGTGATTTCTATGATTACCGGAATACCGGTAAAACGCATGGGCGAAGACGAAAGCAAAAGATTGCTGCACATGGCAGATACTTTGGCCAAACGCGTTGTAGGGCAGGATAAAGCCATTCAGAAATTAACCAAAACCATTCAACGTACCCGGGCCGGATTTAAAGAACCCAACCGCCCTATCGGATCCTTTATTTTCTTAGGACCTACCGGTGTAGGTAAAACCGAATTGGCGAAAACGCTTTCTGAATTCCTGTTCGATACCGACGATGCCCTAATCCGCGTAGATATGAGCGAATACATGGAAAAATTTGCCGTGAGTCGCTTGGTGGGAGCCCCTCCGGGGTATGTAGGTTATGAAGAAGGAGGCCTGCTAACCGAAAAAGTACGTCGCAAGCCTTACAGCGTGATTCTTTTTGATGAGGTAGAAAAAGCCCATCCGGATGTCTTTAATTTACTATTACAAGCCTTGGATGAAGGATACATGACCGATTCAGGTGGCCGCAAAATTGATTTTCGAAATACGGTTATTATCATGACTTCAAATATCGGTTCCCGACAATTGAAAGATTTTGGAACCGGAGTAGGTTTTGGAACCCAAACCAAATCCGTAAACAAAGAAAAAGAATCTAAAATGGTGGTCGAAACCCAATTGAAAAAGTTCTTTTCTCCTGAATTCTTGAACCGTATCGATGATATCATCATTTTCGAATCGCTGTCTAAAGAGAACATCGTGCATATTCTCGATATTAGAATGAAGCGCATGTTAAAACGTATCGAAGATTTGGGTTATGAAATTCAAATTACAGATAATGCCAAAGAATTTTTGGCAGAGAAAGGTTTCGATGCAGATTTTGGTGCACGTCCTTTGCAACGTGCCCTGCAGAAATTCTTGGAAGAACCCTTAGCAGAAAAAGTATTGCAAGGAACCCTTAAAGAAGGCGATAAGTTAAAGGTAGATTTTAAAGAGGGCAGTGAAAGCTTGGAAATTAAATCCACCAAGTCCAAAGCAATCAAAGCGTTGAAGTCAGAATCAGAAAACGATTCCGAATAAAATAAAAATCAGTACATCTTAAAAATAGGATATTTATTCAATGAATATCCTATTTTTTTTGGCGTTTATTTCTGGGGAATTTGAGATTCTCACAAAAGACTTGGGCCTTAAAAGGGATACCCAATTCCAATTGCTAGGGAGGTTTCGTTCAGTAAATAACTACCTAAGCCCGATTCTTGAATTTTTTGGGTCATGATCCACCGCTGACTTTTGGGTAGCGAAGGATCTCTTAATGGCATTCCCCAATCTAAGCGAAAGAGAAAGATGCTTAAGTCAAATCGAAACCCAATGCCTGTATTCAGGGCAATTTCACTAATGAAATTTTCTTGATTAATGACCCCGTAACTCGGGTTGGTAGAGGAGGTGGGACTCAAATTCCAAATATTTCCGGCATCAATAAAAATCGCACTTTCCAAGAGTTTCCGAACCAAGGTAAAACGGTACTCTATGTTGGCCTCTAGCAACAATTCACCCGAACGGTCAATCAATGAGGTCGCGCTAACGGGGGTATTGCCAGGACCCAATCCGCGTGGACGCCATCCGCGCAAACTATTGCTACCACCAATAAAATAGCGTTTGTCGTAAGGGACCAATGTGCTGTTTCCATAAGGGATGGCAATGCCCGAATTGAACCGGAAGGCCACGCTGTTCAATTCGTCGATATTCCGTTTTATGCGATATTCGGCCTCTAACTTGGTATATTGGAAGTAGTTTACACCCAAAAGCGTGTAGGTACTGTCAGACTTGTAATTTTCCTCGGTCAGTTTTCGATAACCGTGATGCCAGTTCCCACTGGTTTCAAAACCCAAACGTAGAAAATGACTGGTGCTACCGGGTTTGTTCTGGTTATCGGCATAAATCATCCCCAGCTTTATCGGTGTAATAATTTGATCGGTGAAGACTCGAAGTACAAAGTCTTGATCCAAAGCGGGCAATTGGGGCAAAAAGGAAGGGCTGATAATGTTTCGATTGTAACTAACCTCGAACGGGGTTATATACCAACTGAAGTTCTTTTTGGCAAATTGCAAGGTGATATTTGCAGGAAAGGAGGAACGGGTAAAATTCGGATTTTGCTCATATTGAAAGCTCGTAGAAACCAAAGTGCTCTGTTGTTCGAAAGATTTAAGGGATTCAAATCGATTCAAAAAGCTGAATTTAGGCAGTTTCAAGCTCGCAATAAGTCCTTGTTGCAGACCCGTGAAGAAATCTCCGATATCGTCGCGTTTGAAAATGGCTTCAAAAGAGGTAATAGACGATAATTTGAAAAATTCGGCGTTCCCAAAGGTATTGCGATTGTTAAAAGAGAGGATTCCTGCCAAACCAAAACTTCGCTGAGAAGCGGTTTGAAAATTGGTTCCCGAACTTCCTTGTGGCGAATATAGAATTTGAGGCTCGGCCGAAAAGTTCATTCGGGGTTCTGTTTCTAAATCAATCTTGGGATAAATGATGCCCTTTTCAAAGTCGATTTTTTGGGAAATATCCACCACCTTGAAGAGATTCAAATCGAGCAATTTTCGATAGGTTTCGGTCCATTTGGTTTGACTAAAAATAGATCCAGAGTCCAAAATAAGCACTTGGGTGAGGGCTTGGGGTTTTAAAGGATAATGATTGAGTCGCATTTTCAATCCAGGCAAACGAAGCGAATCTGGATAATCATTCAAGCGATAATCCGGATCGGTTTTAACGTATAAGTCAATTCGGCCGATGTGAAATTTACGGTGGACTTTGGATTTTTCAGGGGGATCTAAAAATACTTTTATGGCGGCACTTTTTGCGCTTTGATTGGTGTCGAGTTCATAACGAATGTTGGATACATTTACCGTGAAATATCCCGAATCTCGCAAACGCTGCGTAAACAAATCTTCCGATTCAGATAATGCATTTAGGTTGCAGGGCCACCATAAACGGAAGGCATTGGATTCATCTACCACACGCTGCATAATTCGCTGGGTAGCACTGTCATTGCTGATTACTGTTACTTCCCGAATCAAATAAGGAGTTTTGGTATCGGCCAGGTATTTAACACGGGCCTTTTTACGTCCTTTTTTAACCGTGTAGGTACAATTGGCATCAAAATACCCCTTGTTAAAGAGGAAAAATTTAATGTTATCGGCAGAAATTTTCGCCAATTCCGGATTGAATAAAACGGGTTCTTCACCCAATTCTCTGCGAAATTTGCGTCTCCATGAAACCGAATCCGATAGCTCGGGATTGGAATTATTTGTGCCTAATGCATAAATCCATAGAAATATGGGTAAGCGGTTAAAAAGTACCCGCTTGTTGGTCCTATGCAATATCTGCGCCTTCGCATTGCGGCCAGCTTGTGCATTTCCGTTAACCGAAACGGTGTTGCTCACCAATAAATGCGATCCTTCTGGGATAACCCTACGAACACCGCAACTTCCCAAGAAAAGCAGAATAAACAGCCCCGCCCATGCCGTCTTCGATAAAAATCGTGCATATTTGTTGTGGTAAAATGATTTCACAGGCGGATATAAAGCGAATTGCGTGTTTAGGACAGACAAAATATAGGCAAAAATATGGCCAATTCTTAGTGGAAGGGCGAAAAGCCGTTGAAGAAGTATTCCACAGTAGTTTACAAATAGACACTATTTTAGCCACGCAAGAGTTTTTCGATAAATTTCAGCCAAAATACGACTGTTCACTCATACCCAATAAGGACATGAAACGCCTATCGCAATTTGTTACCCCTCCGGGAGTTATTGCGGTGGTGAATAAGGCCAAAAACATCCCGCCTATTTTGCAAAATGGATTGAATTTAGTTCTTGATGGCGTAGCAGATCCTGGAAATTTAGGGGCCATTATGCGCGTAGCCGATTGGTACGGACTTACCCAAATTTGGCTCAGTGATGATTGTGTAGATGAAACCAATCCCAAAGTAATCGCTTCGAGTATGGGCTCATTTACCCGTATTAGGTGTATTCGAAATGCAGAGGCGGTTTGGCAAAAAGCAAGTCAAATTTTGGGCGCTGATTTACAAGGCGAATCCATATATCAAATCCAAGTTCCCGAAACGCCGTTTGTACTCATTATGGGCTCTGAATCGCATGGTATTCGAGATGCGTACGCCGCCAAACTCACAAAAAAACTCACGATTCCTAAAATTGGCCATGCCGAATCGCTCAATGTCGCCGTTTCTACCGGCATTATCATAGACCGACTTCTGACTTAAGTTCGTATAATTCGACAAAGGAAACATCGAGACTGCGATACTTTATTATCTTTGTTTTTAGTCTATGTCGGCAAGCAGCATAAAAGCAAAACTTCAGATTTTTATCCGGTCGTATCACAAACAACAGCTCATACAAGGTCTGTTGAGTACGACCTTGCAGGCCTTGCTGCTCTTTTACTTATTGAATTATACCGAATATTTATTTTGGTTGGAAAGCAATGTTCGCGGTTTCTTGTTCTATGGCTTTTGGATTTCTTTGGGAATTTTATTCTTTCTTCAAGTCCTCAGACCGCTATTTAAAATGTTGCGCCTACATGGGAACCGGCTTTCAGAAGAAGCAGCGGCTCGAATTATAGGCAATCATTTCAGCGATATTTCCGATAAACTCCTGAATTTATTGCAATTAGAGGCGATGGGCAATGCGCAGTCCGGTCAATCTGCATTATTGCTTAAAAGTATCGAGCAAAAGACCCAACAACTCAATCCCTTTACCTTTACCGATGCCCTCAATTGGCCAGAGGTTCGAAAGAGTGTATATCGATTTTTAGGGATTATTGCCATTATGATTTTTTGGGGGATATACGATGCCCCGAGCATCGCGGCTGCGACCAACCGATTGTTGCAGTTCCAAAAACATTTCGATAAGCCTGCGCCCTTTCAATTTCAAGCCAATTTTAAGGATACTCAAGTACAGGAAAAAAGTGATCTTGAAATGCGTGTTACGCTAAGTGGTTCGGCCATTCCGGATGAGGTATATGTGCATGTGAACGGCCAGTCCTATCTCATGCGTGCCGAAAAAGGGGCGCAATTCCGATATACCCTTCCGCAGATAGCCCAAACTGCCGAGTTTTATTACGAGGCCGCCGGTTTCGAAAGTCCTCGTGGTCGCATCGATGTCATCGCTAAATTCGAATTGCGGAACCTGCAATTGCGATGTGTATATCCCAGTTATCTTCAAAGGGCTTCGGAAGTAGTACCGGTAACCGGGATGCTGCAAGTGCCAATAGGTACACAATTGGAATGGGAAGTTCAAAGTCAAGATGCGGAACATCTTTGGGTACTTTCAGAACCCTTGAATGCTGAAAATGGAAAGAAATCCGCGCGTAAGCGTCAGATTTCCCCAGAGAATAAAGAAATCTTCACCTTTAAAATTGCCAGTAATGAAGACGCATTGCTGAAAATATGGTCGGTCGGAAAAGGGATTTCTTCAGATACCTTTTTGAAGCAGATTCAGGTAATACCCGATGCATTTCCGCAAGTGCAATTGGAACCGGATGCGTCGGCGCAAAAAGATGCCGTGTTTTATGTGGTGGGAAATGCAATAGACGATTACGGTATCCAAAAAGGCTTTGTGGAATATGTGCTCGATAACGGGAATGTCCCGGAAAAAACAAAGTCCGCGGCCCGACGGATCGATTTGAAAATAGCAGCCTCTAAAACCGCCGTTTTTTCGCATGTTTTTGATTTAAAAGAGATGGGGATTGAAGCGGATAAGGGCTTAAAATATCGCGTTGGAATTACCGATAACGATGCTCTTGCTGGCGGAAAAACAGCCTTTACCGACTGGCAATTTATTCGAAGAAGCTCGGAAGAAGAAGTTGAAAAACAACTGAACATTTCAAAAGATCAGGTTGAAAAACAGCTGGCAGATGCCCAATCACAAGCCCAAAAATTGCAAAAACAATCCGATAAGTTGAAACAATCTATGTCGATGTCACCGCAATTAAATTCCGATATGCAAGAAAAAGTACAAGATTGGTTGCAACAACAGGAAGAGCAGTTGGAAAAGATGTCGGAGATTAAAAAGGAACAAGAACGGATAGACGAACAACAAAAGGAAATAGCTCCCAAAAATGAAGAATTGAAAGAGCGTCGGGAAGAATTGAACGAACGCCTTGATCGATTGGAGGACCCTAAAATTCAAGAATTATTGAAAGAATTGCAAGAACTTCTGAGTAAGAAGAAATCGCCCCAGGAAGTGCAACAGAAAATGGATCAACTCGACCGCAGAATGCAAAGTCAAAAGGACGATATGGAGCAATTGCTGGAGCAGTTGAAAGAATTGCGGGTAGAGGAGCAAATCGATTTGCAAGCTTCAGAAATGCAGGAATGGGTCGAAAAACAGGAAAAACTGCAAAAGCAAACCGAAGATCTGCAGAAAATGCAGAAGAATACCCCTGAGAAAGAACTGCAAAAACAAGCCTTGCAGGAGGCATTGAAACAACAAGAAAAGGAAGCGGCTAAAATCGAAAAGCGCGCCGATGAAATAGAACAACAAAACAAAAAATTGCAAGCTCCAATGCCTTTAGATTTAGCGAAGCCCGAAATTCAAAAAGCCGGATCTGAAGAGAAAAAGGCGGGAGAAGAATTGCAAAAAAACAAACCTGAAGAGTCCAAACAAAATCAGAAAAAGGCAGCGGAACAAATGAAAGAAGCAGCCCAAAAGATGCAAGAAAGTTTGGAAAAGGCGCAAAAACAGCGCAATTCGGAGGACATGCAAGCCTTGAGGGCTTTGCTGGAGAATTTGATCGAGGTATCTTACCGACAAGAGCGCATTTTTACGGAACTTTCGCAATTGAATAGCGACAATCCTAGGGTGCGTGTGCTCAATCAGGAGCAAATGAATATTAAGAACATGAGCGAGGGCATCGAAGACAGTCTTAGGGCTTTAGCGAAGCGCCAACCCATGGTTTCAGATTTGGTAACCCGAGAAATTACCGATATCAATGACAATATGGAACGCGCTTTTGAAGGTTTGAAAGTGCGCGACGTCCGCAAAGCGGCATCCTATGAGCAATTTGTGATGACGGGGTACAATAATTTAGCGGTGATGCTCATGGAAAGCTTGAAAAATGTGCAACAGCGCATGAATCAGCAGCAAAGCAGCAGCTCGCCTAAAAATGGCAAAATGTGCGAAAATCCGAAACCTGGTAATTCGGGAAAATCGCAAAAAGGAAAAGGAAGTAAATTGTCGGAAGCCCAAAAACAATTGGGTGAAAAATTGCAGCAAATGCAACAACAAGGCAAAGAAGGCAAGGAGGGTAAGGACGGTAACGAAGGCAAAGAAGGCGGAAAAGAAGGCGAAAAGAAGTCTGGAAGCGATGCTAAGGAGGGCGGAAAAGACGGCAAATCGGGTGATAAAGGCAAGCCACAAAAAGGGGATAAGGGCAAAGGTTCTCAAGGAGACGGAAGTTCTGGC
>JAULUW010000018.1:0-18759 GCA_032111345.1 Bacteroidia bacterium
ACAAAAAATGGAACTCCTTGAGCTCCTACTTGATGTGCATCGTAAATGTCGTGATTTACTTCTTCTTCCAGATCAATTGCATTAAACGGATCGTTGTTCCAAGGGTTTAAATCGAGCTCCATTGTTTGGGCTAGACTTCTTAGAACTTCTAAATCTTCAACATTTTTGCCTTCTTCGAAATAGGAGTGGAATAGGATTTCTTTGAAGGCGTTCCCTTTTTGCTGTTTTTGGGCAATGTGCAGTAATTTGTGAGCATTTCTGGAATTGCAGATGGGCGTTTTGTCAAATTGAAATTGGATGCCTAATTCCTTACCTTGTTCGCTGATTTTATGTTGCATACGTTCAACATCGGGAATGCTCATTCCTTTGGATTCTGCAAGATATTGGGTAACCGTTTTTTGTGGTTCAAATTTTATTTCTGAATTTAATTCAAAGCTCCTCCAAATAATTTCGATTTCATCTTTGTAGGGGAGTTTGTCGATTGCTAATTCCAACTGTTTTTTGCCCATATAGCAAAAAGGACACATGATATCTGACCAAATTTCAATTTTCACATAACAAAGGTAGGAATTATACTTCTTTAAAGCGGGTACAGCAGGGTTTGGCTGTATTTTTGCGGTAATGAATTTTCTTTCGGTAGACCAAGTTTCGAAAACTTGGCACGATGCTCCGGTATTAAAAAATGTAACTTTTGGTATTCAACAGGGTGAAAAAGTGGCTTTGGTTGCGGGTAACGGGCAAGGTAAAAGTACGTTGTTTAGTATTATTGTTGGTAAAGAAAGTGCGGATAGTGGGAAAGCCGTAATCCGCAAAGACATAAGGTTTTCTTACCTCTCTCAAGATACCGATGTAGATGAAGAGCTAACAGTTTTAGAAAATATTCTATTTGATGACAATGAAGTTTCACTTGCGCTTAAAAATTACAATCAACTCCTCGATGCCCTTCAAGTAGATCCAGAAAATCCGGAACTTCTAGATCGTCTTACGTATTTAAGTGAGGAAATGAGCGCCCTTGATGCATGGGATTATGAAGCTAAAGTGAAACAAGTGCTTACGAAATTAAAAATCGATAGGTACCACCAAAAAGCCAGTACCCTTTCAGGGGGACAAAAAAAGCGCATTGCTTTGGCGAAGGTGATTTTATCGGGGGCAGACTTTTTATTGTTAGATGAGCCGACCAACCATTTGGATTTGGATATGATTGAATGGTTGGAGCAATTTTTGGCCCAAAAGGATTTGACATTGCTTTTAATTACCCACGATCGGTATTTTCTAGATAGGGTATGTGATCGAATAATTGAAATTGACCATGGGGATTTGCACCAATACCAAGGTAATTTTTCCTATTTCATTGAAACGAAAGCGGCGAGAGAGGCGCAATTACAAAGTGAGTTGGAAAAAGATCGCAATTTGTATCGCCGGGAATTGGAATGGGTTCGGAGAATGCCCAAAGCACGAAGTACGAAAAGTAAAAGTCGTACAGAGGCATTTTCGCATTTAGAGGCAAAACTCAAAAATCAAAGAGCGAAACTCGAGGTAAAAATGGATGTGCGAACCGAGCGTATGGGTACTAAAATTCTAGAATTGCACAAAGTGGCCAAGTCCTACGGTTCTTTGCCCATTCTGGAAGGATTTACGTATTCGTTTAAGAAAGCCGAGAAGGTTGGAATAATTGGACCAAATGGGGTGGGCAAATCTACCTTATTGAATTTGATCATGGATTTGGAAAAAGCAGATTCAGGGAAAATTGTACGGGGCGAAACCCTAAAAATAGGATATTATTCGCAACAAGGTATACAAGTTGATGAATCCAAAAAAGTAATTGATGTGGTTCGAGATATTGCCGAATGGATTCCCTTATCGAACGGAAATAAATTAACAGCTTCCCATTTATTGTTACAGTTTGGTTTTACCTACGACAAACAACACGATTTTGTGGTAAAATTAAGCGGTGGTGAAAGAAGACGTTTGTATTTATTAACGATATTCATGAGTGCGCCCAATTTTTTAATTTTGGATGAGCCTACAAATGACTTGGACATTGAAACCTTAGCCGTTTTGGAAGATTTCTTAGAATCTTATAAAGGATGTTTACTCGTGGTGAGTCACGACCGTTTCTTTATGGACCGTTTGGTAGATCATTGTTTCATTTTCAAAGGGCAAGGGGACGTACAAGATTTCCCTGGAAATTATAGTGATTATCGCCAATATGAAGAATTAATGGCGGATGAGCGCCGGGAGAATGCGAAAAATGGGACAGTTAAGGAAGTTCTCGTTGCGGAAATTGCAAAAGAAGAACCGGTTCAGATTCGGAAAAAACGCAGTTTTAAAGAGCAGTATGAGTTAGATTATATAGATAAAGAATTGCCTATTCTACAAGAGAGAAAACGTATGCTCGAAGAAGAATTGGGTTTAAAAGCGGATAATTATGATCGGATTGTGGAGATTTCAGCTGAAATCGAAAAAATTACCCAACAGATTGATGAAATGGAATTGCGTTGGTTGGAATTGAATGATTAATAAACGTATTGCGACTGATTGATTTAGACACTTCAGTCGCAATACGCTTGAAAAGGGTTTGATTATGCTTTTGCCAATTGGATATTCGCAAGTAAACGGATATTAGGTCCTACAACCACACCACCTGCTTCGGTTACGGCATTCCAAGTAAGGTCAAAATCGTGGCGGTTTATTTCGCCACTTAATTCAAAACCGGCTTTGTGATTGCCATAAGGATCTACCATTGTACCCCCAAATTCAGCATGCAATGTGATGTTTTTAGTAATACCCTTCAGGGTAAGATCTCCGCTAAGCTCGAATTTATCTCCACCGATGTTTTTGAAGGCGGTAGATTTAAAATGGATCTGGGGGAATTGTTCTGCATCGAAAAATTCCGCAGACTTCAAATGACCGTCGCGTTGTTCGTTATTGGTATCGATGCTATTGATATCGGCTGAAAATTCAATTTGGGCGTTTTCCCAAGAATCACCTTGCGTGTGAGCGCTTGCATTGAAGCTGTTGAACGTGCCGGTTACGGTAGAAATAACTAAATGTTTTACTTTAAATTGCACTTCAGAGTGCATGGGATCTAAATTCCACTGGGTGTTGGTTTGTGCTTGAGTTGTCATGGTTTTAAATATTTGTTTGAACAAACATAGTTTATAATTCTGGTCATTGTTAGAAAGAGGGTCTAAAGTTTCGATAAAAATGTGTTTTTTTGCCACATGAGCAAACATGCCTATGTATTTCCAGGACAAGGATCCCAGTTTGTTGGGATGGGTAAAGAATTATATGAAGGTTCAGAACAGGCGAAAGCGATGTTCGAACGAGCCAATGAGATATTGGGTTTTCGAATTACCGATTTGATGTTCGATGGCAGCGCTGAGGATCTTAAACGCACGGATGTAACTCAGCCGGCGATTTTTATACACAGCGTAATTGCCGCTCAAGAATTAGGCGATGCCTTTCAGCCGGATATGGTTGCAGGACACAGTTTAGGAGAGTTTAGTGCTTTAGTGGCTGCGGGAGTATTGCGTTTTGAAGATGGTCTAAAATTGGTACATCAAAGGGCCTTGGCCATGCAAGCGGCATGCGAAATTGAAGCAGGAACCATGGCAGCCGTTTTAGCCTTATCGGATGAAATCGTAGAAGAGGTTTGTGCCAATACGGAAGGCATAGTAGTAGCCGCAAATTATAACTGTCCGGGTCAATTGGTTATTTCAGGCGCACTCGCGGCGGTGGAATTGGCTTGTGAAGGTATGAAGGCAGCAGGTGCACGACGCGCTTTGATTTTGCCTGTTGGTGGCGCTTTTCACTCTCCATTAATGGAACCGGCACGAGAGAAATTAGCGGAAGCTATAGAAAAAACCACCTTCAATACGCCTAATTGTGCCGTTTATCAAAACGTTTCCGCCGAGGCTCAAACCAACCCAGATGAAATTAAATTGCAGTTAATTGCGCAACTTACTGCTCCTGTGAAATGGACGCAATCTGTTCTGAACATGAAGCGCGATGGCGCTACTGTTTTTACTGAATTGGGTCCCGGAAAGGTATTGCAAGGTTTGATTGCGAAGATTTCTTAAACCGTTTTTTACAATCGTTTACGGATCAAGTTTACAGTTCCGTTAATTTTTTTCGGAAGATTGGTTTTCGAACTTTCCTTTATATCTATGATGTAAAAATAGGTTCCAGACGGGAGGTATTCTTCTTTGTTGTCCACCTGGCCATTCCAACAAAAACTTCCTAATTTATCGGACCTGTAAACCAAAACTCCCCAGCGGTTATAAATTCGAATTTCTCCCTTTTCACAAAGATCCGAGAATCCATAAATGCGGAAGCAGTCATTAAATCCGTCGTTATCGGGTGTGAAGGTATTCGCCAATACAAAGTCCGGTGCTTTATCAGAGGTATCGCTGATAAGGATCTCAACTGTATCGGTGCAACCGGTTTTGGAATTGCTAAATATCGCGGTAGTCGTAAACGTTCCTTTCGGAAAGGTATGCATTACAGGATTTTCATTCGTTATTCGGGCCGAACCATCACCAAAATCCCAAAATACGCTGTCAAAAAACGCACCCTCTGCAATAAGTGTGGTTCCTTCTATGCAGGGATCTGTGGTGTAGTTTAAGGAGGCCTGTGGGGCTACAATTACATGAATTATTTCACTTCTTTGAGAGTAGACATTGCAACTTTGCGTGTCGATTACCGTCAATGTAACCGTATATTTTCCGGTATCTTTAAAAGTGTGAACGGGAGCGAAATCGGTACTGCTATCTCCGTCGCCAAAGTCCCAAAGGTATTCTGCATTGTGTTTATTAATAGGGGTAAAACGACTTTCTTGTTTCAGGCATCGGGTTTGAAAGGTAGTGAATTCTGCATCAATGGAATATCCCAACCTGAAATCTAATTTAAAGCTGGCATTGCTGCAACGGATAGAGACATTCGAAGTAAACGCGGCATTGGGGGTAGTGGGAAAATCATTCAAACCAGGAGGTTCATTGGGACAAGAGGCACAAACAGATTGGTAAACTATGCCGCGTTTGTCGAAACGACTCGTACCACCATCTACATGGTCTTCGCTTTCGCTTCCCCCGAAATAAGAAGCATAGAGCAAATTTTCGGCGTTGCGAGATAATGCTAAAAGGTAAAAATCGTTTTCATCGGTGTTTTTTTGGTGGGCGTCTGGGGTAATTTCCAGGCCCGCCGTGGTACCTGTATTTCCAACGCCAATATAGGAACCCCATCCGCTAAAATAAATATTATAACAATCATCGACCATAAAAGCCGTTGGACTTAGATCGGGTAAGCCGCGGCCGCTATTGCCAAAAGTAGTAATGAATTCTAAAGAATCCAGACCGTTATTGAAACGGCCAATCATTTGCCCTGAAAAGTCTTGACCGTAACAATTTGGACTTCGTTTAATGTCGCCGGTAGTTTGACCGGTGAAATACACTTTTCCATCGGGATCTAAATCTATAAAGTAAATTTGATCATAGGCTACGGGTTCGGGACTGATGCCCCAATTTCCCCAAAGGGTGCCTGATTTATAGGTTCCCGTTTTGCCATCGAGTTTCATGATAAAACCGTCTATAGCCTGTTTATAGGTACTCGAGTAGGGTTTTGGACCGGCAATTGGGAAATTATCGCTTGCCGTTCCTCCACCAATGAAAACGTTTCCACTATCATCCAATCGGCAAGAATACGCGGCATCGTCGGAACTCCCTCCGAAATAGGATAACCACCGTATTTTTGAAAAATTGGGACTGGTAGAAAATACCAACGCATCGGTTGCACCCCCTATTTTTGATTGGAAAGAATTGGAGTTTGTGGGAATATTTTCAGATTGCGCGCAGGTGGCAATGTACACATTGCCATAACGGTCTGTAGTAATATCACCGCGATAATTATCGGCGTAATTGAAGAGGAGTTCGGATCTGCGACCCCCATTATTAGTTTGAAATCCGTCGTTAAAGGACCCTCCTAAATAGGTACTTCCCAAAAGAATGGATCCGGAGGCATTGAATTTCGTTAATACGATATCATAGCCACCGGCAATATTGGTTTGTAAAGCAGAGTCGAAAAGAACGGGGTAATTATTAGATACAGTACTGCCCAGTAGCAGTAAATTTCCTTGATAATCGCATGCCAAGCTATGCGGATATTCGTTATTGCCTCCTCCTAAATAGGTGGCATACAAAAGCGTGGCGCCGTCTGGGCTGTATTTGCTAATGCTGATGTCGCAGGGCAAATAAACGGGTTCGGCTGCATTATTGCTGCCCCCATACGTTGTTTGAAAGGCTCCAGAAGTAACGGGATAAGCACGGCTTGAGGCATCTACGATCCCGCCGGCATACAAACATCCTTGGTTGTCGTAAGTGGCCGTGAAGCCAAAATTATCGGCTGTTGATCCGCTATAGGTGCTAAAAACGAGCACGGGATCTATGACCAAGGTATCATTGGGGTTATAGGTTCCTAATTGTAACTTTATCAGGTCTTTATCTATTTTTTTATAGTAGCAATTTATCGGTTTCTTGGGAAGTTTAACGTTTTTTCGAAATTTATACGCCTGTGGGGGAGCGAGTTTGCAAACAGCATGTTTTCCGAAAAGCGAAATAAAGGACTTTTCAAGTTTTAGTTGGTCGTGTCCCTTGAAGTGCAGCTGGATATTTTCGGGATCTGCCCCGGGTTTGAGGATCCAATCAAATTCTACTTCTTGGTTTTGGGTATAGATGCGCAGGTTGGTATGGGGATAGATATTTTCGAGGGTAATACTCTGTGAGGGATAGACGTGTGTGCGCCAATTTTGGGGCTCATTTCCCAGAAAGAAGTTTAAGTAATACGGAGCGGGATTTTCGAAATAAACCCTACTCGGCTTTTGTGCTTTTTCAAACAGGATGTCGAATACTTGATAATGTATCTGGAACAGGGTATCGCGGTCTTTAAAGTGAAAAGACTGATGAACGAGGGCTTTGTCTTCAGGTTTAATAAGTTTGATTCGAAGTTTATCTTCACAAACATAGACTTGACCTAAGGGATGGTGAAAAACGGCAATGGGAGGTGTTTCGTTGCAATTTTCGGGCAGGGTGATTTGGCCTATATTGGGTTCAAAATAGCTTTTTTGGGCGAATACATAATGCACTTGGAGGCATAAAATCCACCCTATTGCTGCTATTCTAAAACGGCCCATAACGAACAAATTTAGTTAAAAAAAAGAACCCCACCGCTGCTGGGTGGGGTTATGACTTTTTTATGGAAATCAGATTGTATGAATCTGAGATACTGCTTACATTTTAGTTTGAGGAACCAGATTGATTTGTAAAGCGGCATTCAATAATTGGGCAACTACTTCGGCATTTTGATTGAATTTAAGGGTTCCGGTAAAGCGGGTATTGGTTAAATCCGTTTTTACTGAATTGAAGTGCATATTTTGGGTATGTTTCAAGGTTTCAAGTACAAAATCAAGACTTGCATTATTAAATTTCATGTAATCATTATGTACTTGAAGTGGATTCTCGGCAGCATTCCAGGCAATGATTTCGCTATTCTTAGATATCACTCCTTGGTTTTTGATGAGAATGGCCTCTTGTTGGTCGTTTTCTACTTTCACCTTACCGTGGTTAACATAAATTTTTACATCGGAATTGGGATACGCATCAACATCAAAGCCAGTTCCAAGCACCGTTACTTTGGTGCTTGAGGTATTTACGGTAAAGGGTGCATTTTCATTGCGAGCAACTTCAAAACGCGCATGTCCGATTAATTCGATTTCACGTTTAGATTCAGAGAAGCGGTAATTTAATTCGCTATTGGCACCAAGCATGACGGTACTGCCATCGGGCAACTGAATTTCGCGTGCTTGTCCGGAAGTCGTGTTTTCCGTTACTTGCGCAATTGGACTCATTTTTTCGGGTTGTAAGAACATATAACCAGAGAAAATGAGCAAGGCAATTACTGCGGCATAACTGAGAATTCTGCGGTAAACGACACTTAATATAGGTGCGGGTTTCGCTGTTTTTTCTGAAGCCTGAATTTTATGTTGAAATTTCTGCCAAGAGGCATCATTGTCTTGGGCTTCCTTTGGGGTATAGTCTTTGGCCAAATCCCAAATATCGGCGAATTCCTCGTGTATTTTGTTTTCGTTCGGATTGGATTTCATAGAAATTATTTGGAGAAATTGCTGGGACTGAATTCAAGCGACATGGCTTGAACTTGTTGTTGAATGAGTGCTACAGTGGTTGAAAACTGCGGATTTTCTTGAAGCCATTTTTCCCATTGGGTTTGTTCTTCGAGTTCCATCAAGCCGGCTGCGTATTTTGTAATAAGGTTGGATTCCAATTGTTCTTTCATGCCTTAAGGTGTTAACAATACTTATGACACCAAAGCAGGGGGTATCCCCCAAAGAAAATCAAATATTTTTTAAATTTCTTTTAAGATACACATTTTCAATTATTTCAACCACTGAAATACCGTCTTGTATGGGCGTGTCGGGGCTGGATTTGCCATCGAGGGTATCGATAATATTTTGAATTACAAAATGGTGATTGGAGGCGGAACCTTGATAACCTGGATATTGATTTGGAGCTGGGGAGGGTGGAAGAATGGGTTTGGTGTAATTTTTTATGTGGCAATATTGAATTTCGTTCATGTATTGACCTGAAACTTCCAAAGTTCCATTTTCGGCAATGATTTCGATACTGCTTTTGAAATTACTGTCATAAACGGAGGTGCTGTAGTGAAAACTGCCTTGGGCAAGGTTTTCATTTGAAAAATGAAAGATGCCGCTGTCTTCGAATTCCGTATTGTTTTGGTGGTTGTGGTTAAAAAAAGATTGATTTTTAATGTCAATTTTCCCAAAAAGCCAAAAGAGTAAATCAACAAAATGAGAAAATTGGGTATAAAGGGGGCCGCCATCGTGTTCAAGGGTGCCATGCCAATTTCCAGGTTGGTAATAGCGTTCGTCGCGGTTCCAAGCGCAATTAACATGAACGGAATAAATTCTCCCCAGTTTTTCTTCGGAAATAAGCGTTTTGAGCCATTGGGAAACCGGCGAGTACCGATTTTGCATGACACAAAATATGTATTTGTTGTTTTCGTTAGCGAGCTCTTGTAAGATGCGGGCATCACGCGATAAGAGCGTAATCGGCTTCTCTATAACCACGTGTTTTTGACTTAAAAGTGCTAATTTGGATAGTTCAAAGTGGCTGGCATTTGGGGTGCAAATATGGATTACATCCGCTTTAGAATTTTTGAGAAAATCGGTGGCGTTGTGGTATATGCCGAATTTGGATGGTACTTGAGTTGGATTGGAATCGAAGCATTCGATCCAATTTGCGTTGGGATGGGCTTGAATTTCTTGGGCATGTCTATTGCCAATTCTACCGATACCGATAATGCCGAAGTTCCAAATTTTGCCCATGCGTTAAAGGGGCAAAAATGCAAAACTTTTCGAAGTGAACAGCCATTAATCCGTTTTTGTTTTGAAATTAGGCTGATTTACCCATATTTTGCGGTGGAAAATGAAGAAAGAAACGGTTTTAGTAATTGGTTCCTGTGGTCAACTGGGAACGGAGTTGGTAGAAGCATTGAGAGGGATTTACGGCAACGACAATGTAATAGCGTCTGATGTTAGAAAGGGAGCGGGCGATGTTTTTGAAAAAGGGCCTTTTGAGCTACTTGATATCTTAGATATTAATCGTTGGAAAGAGATTTTGAATACGTACAAACCAACCCAAGTCTATCATTTGGCTGCTTTATTAAGTGCAACGGCGGAGCAACAGCCAGAATTTGCTTGGAAATTAAACATGCAAGGCTTGTTTCATGTTTTAGATGCCGCTAAAGAAGCGGGTACATCGATAGGTAGGGTTTACTGGCCCAGCTCTATCGCAGCCTTCGGTCCAAATACGCCTCGAATTGATACCCCTCAATACGGACCCATGGATCCAACAACCGTTTATGGGATTAGTAAATATGCGGGTGAATTGTACATACAGTATTACTACAATCGTTATGGAGTAGATACGCGCAGTTTACGCTATCCTGGTTTGATTGGACATAAGAGCGATCCAGGCGGGGGAACTACCGATTATGCCGTGGCGATTTATCATGATGCATTGAAAGAACAAAAACATACGTGTTTTTTAAAAGAGGGAACCACGCTGCCCATGTTGTACATGCCAGATGCCTTGAAAGCAACTTTGGAGGTGATGCATGCGCCTGCAGAGAATATCAAAATGCGGATGAGCTACAATTTGGCTGGGATGAGTTTTGCCCCTGAGGAAATTGCAAATAGCATAAAAAAACACATCCCAAATTTTGAAATCTCATATACCCCAGATTATCGGCAAGCCATTGCTGACTCATGGCCAGCGGTAATCGACGATAGTTTAGCACGTGAACATTGGGGCTGGAAACCGGATTATGATTTAGCTTTGATGACTTCAGATATGCTAGAAAATATCGCACCCAGGTATAGGGGGGAATAATAAAGCAATAGGATTACTTAATTTTTGGTATTGGTGTTTTTAAAATTAAACGCGAATTTGCCTTGATTTAGTGATTTTAATCGGAATTATATAAAGGATTAAGTTTATGAGCTTGTGGAATTCAATATGGAGGGTGCTCTTTTTTTGGAAACTGAAAAACCAAACAGTTATTCCAAGTGAAATTCCCAAGCTCATTAAAAGTCCGCAATATTACGAGCGGGAAGCGGCTTTGAAGGTATTGAAATATGCCAAAAGACATTATGTCGAACCCACGGATTTAAACGCCTTATTGGAAGCGGAATTAAATTACGAGAAAAAGAAATATCAGGCACGCCACGACTTTCCACATCAGAAATCCATTAGAGATGCGGATATACGGAGCGCCAAAAAAGAGAAATATCTTTTTATGAAGGAGAACATGAGTGCTGAATCCTACCGCAGGTATCGTACCTATTACACTCGAAAGCGCAAGAAATACGGCACAACGGATTAATGAAAGTGTTTGTTTTTACCAACAATGGTGCCAATTAAGGTAGTAGTTGTTGCTTTTTCGATGCGCACATCTACAAAATCACCTGCATTGTAACCATCTTTAGGGAAAACCACGATGAAATTTTCATCTGTACGACCTTTCCAATCTTCAGAGCTCTTTTTACTTTCACCTTCAATTAGAACGGTGCACAAAGAGCCAATTCGGGCTTGATTTTTTTGTGCGCTTATCTGATGTTGCATGTTGATGATCTCTTGCAAACGTCTTTTTTTAACTTCTTCGGGAATATCATCGGTAAACTTCTTTGCAGCAGGAGTACCTGGCCTTTCAGAATACATGTACATATAACTGAAATCGAATTGCGACCATTCCATAAGAGATAGGGTGTCTGCATGCTCCTCTTCGGTTTCGGTGCAAAAGCCCGCTATAATATCGCAGGAAATTCCGCAATTGGGTATGATAGTTCGAATCATTGTAATAATATCCATGTACCACTCACGCGAATAATTGCGGCTCATGGCTTCTAGAACGCGTGTGTTTCCACTTTGAGCGGGTAGATGTATGTAGTTGCAAATATTGGTGTATTTGGCCATTGTCCGCACCACCTTTTCGGTTATGTCACGAGGGTGGCTGGTACTATAGCGGATTCGCATTTCAGGAACTGCGAGGGCTACCATTTCAAGCAGTTGGGCAAAATCTACAGAGGATTCTTGTTCTTCTGCAGTTAACTTTTTAAATTCTTTTTTAGGTCCACCGCCAAACCACAAGTAACTGTCTACGTTTTGTCCTAAGAGGGTGATTTCTTTGTATCCGCGATCGCGCAATTGGATGGCTTCTTTTAAGATGCTTTCGGGATCACGGCTACGTTCCCGGCCCCTCGTAAAGGGAACAACGCAAAAGCTGCACATATTGTCGCAGCCACGCATGATGCTGATAAAGGCAGTAATTCCATTAGAATTTAATCGAACCGGATTTAAGTCGCCATAGGTTTCTTCTCTTGAAAGGAGTACATTTATAGCTCGAGAACCGTCGCCAACGTCTGCAACGAGATTCGGCAAATCGCGATAGGAATCGGGACCTGCAACTACATCGACCAGTTTTTCTTCCTCGAGAAGTTTATCTTTTAAGCGCTCTGCCATACAACCGAGCACACCGATGATCAGATCGGAGTTTTTTCCTTTGGTTGCGCGCAATTGTCGCAAACGTTCTCGAATGCGTTGTTCGGCATTGTCGCGAATGGCACAGGTATTTAGAAATATAACATCGGCTTCATGTTCGTTATCTGCTTGGGAAAAACCATGTTCCCCCATGATACTTGCGATAATTTCGGAATCAGAGAAATTCATGGCACAACCATAACTTTCGATGTACAATTTGCGAGATGTAAGGACTTGGTTGGTATCGGTATTCATTGAAACAACAAAAATAGGTTATATCTTGGTTTTTGGGGGAACTTTCACAAAGGAGGATGTGCACTGCTTTGTTTTTTGTTAATTTGCAGTGATATATGTTTAAGCGCATCACATTTTTAATGGCCTGCTTTATTATTTTAAGCCCCTTACATTCACAAAATAACAAAGAAGATAAAGGAGAGTTTAGTGGGAATTTATTATTGAATTATCAGAAATATTTGAGGGATAATCGCATTGGAGCCAATACGAGAGTATATCTTGAAAATACAGCAAGCGTGGATGCTTGGTTATTCATGCAATACCGCCGAAACGGTTATAATTTTACCATGCGATTTGATGGGTTTAATAATTCCCCTTTATTGGATCCACAAGATGCATACACCGATCATGGTATTGGTTTTTGGCAAGTAAGCAAACAGCTTAATAATTTGAATATAACGGTGGGTTCCTTTTACGATCAGTTTGGTTCTGGAACTCTTTTTCGGGCTTATGAACAGCGTCAATTGGGTATAGATTACTCTATCCAAGGTGTACGTTTGATTTACGACATCAATAAAGATTGGAGGATCAAAGCTTTTTCTGGAAATCAAAAAGGAAATAAAAATAGCGATACCCGATTTGGATATACAAAACAAGTATTGAGCGGAATCAATATCGATGGTACCCTAAGCATTGGGAATGAAGGCAAATATGGAAATATGAATCTGGGTGCATCGGCTGTGAATCGCAATATTGATCGCGCGACTATGAATGAATTGGTCGCCATTATTAATGGCTATGACCGTGTGGATCAATTTTTCCCAAAATATAATGTATATGGTTTCAACGGGTATTTTAATTACAATATTGGCAATTTCAATATTGGAGGTGAAGCAAATTTCAAGACCCCGGAAGCCATATTAAACATTGATAATAAATTAGTTCTTAAGGGTGGAAAGGTGTTGTATGGAAGTTTGGGTTGGGGGAATCAATATAATTTAGGCAGTAGAACTTTGGCGAATGGTAAGAAGCGCAAAAATACCTTGTCTTTAGGGCTTAATTTGCAAGTACGTCATGTGGATCATTTTCCTTTTCGCACATCACCCAGAGAAAGTTTGTTAAACGGATTAATCAGTTATTTGCCTTCGCTTACCAAACAAAACTCTTATCGTTTGATGGCGCGTTATAACGCTCCTGCGCAGGATATGGGTGAAAATGGTATTCAAGGCGAGTTTACTGCTAATATCAATAAAGGCACGCGTATCATATTTAATACCAGTTACGTTCAATCTTTAACGCATAATGGGGTATTAGATCCCAATACGCAAGAAATGAAATCTCAAAAATTATTTCAAGAATATAATGGACAAATAGTTCAAAGTATTGGTAAGGATAAGTTGAAAGTGGGATTACAACGTGTATTTTACAATCAAGCCGTTTACGAACAGGAACCTGAATATGAGAATGTAGAAACGATAACGCCGTATATGGAGTGGCTGCATAAAATTGGCACAGACAAAAGCGTGCGATTTGAGGCGCAGTATTTGAAAACGGATCGCGACCAAGGCAGTTTTGCCAATTTAATGATAGAGTATTATTTCAGCAAAGAATGGTCGATGAGCGTGGGAGATATGGTGAATGTTGAGCCACACCGATATGAGCGCATGAACATTGAAAATGCAGTTTTGCATTATCCTATGGTATTTGTTAGCTATAATAAAAACAATAGTTTTTACACCTTGTCTTATTTAAAGCAGCAAGAGGGTGTCAATTGTTCAGGGGGTATTTGTCGTGTAGAACCTGCTTTTAGTGGCGTTCGATTTACGGTTAGCAGCAATTTTTAAAAATTACATTTTTTAAATAGCTGAATTTGGGATTTATACCCATTTACAGCAGTAAGTTATTACACGTATTAATTATACGGGGGCTTCGAGATTACTGGAGGGAAAGGCCTGATTGATAAGAAATAACCCTATAAGTCCCAAATACGGGTACGGCGCTCTTGAGAATATTTCTTTACGTTTAACCAAAATGCGGCAATTAAGTAAAAAATAATTGGAGAGCCTAAGGTGAAAAAGCTGGCGTACACGAAAGAAAGGCGCACGCTTTTGGCTGAAATATTCATAGTTTCACCCAATTGTGTACAAACCCCAAAAAAGGATTTTTCGATGGTGTATTTGATAAAGCTCATAAAACGATATCAAATATACAATTAAATTGAACACAACTGTTGAATGTTTATCGCTAATACTTAGAACAACGTGATTTTAGATGTCAATAGAAAGCAACTTTCATGGTTTAAAAATCCGTTTTGTAATTATGCCTTAATTGATTTTTGTACCCGAATGGTCGAGTAAAAGGGATATTCGGCTCAATATGTGCGGAATATTAAGTCGCGGATTGGTAAAAAGTTGGAGCTTACCGATATTGAAAATTGGGAATAGGATTATTTTAAGGCACGATCTTGTAAATAGGGTCTCAAACATATTTTTGCGGCTGTACTCAAACAACCAGGTTGCTCATAAACACAAAGAGTTTCTTCATGTATAAGGGCTAATTCGATTTTGCTAAATTGCAGAACACACAAGTGTGGAGCAACGTTTTTTTGTGATCGAATAGCCTGATAAAAGCATAGAAATAAGGGAATATCAAAGGCAGACAACCAATTTAACTTAATGCAATCTATGGTTTCATGAGGCACCAATAATGAAATTTTTCCTGTTTCCAGTATAAGGGTTTCTAAGTGTTTAAGCAGTTCTGCAATATGATATCCTGAGGTGTGTCGGGCATTTCTTTTTATTTCATTTTCTGAGGGAAGTTGGTTTACAAAAAATGGTGGATTGCAAATTATCGCATCTACAGGTTGTGAGGGGCGGAAGTCCCACCAGTTTGCTTGTTGTGCTATTATTTGACCTTCTGGAAGTGCATTGAATTGGATGTTTTGGTTTACCGTTTGAATGGATTCGGCGTGCAGGTCGATTCCTAAGATTTGGGCATTGGGATATTTTTGATGCATTAGGAACATCAACAAACCCGATCCGCACCCCATATCGATAAGGGTTTGAGGATTTTCAAATTCGGTTAATGCTCCAAAAATACAGGCATCTGTAGTAACGGGAAGGCTTACCGATTCTTGGTGAATGGTGAAATTTTTAAGTTGAAAAGGATTTCGTTTTTTAGGCATCGGATTTTACGAAATCAATTTCAAATTCTGTAGGATTCTTAAAAACGCGAAATTCCTGTTTATTCATCAGCCAAACGGTATTTACCCGACTGTGCGCGATATGTAAATCGTGGGTACAAACAATAAAAGCCGTCTGATTTTTAGTGGCGCGTTCTTGAATTTGAGACCAAAAATCGATTTTTGATGGATAGTCTAAAAAGGCGGTTGGTTCATCCAGTAAAACGAAGGGCGTATTTTGAAAAAGGCTTCGGGCCAACATGATTTTCTGTTTTTCTCCATCGCTTAGGGTGTTGAAAGACGCGTTTTCAAGGTGGCTAAGTTTGCATAACGAAAGTTCGAGGCGGGCTTTTTGAATTTCATCCTGAGAAAAAGATTGAAAAAATCTGGTTTTAGAACTTGCGGTTAAGATAATTTCTAAAGGTGACATCAACTCTATTTGTGGGGGCGTGGCCAACATCAAGGCCATCAATTCTTGTCGCCTAGAATTTCGGGTAATGTCGCTGCCCATAGCATAAAGGCTGCCAGATAGCATAGGTGCAATTCCCATTAAGGTTTTAAGAAAAACAGATTTTCCTACCCCATTAGGTCCTGCCAATAGGATAATGTCACCGGGTTTTGCTTCAAAATGGATGTTTTGATGCAGAATTCGGGATGATTTTCCTTGAAAATAACCGGTAGCAAGGTCTTTGGCGATGAGCGACATTATTGCTACAAAAATGGGATATTTGTGCGAGTATATGGGTCTTATTCGAATTGAAAATTTAAATGAATTGTCGGAGGTACGCAATTTGGCTTTCCGGATATGGCAAGAACACTATGTGCCTATTATTGGGCAGGCGCAGGTAGATTTTATGCTGGAAAACATGTACGATTTGGATTCACTTGGGCGTCAGGTGGCTTCTGGAGACCTATTTTATTTGATAGAAGATACGGCCCAATATGTAGGGTTTATAAGTATAAAAGAGTCCGAACCCAATTCGTGGTTCTTGAATAAGTTATATGTGGAGATGGGAGATCAGCGAAAAGGTTTAGGTGCTGCTGTTTTGAAAGAAATCTGGGAAAAACATGCGGTTAATGAGATGCGTTTGCAGGTAAATCGGCAAAATTATAAAGCGATTAATTTTTATTTCAAAATGGGCTTTGTAATTGAGCGGGTGGCCGATTTTGATATTGGAGGGGGGTATTACATGAATGATTTTGTGATGTTGTGGCGGCGTTAGATAAAATGCGAAATGATAAGATTTACCATTCGCTTGGGAAATTGATCATTGCTTATGCCAATGATGTTGAGATGAATCAGGTTCCAGGGGTGCGTTTTTAACACGAACCCTGCAAATTAGGAATAATAAAAAGTGGATAGCACTGAAATGCAATATATTTAAGCGGCATGTATACGGCACGGCTTAGGTTTCATACCTTTGCAGCGTGTTAGCAATTAACGATTTTTCCTTTGAATTTGCAGGTAGGTATCTATATAGAAATGCGCGTTGGCATATAAAGCCCAACGAGAAAATTGGCTTGGTTGGATTGAACGGTACGGGTAAATCTACCTTATTGCGTCTGATTTCAGGTGAATACGAATTGCGCGAAGGCACCATGTCTAAAGCGAATAATCTGAAAATCGGATTCTTAAATCAGGATTTATTGAGTGTTGAATACAAAGAATCGGTGCGCGATGTAGTGCTTTCTGGTCGTGAAGATTTGGTGAAATTGGATTCCGATATTCAAAGACTTTTAAAGGAAATTGAAACGGATTACGACGAAAAGCGTTTGAATCAATTGGGAGAAGCCCAAGAGTTATTCGGGCAATTGGGTGGCTACGATTGGCAAGCTCAAGGCGAAAAAATACTAGAAGGATTGGGCTTTCCAACGGAATGGCTGAGCAAACCCTTGATGAACTTGAGTGGAGGTTGGCGCATGCGGGCGATTTTAGGTCGATTATTGCTTATGGCACCTGATTTATTGTTGCTGGATGAGCCCACGAACCATTTGGATTTGCCTACCATTGAATGGTTGGAAAACTACTTGAATGAATATCAAGGCACTTATGTAATTGTTTCACACGATCGATTTTTCTTAGATCGCACCGTTAACCGTATTGCAGAGGCCGTGCATCAACAATTGTTTCATTACAAGGGAAATTTCACCTCCTATTTGGAAGAAAAAGAAGAACGCGATGCCTTGATGCAAAGACAATTTGAGAATCAACAGGATTACATCAAGCAACAAATGAAGTTCATTCAGCGCTTCCGAGCCAAAGCTTCGAAGGCCGCTGCTGTGCAAAGTCGTGTAAAACAGCTCGATAAACTGGAACGCATTGAACTGAAAGATAACGAAAATCGCGAATTTGATATAAAATTCAATATTCGAGTTAAACCAGGGAAGGTGGTTGCAGAGTTGCGAAATTTGCATAAATCGTATGGAGATTTGAAAATTTTGCAAGGGGGAGAAGGACAGATTTTACGTGGAGATAAAATTGCCTTAATAGGAGCTAACGGTAAGGGAAAGAGTACGCTTTTGCGCATGATTATGGGTACTGAACCTTATGAAGGCGAGATAGAATTAGGATGGAATGTGGAAGCTTCTTTCTTTGCACAACATCAATTGGAAGCCTTAAATCTTAAGAACGATTTAATCAATGAAATCGGAACGGTAAGTTCGGAGTATACAGAGAAAGAGTTGCGCACGGTTTTGGGCTGTTTCTTATTTACGGGTGATGAAGTTTTTAAGAAGGTTAAGGTATTATCGGGTGGAGAAAAATCGCGTTTGGCCTTGGCTAAAACCTTGATCACACAATCGAATTTTTTGTTATTGGATGAGCCTACCAATCACTTGGATATGTTTTCGGCGGCAGTCTTGGCGGAATCATTAGACGCGTATGCGGGATCTTTGCTTTTTGTTTCACATGATAGAACTTTTATTAGCAGGGTGGCAAATAAAATTTGGTGGATTGAAAACGGCCTTATTCGCGAATATCCGGGCACTTATGATGAGTACAACGAATGGATGGCGACTCGTGTTCCAGAGCCTATGGGCTTAAAACCGGAAGTTAAAGACGGGAAAGAAAAGACTTCCCCCGAGACAAAAGAAAAAATGGCAGCTCCTAAATCCGGTGTTTCTAAGAATAAAATTCAGGAATGGGAGCGAAGTATGGAGCGGTTGGAGGCGGAATTGAAATCGATGGATCAAGATTTGGCTCAAATGGAATTGAAG
>JAULUW010000019.1:0-6974 GCA_032111345.1 Bacteroidia bacterium
TAAATTGCGATGGTACAACACTCGGTATTCTGGACTGTACGTTTTTTCCACTTTGTTTTTTCCTTGGGTATAGGCGTACCATTTTGAGGAAGGCAGTGTTTCACGAACGCACATCTCGGCAGAAAGCACTTCGGGTAGAAGCTTGTGAGATGCCTGAATGCACTCCCAAATCTGTAATTTCCAGTTTTCATTGAACGTAAAATTGGGTGTTTCAACCAATAAGGTATCCATAAATAATACAGGGATTTGGGTTTCCCATAATCCGTGAATGCCTTTTTGTCCGCTGAGTTGCCCGTTATAATTTTCGGTAGTGTGCAAAGGAACATGTGCATCGGCCACATAATGACCTAAATCGGCCGAGATTTTTAAAATAAAGGGGATGTTTTTCTCACTAAAAGCTTTTTTCAGCAGGTATACATTCCGAATCAAGTTCCAAGGCAGGTTGCCCTCATGTTGCAAATGCGAAGCACCAAATTGTTTTTCCGCTTCCAAATAATGGAAGGGCAAGGAATCCATAGTTCCAGCATAATGTTCCATATCGATGAAATGTCGGCCGGCTTCTAAAGTATCGATATACCTGCGCATGTCGGGATCGGTGGCATGTGCCATCATATAAGGTATATGCAATTTGTAAAATCCAAAAAGGGGAGCGGGCAAGAGCAAACACGCTTGTTGGTTGATGCGCCTATGAGGTTCAAAACCCCATGCTTTTACGTTTGTGCTGTATGCGCACAATACAAGAATAGCCAAGCGTGTGAAAAGATTCATATGAGTTGTCCTGTTTAGCTTGCTGCCTATGCGGTTAACTGCCCTTTAAAACATGAAAATAGGTTGATGGGTAAATAGTTTCATGTTTTGGGTTCTGTTCGGTTTTTTGCATGCATTGTTCGGTGCCCTTGAAAACAGTAGGAATGGGTAAGGTGTGAAGTGTTTCATCGCGGCATGGTATCCAGTTCTGATAAATACATTTGAATGGTATTCTGCAATCCATGATAAAGGGCGTCGCAAACCAGCGCATGGCCAATTGAAACCTCCAATAGGTTCGGAAGTTTGCTAGTTAAGAAATTCAGGTTTTCTAAACTTAAATCATGACCTGCATTGAGCCCCAATCCAAACTTTTCTGCTTCTAAGGCAGTTGCAATAAAAGGTGCAATAGCGGCATCTCTATCGGTGGTGTATCCCAAAGCATAAGGTTCTGTGTAGAGTTCAATGCGATCGGCCCCTGTTTCTTTTGCGGTGGGAATTAATAGGGGATTGGCTTCTAGGAAAATACTCACGCGCGCCGTACTTTTCTTCAAATCCAAAATCAGCATTTTCAGGAAATCTCCATATTTAATGGTGTCCCAACCTGCATTAGAAGTCAGGGCGTCTGGGGGATCTGGAACCAAGGTTACTTGATCGGGCTTGATGTCGTGTATCAATTGTATAAAGTCGGGAGAGGGATAACCTTCGATATTAAACTCGGTTTTGACGGTTTTTTTAAGGGCATATACATCGCTTCTGCGGATATGCCGTTCATCGGGTCTTGGGTGAACCGTAATGCCTTCGGCTCCAAAAGATTCGCAATCGCGGGCAACTTTTAATAAATCGGGATTATTGCCTCCACGGGCGTTGCGGATGGTGGCAAATTTGTTTACGTTTACACTTAATCGGGTATGGCGGCTCATAATATCTCTAATTGAACAAAAATACGGGGCTTTTGGATTTGGTCGATGTTTAATTCACTTTTCTTCGTCCATTCGATCGAATATTGCAATCGCATTTTGCGATGAATGCGCTGTCGAAACACAAGCCCATAGGCATTGCCATTGCCGTTGAAAATACCCAGCCTCCAAGGAAATTGTGCAGAGGGCAAACTGAGATAAAGCGGTTCTTGAGAATGAAACATCACGGCATAAAAATGGACCTTCAAGGAACCAATTTTGCCTGTAATTTGATTCAAAAACAAGGTATTTTCAGTTTCATAGATCGCCCCTTTTTGCCAAATAAAAACGCTTCGAAGTTGCCAATCTGAGTATAAAGAAATCATAGACTGTGCAATTAATTGCGGTCGGTTTATTTCGGTATTCTCCCGATTTTGCCGCAATCGCAATTGTACATAATCGTTTCTATTCAGGTGGAACACATATTGCGCAATCCATGATGTTTTCGGATCTAAAGGGCCTTGCATATCATAGGCCAAAAGCGAACGCACAACTTGTGAGCGCAATTGAAATTGATGTTGGTTGTTTGGATTAAAATCGAATCCGATTTCTGAAATGTGTTTGCCATTTTCACTTTGCGTGTAGGGCGAGCGTTCAGGTGCATAATAACCCTTTCCGATATTTTGGGTTCGAAAGGCTAAGTCTAAATGGGGATGCAAAGTCCATGCAGCTGAACCATAATAGGCCCAATCCCCGAGTGAACTCCGTGCAATATTGAACAAAGCACGTGCTCCTAGAAGTCCTTGAATCGTATGCTGATATTCGGTTATGAATTCTTGTTTGACAAGCCTATTTACATGCATTCTCGGAATTTCATAACGGTATGCCGTGTGCGAAAGAGTGATCGCATGATTGCGATATTGGCGTTTCCAAGCCAAAAAAAGATGTTCCATGCGGTTGTTCATTCGACGCGATTTTTCCAAATCTGTAACATGCAGTCCGCCGTAACTGCGTTGTAAGAAGGAAGTTCCCAATGGATCTAAACGTGCATCGAATCGAACCGTTCCAACTGAAAAGTACAATCCGTGTTTTTGGATTTTAAAGTGTCCCCCTAAGCCCCAAATTCCTTGATCCTCATTTGGGCTGTTGGCGGCTCTTAATTGCTGTTCATTATGCACCCAAGAGCCTAAGTCTAAACTTCTTCCTACGGCAAAAGGAGCTGCAAACGTAAGTCCTTGGTTCCAATTCCACATAAAACGGCCCGCCACGACATGCTGCAATGCCCTTATGGATTTTACCTCAATGGCGGCGGCTTGGAAATCGTTGAAAGTTTCCCCTGCGTCAGTTTGACTGATATAGCTCAAACGCAACCATTTCCCCCAGAAGGCTTGCGATTTAAAAAGATGGCTGAGTTGTTTTGGGTTTTCGGAACTGGGTAGTACGTTGCCTGCCACTTTTATTTCGGGTTTCCACCAGTTACTGTCTTTTTCTTGCAGATAGATTTTTCGAGCATCTGGATTCAATTCGGCCCAATTTTGTCTTTCCTTACGGATGAATGAAAGGGAAATGCCACATTGTTGCAATTCGCTTAAGTGCTGCCAATCGCCCCATTTTTCGCGGTGCAGCAACATGCAATGCGCTTGTTTCGAATCGAATCCAAAGTGTTGCAATTCGGCCATAGAGGCGGTATTCAAATAAAGCTTTTCCGACCAATCTAAGCTTTCCATAACCTCATTGGCCGTTTCTGCCCATTCATTCTGCCAGTCATTATTTTGCCCCATTACTATCTGGCAATGCATGCTCAGTATTAGTACCATCCCCACGTATTTTCCCATCGTACTGTAATTGCATAAATAATTGCATTCCCTGCAAGGGGTTCCACCATGCGCCCCCAACTTGCAAATGAAAGCGATTGAAACTTTTCAATAGGGCCACTTGAATCCGTTTAGAACCGGTTCCCAAGGTGATTAGCGCTTGGTAATTATCGGATAAGGGAAATTGCATATAGGCATATCCTTGATAGGGAGTGCCTTCTCTAATTACGGCAAGTCCGGCGGTGTACTCTTTCTGCTGCAAGCTGCCGCCCAAAGCCATATCGAAATTGCCCATATAATGGTGTAAACTGGCCAATAGGCGCAGGTTTTTTTTGCGATATAGTGCATGGAAACCCGCATCGAATGCTGTTTTTTGTCTTCCCGATAGCTGGTTGAAACCCAATCCAACGCCAAGGGAAAGTGCGGGGTTTAGCGCAATAAAATGCGAATTGTGGAAGCGGATTTGATTCCAATCCGGACTTCCCGAATAGGAGAGTTCAATGCGATGATTTCGATGGGTTCGATCAAAGGTTGCCCAGGCGTTTATGTAGTGAAGATCCGTGCCTACAAACGTATTCTCGGTATAGGCTCCAAGGGTGTTTCCCCGTTGCGATGTTGGGAAGATACCGGAATAAAATTGGGGTTTGAGATAACGGTAAGAGTTTAGGTGATTGGCATTGGGAGCATTTGCGATTTGTGCAAAAGAAATTGACGAAATCGTTCCCCATAGCCACACCCACCGTTTCATTCTAGCTGTTCTTTAAGTTGAATTAGTTTTTCTTTAAAGTGCCGCAATTCTTGAATAAGTTTCAGCTTATCGTCCTGTTTATCGGGGTTTCGGCTGATTTTCTTACTGGCATTCGCCAATCGCATTCCTTTGTTATGTGTAAGATAGTAAATCTCCTTTAAGATTTCAATGTCCTTCAATTGGTAGATTCGATCGCCCTTCTTGCTTTTCATAGGCTGAATTTGGGGGAAGTTTTTCTCCCAAAACCTCAAGGTAGAGGCATTCACACCCAACATTTCGGCAACCTCTCCAATTTTGAAGTATTTTTTAGTTTGGGTTTCCATGCTTAGTCGAAACGGTTGGTTTCACGTTGCGATAATTCCAACATGCGCTGGTAATCCTCGTTGCTTAGGTCGTTGCGGTAAAAGAAAGCAGGATTTAGTGGATTGTTATTACGACGCACTTCATAATGCAAGTGGGGTCCTGTAGAACGCCCTGTGCTCCCCACATAGCCAATCAATTGACCCCGTTTAACCTTGGTGCCATTGGCAACTGCGAAACGAGAAAGGTGGGCATATATAGTGGTATAACCGTGACCGTGATTTACAATTAGGTGGTTTCCATAGCCCCAAGCATCGGATTGTCTTTTTATAACGCGGCCATCGCCTGTAGCGTACACCTCGGTACCTGTTTCAGCGGTAAAGTCCATCCCCCCGTGAAAGGTGAAAGTATGATAAAACGGATCTAAACGGTAGCCAAAACCACTCGCCATCCGTTTTAAATCTTTATTGGCAACGGGCATGATGGCAGGGATAGAATTCACCAAATCGGAACGCTGTGTAATTAATTTACCCAATTGCGCATAGCTTTTTTCTTGGGTCTTACTCAGTTCTTTTAAAGCCTGAATACGCTTTTTTAATTTCTGTAATGCAGCTCCATGAGACAGTTCCAACAACTCTTTGTATTCCTTTTCTTCGCTGTCATCAACTTTCGGGGGCGCAACGCCGTAAATTGCGCGATAAATGTTTTCATCCTTATCTCGCAGGTCCGTTAGTGAAGCATCTAATTCGCGCAGATCGCGTTGCAATTGTTTGATTTCGAATTCGGCAGCTTTGGATTTTTTATCTAAAACATCGTCGTAAGAATCTGTAATATATCGACTTAATATTACACTTAATATGACTACACTAACAATAATTAAGGAGCTGATACCCAGGAAACGCCATAACACATAACTCCGGTTTTCGGAGACCTTTTCAAAGCTGAGACTTTTTTGGTTGTAAAAATATTTGGTCCTTGGCATCCGCTTGAGTTACAATAATAAGCAATCCACCTCTAAAACGTGGAAATTATCCGTTTATTTCTTGATAGAATTGGATATATGTTTGTGCACGTTTTACATAATCGTCGACATTATGCTGGATTTTTTCAGCAATTTCAGGCCCTAATGATTTTACTACTTTAGCGGGTACGCCCAATACCAAAGAATAGGGCGGAACAACCATACCGGCGGGAATCAAGGCATTGGCCCCGATAATTGAAAATGCCCCAATATGGGCCTTGTTTAATACCGTTGCATGCATGCCCACCAATACATGGTCCTCCAAAGTGGCTCCATGCACAATCGCGGAATGTCCAATTACACAATCCGATCCAATGCGACATGGATCTCCTGGGTCGGCATGTAAAACGGCATTGTCTTGAATATTGGTTCGAGCCCCAATTTCAATACAATCGGTATCGCCGCGCAAAACAGCCCCAAACCACAGGCTGCAAAAATCACCTAAAATTACATTCCCAAGCACCGTAGCATTCGGCGCAATAAATACCTGTAGGCCTTTTTGGATGGGACTTTTTAGCCTATTTAGAAGTTCATTTTCTGCGTGCATGACTTCAAATGTAAGAACTTCTTGAAATCTCAAGCAGTATATTCGCATTATGAAAACCCTTTTTACCCATATTTCGAAAATTTATACGGGCCAACCTGGTGCCATTAGCGGTCCAGAGATGGCACAAGTAAGCACTTTAGAAGATGCGTATATATTGGTAGAAGCGGGTTTGATTCGTTCCATCGGACCGATGTCGAACGCCCCACAAGCCGACCGGGAAATTTCCCTCGAGAACAGAGAAGTGATGCCCGGTTTCGTCGATAGTCATACCCACAGTGTTTTTGCGGCATCGCGGGAAGAAGAATTTGTAATGCGCATAAAAGGAGCTACTTACGAAGAAATTGCGGAAGCCGGTGGTGGGATTTTAAATTCGGCCCGTAAAATGGCGCTTGCAACGGAAGACGCCCTTTTTGAAGCTGCTTTGGCACGGGTTCGGGAAATGATTGCATTGGGAACAACGACCCTTGAAATCAAAAGTGGATACGGGCTTAGTGTGGATTCTGAATTGAAAATGTTGCGCGTGATTAAGCGCTTGAAAGCGGCATTGCCGATTCAAATTAAAGCCACTTTTTTGGGCGCTCATGCCTTCCCTATGGATTATCGCAACAATCAAGACGCGTATATTTCTTTGATTATTGAGGAGATGTTGCCAGCTATTGCCGCAGAAAAATTGGCCGATCATGTAGATGTGTTTTGTGAAAAAGGATTCTTTTCGCCCGAACAGACGTCGAGGGTAATCAAAGCCGCCGAAAAACAGGGTTTGCCGGCTAAAATTCACGGAAATCAACTCGGTTTGAGTGGCGGCGTGCAGGTAGCAGTGGCGCATGCATGCTGGAGTGTTGATCATTTGGAATATACCGAAGAGGCGGAGTGGGAACTCCTCAAGCGCAGTTTGCAAGAA
>JAULUW010000020.1:0-2907 GCA_032111345.1 Bacteroidia bacterium
ACTGCCAAGAACACCATAACATTGATACGATAAACCAAAAGCGAATGGAACTGCTTAAAATAATTTGAGACTAATTTGAGAAATATGGCAAACAATGAAAACTTAATACCACCCGAATTTGGGGAAATCAGGAACCCCAACGGCCGACCAAAGGGAAGCAAGAACCGAAGCACGATAGCCCGTAAATGGTTGGAAACAATGCAGAACGCAAAGAACCCAATTACTGGCATTGATGAGAACCTAAGCCAAGAAGATTTGATAACCTTGGCAATGATACACAAAGCCCGTAAGGGTGACGTGGCCGCCTATAAACAATTAATGGATTCCACCTTTGGAATGCCTACGCAACCCATCGATTTACAAACCGAACGCCCTATTTTTAATGGCATTGATTTAGACATAAAAGAATGAGCAACACAAGTCCAAAACATTACGGAGGCGAAATAGAATGTATTGAATGCATCAAGGCCTCAATGTCAAAGATTGAATTTATGGGATACCTAAAAGGCAACATCATAAAATACACTTGGCGTTATCGTAATAAGAACGGTCTCGAAGATTTGCAGAAATGCGATGTGTATCTTCAATGGTTAATTAAGACTCAAGAGGAATTTTAATGTTACAACAAACAACGGCACAACTTAAGATATCAAAACTGAGGAAGCGGGTCCGCATAGTTCGCGGTGGTACGTCTTCCTCGGTTTAACCCCCATTGCTTCGGTGGTGGGGGTGATGATTCTAAAACATTTAGCATTATTCCAATGCTTATTACCTATGCAGTTAAAACGCCCAGGTGCGAAATATCGGTAGTGGCAGAATCCATCCCGCATTTGCGAAGGGGTGCGATTCGTGACTTTCTGAAAATTATGGAAATGGTTGGGATGTTCGTGCCTGACAAATGGAACAAGTCAAGTTTAACGTACACCTTTTCCAATGATAGTTTTATTGAGTTCTTTTCCGCAGACCAACCCGATAAATTACGAGGCGCACGGCGTGACGTTCTATTTATAAACGAGTGTAACAATATTGAATGGGAAAGTTACTACCAGTTAGCAATCCGAACCCGTAGGTTCATTTATTTGGATTACAATCCCGTTAGTGAATTTTGGGTGGATACCGAATTGAAAGCGGACCCCGATTCCGAGATGGTGGTTTTGACTTACAAGGATAATGAGGCACTTGATAAAAGTATCGTAAAGGAAATAGAAAAGGCAAAGGAAAAGGCCAAGACATCCGAGTATTGGGCCAATTGGTGGCGTGTTTACGGATTAGGTGAAATAGGCAATTTGGAGGGCGTTGTATTCAGTAATTACCAATTAGTGGACTCTATACCCGATGATGCCAAGTTAATCGGTTACGGCTTAGATTTTGGATATAGCAATGACCCGACCGCATTGGTTGCAATTTACTTATTTAACGGCCAAAGGTACATAGACCAAATTTTATACCGCACTGGTATGATGAACGGGGAAATAGCAAAGCACATTGAAAGCGGCGTTATTTGTTACGCTGATTCTGCCGAGCCTAAAAGCATCGAAGAGATTAGACGTTACGGCAAAACAATCCGAGGGGTGACCAAAGGTAAGGACTCGATAAATTATGGTATTCAGGTTATGCAAGAACAATCGTATTTTATCACCAAGCGAAGCACCGACCTAATCAAAGAACTACGGGGCTACATTTGGGATAAGGACAAAAGCGGTAACACTATGAACCGACCCATCGGAGTAGACCACGCACTTGATGCATTCAGATACCACGAAATGGAAGCCATTGGGATTAAGCGTAATTTCGGGCAGTACGATGTGAGATAATTATTTTTAAAATATTTTCATTGCGTATTGCAAATATAAAAAGTATGTGTATATTTGTGGTATGGAAATCACACAAAGCAAAAACGCAACCACCAAATTATTCGTAGAATCAGGCAGAACCGAACAAGGCGACAACCGTAGTTATTTTGTAAAGGCTCTTAATCAAATTATTGCCGATGGATTTATCACAATTAACATTCAGCAAATCGGCAAGGTTTGGAAAAACCCAAATCATAAGGATGAAAATGGCAACCCTAAAAAATTCAACATCGAAATCAAAGGATACGGTTGCACTGGCCGTTATTACGATAGCAACTTTAACGCCAAGGACCTATTGTCTTATGTTGCTCAATTCATACAATACCCAAAAGTTTCCGACAACCACGTTAAAAGCATCAAGTTGGACACGTTGCACACTTGCGAGTGTGACCGATGTATGGGCCAAGGCTTTATTAAGTCATTCGACTATTATTGCAACGGAATTTGCTTCCAATGCTACGGAAGTAAGTATATGGTCAAGAAAAAAACCCTAAGTATTTAAGAAGCCCTACGGGGCTTTTTTTTTGCCCTTAAAACATTTGCATTTTTGGGCGTTATTTATATATGGAAATAACGATACCGACCCACCTAAGCGAAGTTCCGCTTTATCAGATGGTGGAATACAATTCACTACCCCACCAAGAAGAGACCGAGCGAGGTATAAAAGCCGTGAGTATTTTTTTAGGACTTACGAATAGTGAAACCGCACGTTTGCCGTTGAAGGTACTTAACAAGGCCGTAGAGCATATCTCTAAATTCCTAAACGAAACCCCCGAACTGCAAACGACATTTGAACACAAGGGAGTGAAATACGGATTCATTCCGAATATTGATGACATTACAACGGGCGAGTTTATAGATATAGAAAACTATCAAAAAGAACCAAAGGACACTTACAAAGTATTAAGCGTTTTATATCGCCCCATCATAAAGGAAGGGCAAGGTAAACGCTACCTAATTGCCCCGTATAAAGGTGAGGTAAACGATGCGTTTAAAGATATGCCGAGTGACGTTGCGTTTGGTGCGCTGCTTTTTTTTTGGCGTTTAGGAATCG
>JAULUW010000021.1:0-3583 GCA_032111345.1 Bacteroidia bacterium
AACTCATTCGACGCATTAAAGACGATATTGAAAATTTGAAATATGAATACCGCAGACAAGAAACCTTGGATTAGTGATAAAGCCTTTTTTTGGCTTGTTTTAGCGCTCTCCTTGACCGTTCCGGCCTTAGTGACACTCTTGCGCTATTTGCCGGATGCAATGCGCCCTACGGCAGAGTTTGCACGATTGCTCCCTAAAGTAAATGCTATCATCAATTCGGCCGTATCTATTTGCTTGGTTTTGGGCGTTTATTTTATTAAAAACCGCAAGGATAAGGCCACGCATCAAAAATTCATGTTGAGTGCCTTTGTGCTGTCAACCTTGTTTTTATTGAGCTACGTAACCTATCACTTTACCGTGCCACATGTGCCCTATTGCCAAAAAGGTTTAATTAAAACGGTATATTTGATTATTCTTTTCACGCACATTGTTTTGGCTGCTTTGATACTGCCTATGATTCTTTACACGATGTATTTTGCCAGTGTAGGGAAATTCGATAGACATAAAAAGTTGGCTCGATACACATTTCCGCTGTGGTTATATGTATCGGTTACGGGCGTAGTCGTATATTTGTTATTATCACCTTGTTTGAATTAGAATTATGAAAAAGCAATTAATCCTATTTGCCGCTGCTTTCTTGTTGGTGGGTATTTCTTGGTCTCAATGTCCGATGTGTAAAACCGCATTAACCAGCGGTAGAAAAACGGGTAAGCACCGTTATGAGCGCCAGGTAGGCGATGGTATAAACAAGGGTATCCTATTTTTGATGTCCGTACCTTATGTACTTGTAGCGGGCGCAGGTTTTGCATTTTATAAATCGAATTTAAAAAAGAAAAAGTAAAACATGGCCGATCATTCCCGTGCGGGTATTGTACCTTTCTTCCGTGCGCGCTGTCCGCGTTGTGGAAAGGGGAATGTATTCCGCAATAAGATTTTATCGTTTCGTAAATTTTCGGATACACTCGATGCATGCCCTAATTGCCAATTAAAATACGAACCCGAAACAGGGTTCTTTGTTGGTTCTATGTATTGGACTTATGCATTGTTGGTTGGTTTAACCATTATATCTTCAATTCTTCTATATCAAGTTGGGCTTTTTGAAGAGGCGGTATATATCATCCCCATTTTAATCGTATTTCTATTGCCTTGGGTTTTTCGTTTTGGGCGATTGTTGATGTTGTACGTAGTATATCCCGTTATGTACAAAGAAAAATTCTTCGGTTTTACAGACGAAAGCGACTCTTAAGGTATCTGTGTTGCTCGTATTTTAGCACCTCAAATTTATGTTATTGGCAATAAAATAGGCCTTTTTTTGAGGGGATATATTTTATTGATGCAATTATTGGGAAATTTTAAGCGTTGTCCACTGTGAGCATATCGTATTGGATGCTGTATGTGGTGCCACTTAATATTTTTTATTCAATACAAACATAGTAAATATTTGAAGGATGGTATAAGCCCATAGCCCCTTGAATTCTTGGGGAACTTCCTTTATAGCCAAAAAAGGGTCCGATGTAAATAGCAACATCGAACCCAGTAATCAATCAAGAGTCAACCAATAGAAGCGAAAAAACGGTTTATTTGTCTTTTTCTGGTGATTCAGGTGCTTCTGGTTGTATTTCAAGAACCTCTTCGCCGGCTTTATTCTTGTTTAGAATTTTAGATTCAATATCGGCTAATAATTCTGGATTGTCTTCGAGCAAGCTTTTAACGGTATCGCGACCTTGACCCAATTTGGTACCGTCATAACTGAACCAGCTGCCGCTTTTCTGAACGATGTTGGCATCCACCGCAATATCTAAAACTTCGCCAACGCGCGAAATTCCTTTTCCATACATGATGTCAAATTCTACTACCCGGAAAGGAGGCGCAACTTTATTCTTGGCTACTTTTACTTTGGTGCGGTTACCAATCACTTCATCGCCGTCTTTAATTTGGGCATTACGGCGAATGTCTAAACGTATTGAAGCATAGAATTTTAAGGCATTACCCCCTGTGGTAGTTTCTGGATTCCCGAACATTACCCCAATTTTTTCACGCAATTGGTTGATAAAAATGGCAATACAACCGGTTTTATGAATGGTACCAGTCAGTTTACGCAAGGCTTGGCTCATTAAACGTGCGTGCAAACCCACTTTAGAATCACCCATATCGCCTTCTAATTCGGCGCGAGGCACCAGGGCTGCTACCGAGTCAATTACCAATACATCGATGGCACCGGAGCGCACCAAGTTATCGGCAATTTCGAGCGCTTGCTCTCCGTCATCGGGCTGAGAAATTAATAGGCTAGAGGTATCGATACCTAATTTTTCGGCATAAAACTTATCAAAAGCGTGTTCCGCATCTATAAATGCACAAATGCCCCCTTTTTTTTGAGCTTCTGCAATGGTGTGCAATGCGATGGTGGTTTTACCAGAGCTTTCTGGTCCATAGATTTCAATGATACGCCCTCTTGGGAAACCGCCTACGCCTAATGCCAAATCTAAACCAAAGGAACCCGTAGAAATAACGTCTACGTTTACCTTGTGTTTGTCGTCCATTTTCATGACAATCCCTTTACCATAAGACTTTTCTAATCTTTCAATGGTTTGTTGCAGGGCTTTGAGTTTTTCTTTTTGCTCGCTCATAGTTGTAAAAATCAATAATATTTAACGTTTTATTTTGTTTCGTGTTTTTTCCTTCTTGGGATATTGAAAATATCTTTGACAAAATTATGGTAAAAAAATTATCAAATCAAACAGAAAGAAAAGATGGTGAAATTAAGGGAATGGATTTGCACCATAAGTTGTTAACCCACGGGAAACGGGCACTTTCAGAAGTTGAGCTCATTGCTTTGGTATTGAACAGACGCGAAAATCGCCAATTTCCCACGGAAAAGGCAGCAAAAATTTTCGATTATTGCCAAAATCAGCTGCATGAATTTTCAAATATGTCGGTTGAGGATATGATGGCACTCGATGAAATGGATGAAGAAACCTGTGTGCGCTTAATGGCCGTTTGGGAATTATCGAACCGAAGATGGACATGGGTGGATCAATTTCCCACGATACAAAAGAGTGGGGATGCCCACAAAATGTTTGCCGCCAAGTTGGCACAGTTAACTCACGAGGAGTTTCATGTGGCCTTTTTAAATCGCGCCAACCGGGTAATCAGTCAACAATGCATCAGCATTGGCGGCATTAACGCCACTATTGTGGATTTGCGAATCATTTTTCAAAAGGCCATATTATTGAAGTCGAGTGCCATGATAGTGGCACATAACCATCCTTCTGGGAATTTACAGCCTTCGGCGGAGGATAAGGATTTAACCAAGAAGCTGCAGGAAGGCTGTAAATATTTCGACATTCAATTTTTGGATCATTTGATACTTTCGGGTTCGCGTTACACCAGTTTTGCAGATGAGGGGTGGCTTTAGGAGAAAGGGAGGTATGTGTTTTTTTGGTGGAGGGTATATGTTTTTTGTGGGGATGGAGGTATAGGTTTTGGGGGGGGTGGAGGTGTTTTGTTTTTTTGGGGTGGAGGGTATAGGTTTTGTGGGGTAGGCTTTAAAAGGTTTAAAAGGTTTAATGGGTTTATTAGATTT
>JAULUW010000022.1:0-5576 GCA_032111345.1 Bacteroidia bacterium
CAGGATTGGGATATAAATCCAATTTTATGGATTCGGTATTCAATTGTTGGGTTCCTGCATAAAAAGGGCTCATATTTACATTATCGATGTAGACCGGATTTCCACTGGCGCTGATTACATCGATTCGGAATATGGCGTTTTTTGCATCGCTATAACCTAAACTTCCTAAAGAAGCTAAACCATGTCTGCGCCATTCTGAAGCATTTTTGGGTACCCAATTAGACGTGTAGGGCGCATTCAAGTACGTTAAAGATGCTCCATTTCTCAGATAGATTTGATTCCATGTTCCACCACAATCGGTAGATATGTACAACTTCAGCGTTTCACTGATATCCGCATTTGGCTGCGCATAAGAAGCCCAAAAGGTAAATTTAGGTGAAAAACCGGTTCCCATCGACTCAATATCGTAAGAAGGAGTTTGAAAACTATATACGGCACCTGCTGGTGTAGCTGCATTGATATTGGCGCGGTAGCTGTAATTTCCGGTGTAGGCAGCCACATTTGTGCGTTCAAATTTGTAAGTGGGTGATAAATGTACGAATCCAGAGGTGGTAGTTGGATCTCCATTTTCAAAACCTTCTTCGAAATTTGGATCTCTATCCCCTCGTTCTTCTAAAACGGTTATATAAGTAGTTTCTGTGCGAACATCACTCCCAAAATTATTCTCAACTTGCAATTTTACTTGATAAACACCTGCTTTCGGATAAATTACTACCGGATTTTCTAAAGAAGAGGTCGTTTGTTGTGCACCTGTGAAAGTCCATAAACGGCCACTTACGGCACCTTTGCAACTTAAATCGTAAAAATTTACCGGTTGACCTACACAAATTACCCGCGTATTCGAATTAAAAAAAGCAGTGGGTTTGGCGTTTTGTTTCTGCACTCCCACCGATAATAAGTTGCTGCTGCTGTAAATAGAACTTCTCAACGTTTCTAAATAATAGTGCATCCGAGCTACCTGTTCTTTGGTAAACGCACTCATACAAGTTCCATTGGAATAATCCATATAATTCTCCCACATATCGGGTAAATCCGGATTGTCGTTGTTACAAGAATTGCTATTGGCCGGACAGCTGGCATTGGTAAAGGTACTTAATACCGGCGGGGTATCGTCGCATTGGTCTCCATCATTGCACCCCCCTTGAAACGTATGATATAATCCCAACCAATGGCCCAATTCATGGGTAAGTGTTCTTCCATCATCGGTATTACTAGCCGTTCCAATAGAACCCACTCTATCGTGTCGGATTACGATACCGTCTTTGTTAAAGTTTGAGGTCCATGGAAAAACAGCATATCCTAAAATCGTACCGGTAGAAGAGGTAGTTTGAATATTGGTTACTACCCATACATTTAAATATTTTCGGTAATTCCAATATGCCAAATCTTTTACCGGTTCATCATCCATATCCATGTCAACGCCCAATGGGGAATAAATACGGTTAATTCCATCGAAACAATTGCCGGAAGGATCTACCGATGCCAATTGAAATTCAATATCTCCCGCGGCCGCAGCATTTCTAAATGGGGCACGTAGATTTTCTTTGTTGGCATTGGTATAGCTAAAATCTTCATTTAAAATTCGCAATTGATCTAAAATTTGTTCGCGAGAGATATTTTCACTGCCATTGGTGTGAATTACATGGAAAACGACGGGAATTGTATATTTCGCAGCACGTTTTTGAACGATATTTTGAGCGGTTTTTACAAAGTGTTTACTTTCTAAGTTATGTTGCTCTTCAATCTGTTTAAACGACTGGTTTTTATTGATTTGGCGCTCATAATATAGATCTGTTCCACATGCGTGTTGGGCATGGTTACTGTTCAAAGTGAGGGCACTTAATATTCCGAAAACAAACTTTTTCATTTGGTGCAAAGAAAGTCTAAAAGCGTTTCAGTTTAAAATCTATGTCGTAAAAATGAGACAAACGACGCGATCTGGGGTACGAAATTCTTCCAAAAAAGGCATCTTTGGTATGGAAAATCTGCGTGGCAAAGTCATTCTGGGTAATGGCCAAAATATCAAAACGGATGCTTTTATGGCTGGGAAATTGATATTGATACGATCGGGCACAAGACTGTAAAAATTGTTGTTTCTGTTTGTTTACCCGCGATTCTGGAAAATTCACCGCAGTTGCACTGGAATATTTCACTTCCACAAAAATCCGGGTATGGGCATTTTCCACTACCAGATCTAATTCTTTGTGTTCAAAATACCAATTGCGGTGTTTAATATCATACCCATTGCGTTTGAACCAAAGCGCGGCTTGCAATTCCGCGCATTCTCCTTGAGCTCTCTTATTCATGCTTTCTTATTTTATTTAATCTAAAGCTAGAGCCAGCGGCGTTCCCATTGCTTGGCGCTGACTTTGATGTAAAATCCAAACAAAAATACTTCCCCCGAAAACCAAAACGATAAATGCGGTTTAAATTTGCCGCATGAATATTTGCAAATTTCACCAATTAGGACGTGCCTCTTACAAAGAAGTTTGGGAATTTCAACAAGAATTATTTCAAAGAAACCTGCATTGTAAGAAAGAAGGTATTGCAACCGAGCAACACTTGATTTTTGTAGAACATCCTCACGTGTATACCTTTGGAAAACATGCAAAACACAATCATTTGTTGGCCACACCCGAAATGCTCGCACAATTGGGGGCAGATGTTTTTGAAATTGAACGTGGTGGAGACATTACCTATCACGGTCCCGGTCAACTAGTTGCTTATCCTATTTTTGATTTGGAAGTCCTTAATATGGGCTTGAAAAGATACGTTGCACTCATTGAGTCCAGTATTATTGATGTACTTTCCAGTTATGGCATTGAATCTGGCATTATTCCGGATCGTATTGGAGTTTGGATCGATATAAACGGAAAAAGTGAGCGTAAAATCGCGGCCATCGGCATTAAAAGCAGTCGCTACATAACCATGCATGGGTTGGCCTTAAATGTAAACACCGACCTCAATATGTTCAAACATATTGTACCATGCGGAATACCCGATAAAGCGGTTAGCAGTATTTCGCAAGAATTAAACGAAGAAATCGATTTCTTTGAAGTAAATCTAAAACTAAAAGAGGCTTTTGCGCGTATATTTGAACTTAAATTTATATGAAACGCAGTACTATTATCCTGTTTGCCATTCTTGGCGTATTTTTATTGATTTTTTCTATGGGATGCAACACCTATAATGGTATGATAAGTACCGATGAGGATGTTGAAAAGGCTTGGAACAATGTGGAAACCCAATACCAACGCAGAGGAGATTTGATTCTTAATCTTGCCAAAACCGTAGTAAAGGCTGCAAAAACCGAAGAAAACATTCTAAAAGAAGTGGTAGCCGCACGTGCTTCTGCCACCAGCATGAACATCGATGCCAGCAAAATCAATGCAGAAAACATCAAACAATTTGAAGCCGCTCAATCTAAATTGAACGGTTCCCTATCTCGATTGATGTTGGTTGTTGAAAAATATCCTGATTTAAAGTCTATTCCTCAATTCCAAAAATTAAACGACGAAATTGCAGGAACTGAAAATCGCATCAGTACCGCACGTACCGATTTCAACGATGCCGTAGCGATTTACAATAAAAAAGTGCGTCGTTTCCCCAATAACATTTTGGCGGGTCTTTTTGGATTCGATCGCCGCTCAGGATTCTCGGCAGCGGAAGGAATGGAAAATGCTCCTGATTTGGATAAGGTTTACGAATAAGATTCATGTTATTCGGTTTTAAAGGCTTACAAAATTTTTCTCCTGCAGGTCAAATAGAAACCGCAAGAGTGGTAGATGCAATCGGCGAAGCTGAGGAGATTACCTCCGCAGAAATACGCGTACATTATACGGTTTGCGGTTCGAAATTACCCTTGTTAGAAGAAGCCCAAAAGGTATTTGAAGCGCTGGAAATGCATAAAACTGAAAACCGCAACGGGGTTTTGATATTCTTACGGTTAAGGAATCACGAGATAGCTGTAATTGGCGATGAAGGAATCCACAAACACGTTGGAAACGAATTCTGGGAGGCTGTTAAAGACGATATCATTCGCACCATTAAATCTAAAAACCTAACAGACGGAATCATCAATGGGGTGCATGTAGTTGGGAAACAACTTTCCAAATACTTCCCTCCTAGCGATGAAAACCCGAATGAACTATCTAATGAAGTTACTAAAAATAAAATATATTAAATTCCTGGTATTTCTTGTTTTGGCTTTTAGCTCCGTTCAATCGGTTCGGGCCAAGCAAGAAGTACCGGTTTATACGAATTTTTTAAACGATTATGCCGGGGTCTTCAATGAAAGTGAAGCCCGCATGCTCAATCGTTTACTGCTTGACTTTCAAGATTCCATAGGTGTTCAAATTGCAGTCGTTTTAGAAGCCAATAGCGAATACGATGCTTTTGATCGCGCCCTTTTTATCTCTAGAGAATGGAAAATTGGTGATAAAGGGACCAATAATGGTATTCTCGTTTATCTCAACGTAGGTGGGCGCAAATACCATATCATAACGGCCGATAAAACACAGGGAAAGCTCACCGACGGAATTGTTGGAGATATTGGTCGCAAACACCTTGTTCCTTATCTCAAGCAAGGCGACTACTACAATGCCATACGTGAAACCGTATATGCCCTTGCCATTACGGTAAAAGGCGAATTTAAAGGAAGAACTAAGAACAAGAAAAAATCAGAATCGGTTCTTTCCGTGCTGTTACCCATATTGATATTCCTCTTATTTTACTTGCTTTTTATTCGCAGAGGCGGTGGTGGCGGTTATTCCCGACGTGGATTTTACACCCCTCCTATTTTCTTTGGGGGAAGTGGTTTTGGCGGTGGCGGATTCGGCGGTGGCGGTTCCTCAGGGGGATTTGGAGGTTTCGGTGGTGGTGGAGGATTCAACGGCGGTGGTGCCGGAGGCAGCTGGTAAGTTCGTTTTAGTTTCTTGGGAAATTCCCTGTGAACCCAGCACTCTATAAATCGTAATTACCTGGCTTTTAACTATCGGATTCAATTTCGGAATCAATCGGTCTAACCACGACGATTCAATTTGTTTCATCTTTTGGATTTTCACCTCTTTTTCCAAGCGTTCGATTCGTGCGTCCATTTGATTGGTGTCGAAAAACAGAATGTAATTGGGCATGGGGTGCACGCCGGCTGCGACAGAATCAAAAAAACACGCGGCATCGCAAACAGGCAGGATATGTTGATAAGGCTTCCAATAGTTTCCGTAGGAACGCGGCATAAACTCCATATAATCGCGGTGGCTCGATTCAATAGCAAAGTGGGCAGCATCTTTCTGTTTGTATAAATAATACATGGCATCCATTTTCGCCGTTCGCGTAGAGGCGACCGTCAAACCAAACAATAAGGGGGTGTTTAATATCCAAAAGAATCGTTTCGAAAATTTATTCCATTTTAAAAGTGTGGTACTCTTTTTATGATGGATATACGAATCCCAAGCTACAATTCCAATAATAATGATAAACGGAACTACCGGTAGAATAAACCGTTCTTGTTTATTGGGGAAATACGAATGAAAAAGTAAAAAGAGGGCAACGGGAAGCATGATGATTGCATACGTTCT
>JAULUW010000023.1:0-8902 GCA_032111345.1 Bacteroidia bacterium
TAGGTTATGGGAAAATATACGGTGTTTTGAGACAATTCAATATACCGGCAATATTTGCAAAATTTGGAGATAAACGCATAAAAAAAGCGGCCGATTAATCAGCCGCTTTTGCGTAGTTTAAAGGGGAATTATTTATCGATTGAACCCAAAACCCGTTGCATGAAACCGTTCAAAGCATCTTTTTTGCTCAAACCGTCTTCCATGCTTTTTTGGACTTCCAATGCTCCGTACAAATTCGAAATCAATTCTCCGATAACATCCAATTCCTCATCTTTCAAGCTTTCTAATTCCGATAGGTGTTCCAAAACCGCAATGGTTTCTTCAATAAAATCGGCATCTTTTTGCTCAATGAATTCGGTGATGTGTTTGATTACCGGGATTTTCATGATTGTGCGGCTTTAGCGACCAATTCGGAAAGTACTTCTACCTTATTGGTTTGTGTTTGCTCGATTAAGCTGCCGTTTTGAAATGCCGCAAAGGTGGGCAAATTTGAAACATTGGCTAATTTGCGCGATTCCGGATTTTTCTCCGCATCGATAATTACAAACGTCATGCCCTCATGCTCTGCAGACATGCGTTTGAATTTGGGCTTCATGATTCTGCAATTTCCACACCATCCGGCGGAAAATTGAACCACCACTTTTTCATTCTGGCTGATTACCTCTTGCAAGGTGTCTGTTTCAAGCTCTAATAGCATACGATTTTGAATTATAGATTAATGTGACTTCAAATAATCGGCAACGCCATCGCGGTTTGCATTCATGGCATCTTTACCTTCTTCCCAGTTTGCAGGACACACTTCGCCCTTCTCTTGAACGTGGGTAAAGGCATCGATTAAACGCAAATATTCTTTTACGTTACGACCCAAAGGCATGTGATTGATGCTCTCATGGAAAACAGATCCTTCTTCATCGATCAAATAGGTAGCGCGATATGTAACGTTGTCGCCTTCGTAAATAATGGTATCCAATTCTTCGTTATAGTCGGAGGATTTGATATCTAAAATATCTAAAATGCTTGACAAGTTGCGGTTAGAATCTGCTAAAATTGGGTAGGTTACTCCTTCGATTCCTCCGTTGTCTTTTGCGGTATTCAACCATGCAAAATGTACTTCAGGGGTATCGCATGAAGCACCAATAACGATGGTGTTGCGTTTTTCAAATTCGCCTAATGCTTCTTGAAAGGCATGTAATTCGGTTGGACAAACAAAAGTGAAATCCTTCGGATACCAGAATAACAATACTTTCTTTTTGTTGTTAACGGCTTCTTGAAAAACATTGATGGCGTACGTGTCGCCCATTTCAGACATTGCATTAACGGCAATGTTTGGGAATTTTTTTCCTACAAATGACATAATATATTTAGTGCGGTTTTGTTTATTAAGTGCAAAGGTACAAATTGAAAAATAGTTTTTTGGGGAAACTCGTTTAACGTTTGTGATAAATGGTCGAACAAATGTTTCGTCTTTGTTTTTGCATTATTTGTCACTTTTATCACATAAATGGGTCAATCTTCCCGTATTTTTGTAAAAATAATTTATACAATCCCGTGTTAAAAGGTAATAAAACGCTCGTTCGCTCCATCGTCTTGGGAGTGGCGGTTCTATTGATCAGTATTTTTATATCTAAAAAATTATCCTCTCCGAAGGCGGGTATTGCACCTAAAATTTCTTTTAGGGAAAATGTAGTACCTGTGAAACCCGCAAATTATGAGGTACACCAGGTGCAACTTAATAGCAGTGGCCGAGTGAAAGCCTTAGACCGCATGGAGATTTATGCGGAAGTAGGAGGGACTTTATTGGGTACCAAATTCAGACCGGGAATGTCCTTTAAAAAAGGGGAGGTTTTGGTGCAAATCGAAGACCGCGAGTTTTCGGCGCAGTTAAAAGCTCAGCGCAGTGCGTTTATGGGATTGATGAGTCAGGTTTTACCCGATATTGCTATTGACTATTCGAACGAACACGCACAATGGAGCGCGTTTGCGTCCGCAATCAATGTGCACTCCCAGCTCCCCGATATGCCTGAATTGAGCAACAGCAAATTGAAATCTTTTTTATCGGGAAGAAATGTTCTCAATCAGTATTATGTAATAAAAAGTCAAGAAGAACGCCTTGCGAAGCACCGCATTATAGCACCTTACAATGGAGTTTTGGCAGAAACGAATATTCAACCTGGAACTTTGGTTCGGATTGGTCAGAAATTAGGATTGTTTTTAAATCCCAATATTTTCGAATTAGAAGCCGCAGTACCCGAAACGCAGCTTTCTCAATGGAGCGTAGGTAAAAATGTGCAATTGGTCGATGATAAGGGATCTGTAATGGGCAATGCACAAGTTACACGGGTTAATGCGACGATCAATGCGCAAACGCAATTGGTAAATATTTATTTGCGCGTTGCGGGTAATCAAATCAAAGAAGGTCAGTATTTTCAGTTTGCCGCTGGGGGCGCAACGGTTCCCAAATCTTTAGAAATTACCAGAAGCTGGTTAAGCGAACGGAATACGATTTTCGCGGTGAATCCTAAAGATTCGAGTTTATACGAATTGCCGGTAAAAGTAGAAGCCATAGCAGGAGATAAGGCTATTGTATCCGGTTTTGAAGAAGGCGTTTGGATTTTACAGCGCTCGGTTGCCGGTGCTTTTGAAGGAATGAAAGTCGTTCCACAGCTTCCCAAGAAAACCAACTAAAAACGATGAAGCGCATTATTACGTATTTTATTAAATACCCGGTTTCGGTTAATACGCTGTTAACGATAATTTCCGTATTCGGATTTATCGCCTACACCAAGTTAACGGCGAGTTTCTTTCCTTTGGTGGAAAGCCGAATTATCAATATTCAACTGGTTTTGCCCGGCGCAGCCCCTGAGGAATTAGAAGAAGGAGTGGTTCAATTGGTGGAGGAAAAGCTCCAAGGAGTGAGCGGTATAGAACGCGTTACCTCCAAAAGCAAGGAGAATGCGGCGATTGTGAATGTGGAAGTTGAGAAAGGCTATAATACCAGTACGGCTTTGGAAGATGTTCAAAATGCGGTTAATAGCATTAATAATTTTCCCACAAGTCTTGAAAAGCCCATTGTTTTCTTGGTAGAAAATAGTTTTTTTACCATTAATTATGCGGTCTCAGGTTCGAATATTGATTTGCTCGCCTTGAAATCCTATGCCCGTCGAATTGAAAAAGATTTGCTGAAATATGACGGTATTTCAAAGGTAAGCTTGTCGGGATTCCCCCAGCAGGAAATAGAAATCAGTTTTGATGATATTGCCCTACGCAGGCACAACCTTACCTTAGAACAGGCGGGTTTATTGGTTCGAAATTCCAATATCGATATTACCGGTGGTAGTGTTAAAACAACAGAAGAAGAACTTTTGATCCGCAGCCGTAACAAAGGCTATTACGCCAAGGAATTGGAAAATTTGGTGATTTTAAGAGAGGCCGAGGGGGCTGTTGTGCGCCTTAAAGATATTGCAGAAGTGAACGATCGTTGGTCTGATGATCCCAATCGGATTTATATCAACGGAAAGCCTGCGGTAGAGATTTCGGTGCAAAGTACCGACCGCGAAGACTTGTTAAAGAACGCAGATTACGTGCGCAGTTATTTTGCGGAATTTGCAAAACAAAATCCACAAATCACTAGCACACTCATAAAAGACCAATCAGAAACCCTTAATGAGCGTAAAGAATTGTTGTTTGAAAATGGATTTATTGGAATGATTTTGGTTTTGATTCTGCTTTCCATGTTTTTAAACGCTCGTATTGCTTTTTGGGTGGCTATGGGATTGCCGGTTTCCTTTTTAGGGATGTTTATTATTGCCTTGTATTTGGGCGTAACAATAAACGTAATCTCGCTGTTTGGGATGATCGTGGTAGTGGGAATTTTGGTTGATGACGGTATTGTGATTTCAGAAAATATTTATTGGCATTACGAACAAGGAAAATCTGCGGTTCGCGCGGCCATCGATGGAACTTTAGAAGTTGTACCCGCGGTGTTTTCAGCGGTAACAACCACCATGGTTGCCTTTTCCTTCTTCTTTTTGGTGGATGGAAGAGCGGGAGATTTCTTTAGCGAACTTTCAACGGTAGTTATAGCTACATTGTTTGTTTCTCTTATTGAAGCCTTGATCATATTACCTGCGCATTTGGCACATTCTAAAGCCCTAAATAACAGAGCGTATAAGAAGAACGCATTAGAACGCATCACCGATAAGATGATGTACGTGATGCGAGATAAGTTGTATGCTCCGGTTTTACGCTTTGCCTTAAATCACCGGTTTTTCAGTATTCTATTTGTTATTGGAACGGTGGTGATTACGGTTGGGGGAATCAAAGGTTCTCTCATTAAATTTACCTTTTTTCCTAATCTAGAACGCAATGAAATTCCTATTGATTTATCGATGCCATCGGGTACCCGAGATGCCATTACCAATGAACGTTTAGTGCGCATTGAAGATGCTGTTATTCGGGTTAATGACCGCTTGAAAAAAGAGCGCAAAGACGATATTGGAGAGGTATTAAAAATCGAACGCAAACTAGGTCCCAATATCAACGAAGGTGTAGTAAATGCGATTTTAATTCCAAGTGAATCTCGTAAATACAGCAGCATGGAATTGGCCAATATGATTCGTGAAGAATTGGGACCTATGCCGGATGCAGAAAAACTTACTTTCGGACAAGCATCTGCTTTTGGGAAGCCTGTTTCTGTAACCTTATTGGGAGATAACGCCAAAGAAATCAATGCGGCCAAAGCGGAATTGAAAGAAGCCATGAAGGCGATTCCGGAATTAAAAGATGTGGTAGAAAGTACGGAATCAGGTCGCAAGGAAATTCACGTTGCCTTAACCGATAAAGCGTATTCGATGGGATTCACGGAAGCACAAATTCTGTCGCAAGTACGAGCTGGTTACTTTGGTTACGAGGCACAACGTTTGCAAAGAGGACGCGATGAAGTAAAGATTTGGGTTAGATACAACGAAAACCAACGAAAATCCTTAAACGATTTAGAAGAAATGCGCATCAAATCTGCAACTGGGCTTGAAATACCCTTAAAAGAGTTGGCCGTATTGAACCTGCGCCGTGGGGTTGTAGATGTGGATCATTTAGATGGGCAAAGGCAGGTTACGATCGAATCGGAGTTGCGCGATAAAAACGTATCGGCTCCTATGATTATTAATCAAATTAAAGAAACTATCATGCCCGGTTTATTGGCGAAACACCCCGGGGTTTCCCCTTTGTTCGAGGGTCAAAATCGGGAGGCCTTGAAAACCCAGAAATCGGCACAATTTGCATTGCCTTTTGTATTAATCAGCATTTTAGCCATTATTACGTTCACTTTCCGTTCTTTTGCCCAAGCGGCCATTATTCTGCTGCTTTTGGTGCCATTTAGTTTGGTAGGCGTGGCTTGGGGCCACTATATACACGGTCAGCAAATGAGTATTTTGAGTTTCTTGGGTGTAGTTGCGCTCATTGGAATTATTGTAAACGACAGCTTGGTGCTGGTGGATAAGATGAATGGATTTTTAAAAGAGGGCATGCTTTTTAAAGACGCGGTTTACCAATCGGGTTATGTACGTTTTAGGGCGATTTTCCTAACGAGTGCGACCACCGTGGCTGGTTTGGCCCCTTTAATTATGGAACGCAGCTTTCAAGCACAGTTTTTAATTCCAATGGCCATCTCTGTGGCCTACGGAATTGCCATTGCAACGGTATTAACTTTAGTTATGTTGCCGGTTTTCTTGTCGGTATGGAACGATATCAAAAGGCAATCTTTATGGATTTGGAATGCAGGAGACAGGCCGAGTGCAGAAAGTGTAGAACCCGCAATACGCGAACTTAAATCAGAACAAGATGAATTGGAACAAGCATAGACTAATCGGTTTTTGGATATTGGGTTTAGGCAGCACGCTCTTAGGTGCTCAAGATAGTGTGAGTTTAATGAATGTGGTGGCCCGCACCCTTAAGTCGAACTATCAAATTCAGGTAAGTGAAATTCAAAGTAAACAAGCCTTGAATCTGGCGAATTTGGGTCAAGCCGGTTTCTTTCCACAAATTAATGCGAACGGCAGTGGCGCTTTCAGTCAAAACAATACCAAATTAGAGTTTGCTGGAGGCTTGCCGGATGTAGAACGCAATGGAGCTATAAATACATCTTTGGGCGCTAATATTGGCTTGAATTATACCGTTTTCAATGGTTTCGGACGTGTTTACACCTACCGGAATTTAGTTGGACAGAGCTTATTAACGAATATTCAAGCGCAAATAGTTGCCGAAAACTTGGTTTTTGAAGCGGTTTCTCGTTTTGTAAGTTACCAGCAAAATCGCTTGAATGCGCAATTGGCGGAAGCCAATTTAGCCGTTTCCCAACAGCGCTTGGCCTATGTAGAAGCTGGCAATAAAACCGGTGCACGAACAAAGCTCGATGTATTATCGGCGCAGGTAGATTTGAAAAACGACAGTTTGGTTTGGATACAAGCGCAAACAGCAGCGGAAAAAGAAGCCTTTGCCTTAAATGTTCTTATGGGGGAAATTCCAAATAAAGAATTGGTGCTGAGTTTAGATATGCCCACCCCCGTTTTAGAATCGGAGGAAGCCTTGATTCAGAAAGTGGGCAGCAATGCCAGTGCCGTATTATTGTCGCAGTTAAGCAGAGATCTTTCGCGCAATCAGTTTGATTTAGCGCGCAGTCGCCAAATGCCTACTTTGAGTATTAATGCCAACTATGGATATTTGAATTCTCAGAATGGGGCGGGAATTATTTTATCCCAAACCAATACCGGATTCAACTCTTCGGCTTCGCTGGTGGTTCCAATTTTCAATGGCAAACAGTTGAATAACGCGGTTAAAAATGCCGATTTAGAAGTACAACGAAAGGGGTATGAGTACGAGCAAGCCAAACTGCAAGCGATGCAAATGGTTTACGAAGCCTTGGCCGACCAAAAGGTATTAGAAACACAAATTTATACGCTAAGCCAATCGGTAATTCTGTCTGAAAGTGCGTTGAAGCGTGCGCAAGAGGCGTATGCCAACGGACAAATTCAATTTAACGATTTACGTGCTGCTCAGGTGAATAAATTACAAGCGGAATCTGCTTTGGTTTCTGCGCGTATGAATTTGTTGCGTTTGCGCTATTCGGTGAAACGACTTTGCGGAGAACTACTGAACTAGTTATTGGCTGCAACGCTGCAATCCATCTACATATTTAGAAGATTTATCGAGCTGATAGGGCATGATGTCGGTGAATATGATGTGATTGCTTGGTGACTTTAATTCCACAATTGCGTGATCCAATTGAGAAGCTTTGATGCCGTTTTGTGCATTTTGATAATGTATCGGCGTATCAATGGTAACGCGTATTTGGGCTTCTGCATTCATAAAGTACCGGCGGTGATAGCGATTTATCAACGTGGGTTGGTATTGTTGTAAAATTGCAAAGGATTGGGGCTGGAGGTGCTGCCAAGATTGTAAGCACTTTTCAAATAAGACCTGTGGGGTGTCTGCTTTTTGGTAATCGATAATTCCCAGATCGAAACTGGTTTTGCGATTGACATCATCGTGTTTAATTTTGAATTCAGCATTAATTTTAAGGGAACCTTCGGTCTCTCCATACCATCGGAATCGGAGCTTTTTTCTATCAGAATAACCTTCTATATTTTCATTTAAATGTTGGTGATTGTAGGTGTCGCAATAGAGATTGTTGATCCATCGGGACTTGTAAATCTCACGACAAAAGAATTGATGCAAGCGCATTTCAAATTGAGGTAATTCTTGAATGGGGACCAAAAATTTCTTCTCAAAGCGATAGCCCATTTCAGTGGTTTTTTCTTGGGGTTTAAAGAGCCCCAAAAGTTTTTTAAATAGGGTTTTATTTTTGGGTAGCGCTTCCATATTCGTTTCCATAAAGGAGGTCTTTTACATGTTCCGACATTTGGGTTTCTCCGCCGGTATGTGCGATTTGGCTGCCTTCTTCAATTAAATAAGAATAGGTATTAAGATCCTCATCTATTTGAATGGAAGCGGGGCCATATTCGGGTTTTTTCTGAAAAACCGCCACCGGTAAACGCACTTTTTCTAAATGGGTGTTTTTGACCTTTAGGCTTGAGCGGTCTTTGGAAACCAGAGCGATTTCACTGTTTTGTATTTGGGAATTTGATAGGGCAAAGCTGCTTTTTTCTCCTGAAGAAACGGCTTTGTCTTGGACGAAATTAAAAATGCAATTTGCAATGGTAATTTGACTTCCGGATCCGTCGATACCATCGTTACCGATCCTTAAAAACTCTGTGTCGATAACAGTACCCGATGAAAAGTCTGAATCTAAGGCGTCGCTTTTAACGTCCGCAAAAATGCAATTTGATAGTTGGAAATTTTTACATTGAAAGAGATTCAAATAATCGTCGCCACTGCGATTCTCAGTGAAACTGCAATTTTCAAAGATTACATTAGCCGTGTTAAAAACGGTAATGCTGGATGGCGTTTTCCAAAATCCATATTGCAAGTTTGAAAGTCCCTTGAAATAAACATGCTTCAAAAATACGGAATCGGAACTTTCAATATAGATGGAGGCTTGGCAATTGGGCTCTGCTTCTATTATTATGGGTTTGTCTTTCGTACCTTCCATGTGCAGGCCACCGTTAATAATCCATAAGGCCTTTTCCCCCTTCATTCGAATATGAGTGCCCGGTTTTACCCTTAAATACTCACTATCGTGTAGCGTGACTTTTTGAGTAAGGGTATAGGCGATAGGTAGGATCTGATCGGGCTTTTGTTTATTATGATTTTCTTTATAATCGGGGATTTGTGCTAGGCGCGCAGCATTTTGCTTTAGTTGTATATAGTACTCTTTATAATGATGAATTTCTTCGGGGGAAAGTGGCAAGTGTGGAGAATTATATTCTGGCAGTAATTGTAGCAGGTT
>JAULUW010000024.1:0-24368 GCA_032111345.1 Bacteroidia bacterium
GCATTGTCAATTTCTGCTTGTGTTTGGTACACCCCTACTACTTCATATCCATGAAAATAACCAATGGTGTAACCCGTTTGGAATCGGGTGGCAACGTTACCGCCCACGCCAAATCCTACGCCTGGAATAAAATCAACACCGTCAGGCGTTGCAGTAACTTCATTATGCAAATACGTAGCATTGAAATTTACCCCAAAACGCATTTTGTTGCGGAAGGTATGGTTGTAACCCAATTCCAATTCTACTCCTTGGTTATGCACGTTACCTGCATTGATAATCGGAGGGTAACTTCCAGGTCCATACGTTCCTAGTAAAGCAGAAACTTGGGGTTGGAACAACAAATCGTTGGTGTTTTTGATGAAATAATTCAATGTAACATCTAAATCGCGGCCTATAGAAGCATCTAAACCAATATTCAATTGACGTGTGGTTTCCCATTTCAAATCGGGATTGGCCGCACGACCAATAGCAACACCTTGGGTAATGATATCGTTAAAAACATAAACCCCTTCGCCGTTAAGCAAACCGCGGTATGCAAAATTAGCAATTTGATCGTTTCCGCTTACTCCATAACTGGCGCGTAATTTCAGCAAGGAAACTTTACGCAGATTGTAGAAATCTTCTTCTGAAATTACCCATGATCCGGAAATGGTAGGAAACCAACCGTAGCGGCTGTTTGGTCCAAACTTTGAAGATCCGTCGCGACGCAAAATACCCGAAACAATGTATTTATCATGATAATTGTATTCCGCTCTCATGAAAGCGGATAGCAAGCGCTCTTGAAACTGAAATGAATTTACTTGGTTCAAATAACCGCCCGGTGCCAAATTGGCAGAAATGTCGGCATATTCCAATGCATTATTGGGAATATTGTAAGCGGTTCCATCTAAGCCACTTCCATTGCGACTAAAAACAGAGGTACCTAAAGTTGCCTTCAAGGTTTGTTTCGGGAAAATCTCTTTATCGTAGTTTAAAAAACTCTCAAAGTTTAAGTCGGTGTAGGTATAGCGACCTTCGTACACACTTGCACCGCGCTCAATTAGAACATCTGGGGCAATTTCAATTTCAGTAGGATCTAATTGCTCATTCAATGCAGTATTTTGGGCTTTGCCCGGTCCAAACCAAACCAAAGGCGAAAACGATTTATTGTCTACCAAAGCAAGATTGTAGTTCAATCGGTTGGTAAACGTTAATTCGGGTAAAATATCGTATTCCAATTCCTCCTTGCCCACGAATTTGTTTACCACAGCCCAATTGTAGGTATTCTGAATTTGTGCCAAGGGATTGATGATGTCTGCTACTTCCTCTAAATAGGTAAACTTGCCGTTTTCATCTCTAATAGGATCTGTGGGAAATGCATTCACGGTATTATACAAAACAGAACCAATTCCGTTTTCTGGAAGACCACTGCGTTTTTCATGGGTATATAACAATACACTATTAAAGCGCAATTTATCGGTCATTTTAGTTTGGAAATTAACCCTTCCATTTAAACGTTCAAACGACGCCTTCGGTCCACCTACAATACCCTCTTGACGGAAATAACTTCCCCCAATAGAATAGGTAGAAAGATCGGTACCGCCTTGAACAGATAAATTGTAATTGCGGATTGGTGCCGTTTGAAAAACAGAATCCTGCCAATTGGTCCCCGTACCCAACTGGGTATTCCGGAAAGGCAAAGGATCGCCGCCATTGGCGAACATTTCATTTTTCAATACCGCATATTCGGTTGCATTAAGCAAATCTAAACGGTTGGCGGTTTGTTGAAACCCTTCATATCCCGAAAACTCAAAACGAGGCGCCATATTGCGCTTTCCTTTTTTAGTTTCAACGATAATAACCCCGTTTGCAGCACGTACCCCATAAATACCAGCCGTTGCATCCTTCAAAACGTTTATAGATGCAATATCACTGGGATTAAGCGCATTCAAACCTTCTGAATCATACACCACCCCATCGACTAAAATGAGCGGATCATTATCTCCAAAAGTGGAAAGTCCGCGGATACGAATACTGGAAGACCCGCCCGGAGAACCCGAATTGGTCGAAATAGTTACCCCAGACATTTGTCCTTGCAGGGCCTGATCCATTCTAGGAATGTTCAATTTCTCTAATTTCTCGCCTTTAATAGCCGAATTAGCTCCCGTAAATTCTTTTTTCTTTGCCGTACCGTAACCTACAACAACGACTTCGTCGATTTTGTCTGCGGTATCGGTGATTTGGGCCTCTGCTTCAATGGAAGCCATGGCGCAAATAACAAAGAATCCAGATTTCAGGGCGTTTGTTACCGAGTAATATCTATTCATGTTTAATTGCTTTGGTCTTTTTGTAACTTCAACAATAAGGAAATTTATTTATTGTTCAAAACACAAAAAGCAAATTATGACGTAAATGCTTGAAAAGTTTACAGATTCTCCAACAATTTTTAAGGCGGCCCTTCACAAAAATTTCCAAAAATACTGTATTTATACCCCAATAACTTTTCATAAAATCAACTTCAAAATAGCCGAATTCAAAAATTTCGAATTGTTTGCGCAGCATCGCGGCTTCTAGGGTTTGCGATTGGGAAGGGTATGCATTTGCAAAATTCGCAAAGATTCTTTTTTGATTTTTGGGGATTTTCGCGCCCCATATAAGCGGTCTCGGGCGGCTTTATGGCTTGTTTTTAAATCTACAATCGGTGCCGGATAGGTCTCTCCAATAATTACTCCACTCAATTGCTGTTCCATGGCCGTTTGTTCCCAAGGTTCATGTACAAAAGGCCCATGCAATGCCCGAAGTTCTGGCACCCACTTTTTAATAAATACACCCTGAGGATCCTGGTCTTGTGCTTGCTTTGTGGGATTGTAAATACGAACCGTATTTATGCCCGTTAAGCCCGCCTGCATTTGAATTTGAGGGAAGTGTATGCCCGGTTCAAAATCTAAAAAAAGACCTGATAAATAATTTGCGGCCCGCTCCCAGCTTTGATTCATGTGGTGGCATAACATACTCACCAACATGGCACGCATTCTAAAATTGATATAACCCGTTTCGATTAAGCAGCGCATACACGCATCCACTAACGGAAACCCCGTGTGTCCCGTTTTCCAGCGCTCATAGGCCTCCAGTTCGTTTTGAAACTCCAAATCTTCATATCCTCGGTTAACACTTACAAATTCCATTTCACATTCACTTTCGAACTTTTGCATAAAGTGTTCCCGCCACCGAAGTCGGGAAGCAAACTGCCTCATATTGCGTTTGTGCGCACTTTTCTGACCTTGAATATATTGATGTTGAAAAACTTGGCGCAAGCTCAGATTCCCCCAAGCGAGATAGGGACTGATGCGGCTGCAACTCCGCCTGGATTCTTCAGGTTTCGAAATGTGCTGCATATAATGTGATACCCTCGAATCGGTAAAACTGCGTAAATATTGCCAACCTTTTTGAGCGCCCCCCTCTTGAACTATACCGGGAACTTTGGGTTTTTCTTTCATTATTGGAAATGTTTCTAGAACATTGCAAAGTCCGACAGGGGGCACTTGGAACGATTCCCATTGAATCTCGGGAATCACATTCGACATGTAATCGTACCAATATTCATTAAAATTCTTGCGTGATTTTAGACCTCTTCGAATACCGGAATAGGGTATTTCCTTCCAATCAACCGCTTGCTTCTTAAACAGCGCGGCCAACAAACGGTCGCGCAGATACGTTTTTTCCAGTCCAATTTCCTGTAAACTCCATACCTTTTGTAGGCCCATTGCTATCAGGGATTCAAACAGCGGAATGGCCTCCATTTCGATGGCAAAAAACGGCAGTTTTTTAGCTTGAAAAAACGCCTTTAATTCAATTATTGATTCCCAAACAAAACGTTCATGCCGCGGACTGTAGTGGGTAGATTGGAATAATTCGGGTTCGTGCAGGTACACAAATACTACCGGAAGCGTCTGCCTACTCGCTTCAAGAATGGCTTCGTGATCTTGAATCCGTAAATCGCGTTTAAACCAAACTATTTGAAAGGCATTATCCATCGGCCATTGAATAACAATTCAGACCGTAATTAGATTTGATTTATTCAAGATTTGCCAAACCACCCCTATCAAAGGCTCCTGCACAAGGATGTACTTAACACGTAACAGCACGTATCCAATCTTTAACACAATGACAATATCAATTTTACATTTTGCTTAAACAGGCGCATTAAGTTTCGATTTAAATTAAAACAATTTGAATTATGGCCTTAACTCCACTCCATTTCCAAGCAAATCGATTCAAAATTAACGCAAAAAACCGTTCGCAAATTTGGCACAACGCCTCAGATACCTTAATAAAACGTATTTCCGGATCGCATAAAGCATTTAAGGTGTATCAATCATGGCAACAAAAGAATATCGAAGATTTTTTGACCGCGTATCGCTCGTATTCGCAAATAAAACACAAAATTAGCGATGTCCATATTCAAAGAATTCCAACAGAAAAACCCCTACTCGTATTAGCCAATCACCCCACTGGAATTCCCGATGGGTTATTGATTTTAGAGAGTCTATTACAAAAAAGAAAAGATGTAAAATTGCTCACTTATACCGATACCTATCCCCAGGAAGCCCTAAAGCCGTATACCCTTGCCATACAAAATGAGCAAGCCCCGAATGCCCGTCAAATAAATGAGGCCGCATTGAAAACGGCCCTTGCATATTTGGACGCTGGACATTGTATCGTAGTATTTTCAAATTCGGAGGTATTGTTAAACAAACGATTGTATAAAAGTGACAAAATTGCCTTTTGGGACAGTACCGCTCGGGCCATCATCGAACAATATACGGGATTAATTATTCCTTGGGGCATTAGAGGCCGCAACAGCGCATTATTTTATCAATTGAGCAAAATTCACCCCGTCATAAAGGCGCACCTATTGCCCCGAGAAAGCCTAAAACGGAAACTTCGGCCCATTGAATCTGTTATTGGAAAACCCTTTAAGTCATCCACATCTGGTAGTTTTTTAGACTTAGAACTAAAAATCAGGCTGATGAGCAGGAAGGCGTCAAAATTCCACTGGCTTCAACCCAAAGACCGGTTTTTGAGCAAAAAAATGAAACCCATAGTCGGTCCTACTAAAATTCATTTATTACAAGAAGAAATTGCCCTTCTAGGACCGGAATTAACGAGCAAAGGCCCGCATAAAGTATATATTTCGCCACCAGGGGAAAGCCCCAATCTGTTACATGAAATAGGTCGATTGCGTGAAATCACCTTCCGTCAAGTAGGAGAAGGAACCGGTAAAAACAGCGATTTAGACGCCTTTGATACCGATTTTTATCATCTAATTCTGTGGGATTCTGAAAATCAATGTATCGCAGGGGCCTACCGCTTGGGCATCGGCACCGAACTGCATACCAGAGAAGGCTATCAATCCTTGTTATACGATTTTTACAAGAAAAATCCCCAAACCGAAACGATATTGGCAAATTCCCTGTTAATGGGTCGCGCTTTTGTAACCCCTGAATACCAACAAAAACCCTTTCCCTTATTTTTATTGTGGCAAGGGATCTTGACTGTAATTAAATCCAAACCCGAAATTCGATATATAATCGGACAAACCAGTCTTCCTAATACCTATCAAAACGAATCTAAATTGCTTATAACTGAGTTTTTGTGGAAGCATTTTTCCGATTCGGAAATTCGGAACTACTTCATTCCGATACATGCGCTCAAGTTGCGTAAAAACCCATTAATCAGTAGATGGGTATCTTTATCAGAAGCCAAAGACTTAAAGCGGATGGATACCATTATTGAATGTATAGAACCCAATGGAGCCAAAACGCCGATGCTCTTTAAACGGTATATTGAACAAAAAGCACGGTGTATCGGAATCAATATAGACCCGGATTTTCAAAATGCCATTGATATCTTAATGATAACCAAAGTGGAGGATTTAGATTTATAAAGCACCCAACAAAGGAAAAACCGAGTCAATCTCTGCATTTCAGCACCCGGTACCAAGGCTAAACGGATTGCCCTATCAAGTCGCTGCAATTAATTTCCAATATTACAGCCCTTGGTTTTCTCATCGTGACAAATATTACGTTTTATGCAAAACTTTAGTCGGAAATTTGCATCCATAAACAGAACAATCATGACAATAAGAGAATTAGTAAACGAAAAAGGAGCTACCGTAATTGATGTACGCTCATCTTGGGAATTTGCAGACGGACATGTAGACGGAGCTATTAACATCCCTTTGGAAGAAGTACCCAATCGCGTTGCTGAAATCACCGAAATGCATGGGCCCTACTTGTTATATTGCCGCAGTGGAAACCGCAGTGGAATGGCATGCAGCATTTTGCAACAATCTGGAGTAGCGGAAGTATATAATGGAGGTGGCCTTGCAGACATGCGCATTGCATTAATGTAATGAACCGCATCTTAAAAAATTGGGATTTGGTGCGTGTTATACGCACCATTATCGGAATCAGTTTTATAGGACAAGGTATTGCCAGTGGTCAAACAGGAGTTTGGCTTATGGGCACTGCATTTACAACCATGGCCGTTTTGAATATCGGGTGTTTTGGTTCTGGCAATTGTGCCGTAAATACCCAAGCCCAACAAAATGCTCAAAACAACACCGATGAAGTCATCTTCGAAGAGGTGTTACCTAAAAAATAAGGGTATTTCAACAAAGACATGTAAAAAAGGCGATGGTTTCCCATCGCCTTTTTTATGCACACCCATTTCTTATTAATGAGGAAGTTTATCACGCAACAATCCATAAACCCAGGTTCCTGCAGCAGCTGAAACAAAGGTTACAAAAATCACACTAAAACCGGCCCCCATTTGAGCAAATAAAGGTCCCGGACAGGCGCCTGTAATGGCCCATCCCAATCCGAATATCAAACCGCCATAAACCTGACCTTTGTTAAAGGTTTTATCGGCAATAACGATTTTTTCACCATAGATGGTTTTCACATTAAAACGTTTGATAATTTGTATGGAAATCATTCCCACCACCACACCGGTGCCAATTACCCCATACATATGAAAGGATTCAAAGCGAAACATTTCTTGAATGCGAAACCAACTGATAATTTCGGCTTTCACGAAAGCGATACCAAATATCACACCCACTATCAAGTATTTTAAATTATACCACATTGGGTGAGTGGTTTTTGATTCGTTTACACACATAGCAGCATCTGAGAACTGCGTTTTATCGGTATTATCTTTAGACATCTGTTACTAATTAAAGGGCTAATAAAAAGGGTAAAATAAACCAGGTCATTACAATACCACCGATCATAAACATAATGGTGGCTACCAATGAAGGCCATTGCAAATTACTCAATCCCATAATGGCATGTCCGCTGGTACAACCCCCGGCATATCGCGTACCAAAACCTACCATAAATCCACCAATTACGATAAAGATAAAGCCACGGAGTGTGAATAGACTTTCCCATGAAAAGATGTCTGTAGGAAGTAATTGGTCAAAATTCTGAACGCCTGCGTTCTGCAAATGTGTTTTTGTGCTTTCCGCAATTTGTATAGGTTCTGGGTTTTGTAAAAATTGCACTGCAATAAACCCACCTAATAAGGTCCCAAATACAAAGAATAAATTCCAAACTTCCTTTTTCCAATCGTAATTGAAAAAAGGAAGTTTAGCAGGCACACACATGGCACAGATATGTCTCAAGGAAGAACTGATTCCAAAAGATTTATTGCCAATTATCAAAAGTGTGGGTACCGTTAAACCAATGATGATTCCCGCAACCCACCAAGACCAAGGTTCTTTTATAAGTTCTAACATTTTAGGATTTTTGCAATTTAGATTGACAAACAAAATCCGTTTTTGAAACACCTGCCTCAGCAATAGCTTTAAAACCACCCGCTACTTCTTTGAAGTTATGGATTCCTTTAGATTTTAATATAGAAGCCGCGATCATACTGCGATATCCTCCTGCACAATGCACATAGAAGGTATCTTCTAAATTGCCCATTTCCATGAACCATTCGTTGATAAAATCCAAGGGTTTGTTGTATGCGTCTTCTACGTGTTCTGCGCGGTATTCTGATTCTTTACGCACGTCCAACACATAGGTTTCTCCAATATTCACTTCGTTTTTGAAGGTTTCAGCGCTGATTCTATTTACGGTATCGGTTTCTTTTCCCGCTGCTTTCCAAGCATCGAAACCACCCGCCAAATGACCAATTACCACATCAAAACCCACACGTGTTAAACGGGTTAGGGTTTCTTCTTCCTTACCTTCTTCAGTAATCAACAAAATAGGCTGCTTTACATCTACAATCATGGCACCTACCCAAGGAGCAAACTGCCCGTCGAGACCAATATTTACCGAACGTGGAACAAAACCTTCCGCGAATTGGGCAGCCGTGCGCGTGTCTAAAATAACCGCACCGGTAGTTTCCGCTGCCGCTTCGAAGGCCTCAGGCGACAATGCTTGCATGCCTTTCTCCATAACCACATCGATAGAATCGTAGCCTTTTTTATTCATGGCTACATTCAATGGGAAGTAGGCTGGAGGAGGCAATAGGCCATCGATTACAGCTTCAATGAACGCCTCCCTGGAGCTTTGATTCAGGGCATAGTTCATAGACTTTTGATTGCCCAAGGTATCCATGGTTTCCTTCATCATATTTTTACCGCAGGCAGATCCAGCACCATGTGCAGGGTATACCATAATATCATCGTCTAAAGGCAATATTTTGTTATACAAACTGTCATACAACATGCCCGCAAGTTCCTCTTGCGTCATATCCGCAGCTTTTTGTGCCAAATCAGGACGGCCTACATCCCCTAAGAAAAGGGTATCCCCGCTGAATAAACTGGTCGCTTTTCCATTTTCCTCGATCAATAAAAAACAAGTACTTTCCATGGTATGACCTGGAGTATGAATCACTCGAATGCTTGCATTACCCAATTTAAACTCTTGGCCATCTGTAGCAATAATGCAATCAAAACTTGGATTTGCATTGGGACCGTAAATAATCGGAGCGCCTGTCTTCTTGCTAAGATCTACGTGACCACTCACAAAATCTGCGTGAAAATGCGTTTCGAAAATGTATTTTATGGTAGCACCGTCTTTTTCAGCGCGCTCTATATAGGGCTGCACTTCACGCAATGGATCAATAATGGCCACTTCGCCATTGTTTTCAAGATAGTAAGCACCTTGTGCCAAACAACCTGTGTAAATTTGTTCTACTTTCATATTTATCGTTTTTATATTTTTTTATTTTTTTGATGCATAAAAATCCTTAATATCCTTATAAGGACCGAACTTATGTTGTTCCTCTGAAAAAGGATCTGCATAAGGCCCGAAAGGATGGTCAAAATTCTTCTTAGAAATATCAGGCCAATCTTTACTTAAATCTTTCCCAGGTCTGCGTTGCGTATTCACAAATGCCGCAACATCCCAAGATTCCTCATCCGTTAATTGTGGCTTATTGTAACTCGCGCCTAAAGGCATATTGGCTTTAACATACCCTGCAAAACGCGACATTCTATACAATCCTGCACCGTGATTGTAACTCAAATCACCCCACAACGGAGGATACATATAAGCCGTTTTATCTGCATTGGGCAATCCCTGTCCATCGGCTTGGTGACAACTTTGACACTTTGCTTCATACACTTTTTGACCGTTTTTAGGATCAATAGGTCTATTCAGGAAGGCCAAATTGAAAATCCCGGAGCCCTTGGCTTTTTCGCCTTTCGGAACGTCCTTGCCTACCCAGAGAATATAGGCTTTCATCGCCTTCATTTCTCTAGAATTGGAATCCGGAGCCGTTCCATTTAAAGAACGTTCAAAGCAATCGGAAATGCGCTTATACACACTCTCGACTTTTCCGCTACGACCTCTCATTTTCGGATAGGTACTCGCCACCGACCCATAATTATTCCCCCAGGGTTTGGTTCCAGCATCTAAGTGGCAGTTTTGACAATTCAAGCCGTTACTCAGATGTTTTATGGATCCTTTAGGACCAAAATATGAAGCGGTTTGTGCAATGAGATCACGACCGTATTTAATTGTTTCCCCTGCTTCACCTTGGGGAAGTTCATCGTCTGTTGGCGCTTTCCACAAATCGGTGGCATCGTCTAATGCAGGCAAATTAGGCAATGCGGGCGTTGTTTCTGTGCTGTTTTCAGTCGCCACTGTTTCAGAAACTTGATCCGCAGCAGGTTTAAGCGTAATAAATAGCACCAAACCCAACAAGACCAAGATAACCCCTACCAGCAAGGCAAGTAAGGAATTAACCGCTTTAACTAATTTCGTGGTATCTTTTTCGTTGAGCATAGCACTAAATTACAACAAGGTTTTTACAATTATATATATTCCCATCACTAAAACGAACCAACCAAAGGCAGGTTTTAGCTTATCGCCGCTTATTTTCTTCGAAAGGTTCGCTCCTAAGAAAATTCCCACTACCGCAATGGCCGAAAAAATCAACAAGAAGTTCCAATCGATTAACTGACCGCGTCCTAAATCCCCCAAAAATCCCAATAAAGACTTTGAAGCAATAATGATTAGAGAGGTACCTACCGCTTGTTTCATGGGCAATTTCGCAAGGATCACGAGGGCTGGAATAATCAAGAAACCGCCTCCCGCTCCTACCAAACCGGTAATGAATCCTACTACAGCGCCTTCAACCAAAATCAAGGGATAGTTGTAACTAATTTCCGCATCCCCATTTTGCGCCTTGGGCTTGCCTTTTTTGATCATGCTGTACGATGCCAATACCATAATAATGGCAAACAGGATCAATATCCCCATATCCTTATCAAGCACAAAACTTGATGTGTTGATCAGCATTTTGGGAATGGCAGGAACCACAAAATGTCGCGTTAAATACACACTAACAATAGAGGGTATTCCGAAAACAATCGCTGTTTTCCAATGAATATTGCCCATTTTCATGTGGGTTAAACTGCCAAACAAACTCGTTAATCCTACAATAAACAAGGAATACGCGGTTGACAATTCTGCATTAACACTGAACAAGTAAACCAAAATAGGCACGGTGAGGATGGAACCTCCGCCCCCTATCAAACCCAGTGACATACCCATGAGTACGGCACCAAAATATCCTAATATTTCCATAATAATTGCAAAAATCGTTCTTAAACCTGAAGGAATTTGTGACTGAAATTACATTCCGTTAAACAAATTTATAATCGTATCCCTCCAATTGACTTAAAAGATCGGCGGCTTGGTCGGTACATTCTACCCGGCCCTCTACTTTAGGCTCAATAGGCGAATTGGCCGCCAAGTATTCACGAATGGCATCGTGCAGGTTCACACCGGTATCTACCGGATTGCTCACACCCATCATTCTGCAAATCGCATCCTCCGGATCTCCCTCGCGTTCACACGCCACAATGGAATATTCCTTATTTTTATCAATGGGTTGCCCTTTGATTTTCACCCAATTCAAACGCTCACCCATCGGCTTTTTAGACGTGAAATTGATTTGCATTCCAGCAAAACGAACAACCCAACCGCCAAAACGCTTTGCCGGATCTTTCGCGAATACATTTTCAAGCTCCTTCTCCAACCAATTCCATAGTTTCTGTCCGCTCACTTTACCCGTTCTGGCTTGTGAATTCACGGGCAACATACTCCATAAGAAATCGTTGGTAATTTCAGCAGGCTTTTCGGGAGAAGCTACCAACGGAGGACAAAATCTGAATCCATTAGAAAGGGCAACATCCGGATTGAATTTAGCCATCACCGCATCGGTAATAACGTTATCCATTGGAGTTTCCAACACAAAATAACGTACTAAAGTACTCTTTGTAACCCCAATTACGGTTTTCAACTCCTTATTATAAGGCTCAAAGGTTTTTTCAACCAAAGCGGCCATTTCCGCATCGGGTTTGTAGCGACTTGGATCTACATCCATCAATTCATAGTGGTGGTCTTTGATTTTGCCGTCTTCCACCACGATATCCAATTTCCCAACAAAAGAACCGAAAGCTCCGGGCTCCGTAACTTTGGTGTATTTGGTTTCGATGGGTTTGCGCACGCGTTCATGCGTATCGGCTCCTAAAATATAATCGACTCCTTCTACAAAGGCTTGGTTGCCTAAATCTACTTGCTGGGTCAATCCCATGTGCGTTACCAAAAAGACCATGGCACAATTTTCGTATTCACGTAAAATTTTCACGTAGCGAGCCACATTCTCTTCGGGCTTCCCAAAATGGATGCCTTCGGAATATGCGGGCGACTGGCGCTTTGGCGTTAAAGGGTCGTTCAATCCAATAAATCCAATTTTAACACCCGCAACAACCTTGGTCCAATACGGTTGAAAAATCATATCCTGTCCGTTAAATCCGGCTCCACTGTGGTACATGTTTGCACACACTTTTGCCGCATTATATCCGCCAAGATCTTTCATCATGTTTTCTTTACCATACACCACTTCCCAGTTCCCCGGCAACATCAAATCATACCCAATATTATTAATCAAAGGAACCAAGGCACGTCCTTCAGTTAAGGCTGCAACACCACTTCCTTGAAAACAATCGCCTCCATCTACCAACAAGGTATTGCCTGGATTTTCTTTACGAAGGGTGTTCAACATCGTTTTTAAGGTAGCCATGCCTCCTCTGCGTTTATAAACCGCTCTGCCATTTTCCCAGAAAAATTCATCATGTTCGAGCAATTGACCGTGAATATCGGCGGTTTGTAGAATGGTAAATTTTTGCGCCTTGCCACTTGCAACAGCGGCAGAACTCGACATTTTTTCAGGCTTCGTTCCACAGCCCGCTAAGCTTCCTGCAGCCAAGGTCCCAAAAGCAAATCCGAAACCCGCAGTACCTGCTGTCTTTAAAAAATCGCGTCGGTTCGTGGTGTTAGACTCCTCCTGATTACAGCAAGAGCAATTGTTAGGGTGTATTTTTTTTTCCATATTTATAGTTCTCTTCTTATAAGATAAACGGTTGCTTAAAACCGCATATTTTCCAAAGATGAGAAACTATTTCTTAGGAAAATGTGACAATTATCACATTTTTATGCTTTACGGCGAAATAATGACAGGGCATTTTCAGTTGTACACTGTGCCACTTCCATAATCGAATTCCCAGTAAGCGAGGCAATTTCATCTGCAATTAATCGAACGTAAGCCGGTTCATTGCGTTTGCCTCTATACGGTGTAGGCGCCAAGTAGGGACTGTCGGTTTCCAAAACCAATTCGGAAATGCCTATTTGGGAAATCACCTCACGAATTCCCGCCTTTTTAAAGGTCACAACACCTCCAATTCCTAATTTAAACCCTAATTTTATAATCTCTTGTGCCAATTCGGCACTTTCCGAGAAACAATGAAATACTCCTGATACCTGTCCTTTATAGGGTTTTAACAATTGAATTACCTCTTGTGTGGCATTTCGGGTATGCAAACTCAAAGGCAATCCAAATTCTATGGCCCATTCGACCTGCGTTTGCAGGGCTTCTTTTTGCCACTCTTTCGTAGAAATATCCCAGTGTAAATCCATTCCCACCTCGCCTACCCCAACATACGAATATTTGGTAAACCATGTGTACATTTCGGCTAAAACCTCTTTGTAATTGGCTTTAACATCACAGGGATGAAGGCCCATCATACAGCCCGTATTCTGAGGGAAATTTTCATGCAATCGATGCATTTTTTCAATACTCGCCAAATCGATATTGGGCAGCAACACCCAATCTACCCCTGCATCTATGCTTCGCGCAACAACGTCTGCCCGGTCTTCATCGAACGCATCCGCATACAAATGATTATGGGTATCTACCAATCTTACCACGCTATTTTCTCCTTATTTAAAAATTGAGAAATCCCTTTTATACAATCGTCCGACTTCCGTGCGTGTGCATTTTGTTGCGCCGCATATTCCAAAGCCTGTTCATGATCGTAGGGCAAAGCGCGAAGCATTTTCTTAGTACGCGCAACCGACTCTGCGCTTACGCCTGTTTTCAATTGTTCGATAAATGCTCCTATATCTGTATGAATATCCTCTGATACTTTATAAATTAGTCCGTCTTTCAATGCTTTTTCGGCGGGAAATACCCCTGCCGTTAACAACCATTCATTCAGGGTATTGAAAGGCATTTTATGGCGCAGATACACCATTACCAGAGCAGGTATGAATCCTATTCGGGCTTCTGTATATCCAAAAGTAGATGCAGGTGTTGCAAAACAAAAATCTACGATACTAGCCAAACCACAGCCACCAGCAAGTGCAGGACCGTCTACCAGCGACAGGGTAATTTTGGGTGAATGGTAAATGGCCTCAAACAAGGTTTTTAGATTTCGAGAATCGGCCACGTTCTCTTCGTGTGTAAAGGAACCCATTTCTTTGATATAGGCCAAATCTGCACCCGCAGAAAATGCAGCGGCTTTAGATTTAAGAACGATAATTTTAACATCCTCTCGCGCATTCAAGTCTTCAAACGCACGGGTTAATTCCCCTACTAATTGGGGATTTAAAGCATTCCGTTTATCAATCCGCGACATAAAAACCGTGGCTACTCGGTCTTTGTTCTCAATTTCAACCCATTCCATGGTGCAAAGGTACTTGATTTTGATTGTACCCTTGTGGGTCCCTTTTCCAATTCCAAGAACTTCAAGGTATCGCTTCCTTGAGATTGTGCCCAGCGCCCTGCCGCTACTTTCATTTGTACTTTAGGTACTATTTGGGCTTCGATTTCCCCCGAAAAATGATTATTGGGAACGCGTATCAATCCCCAAAACACCCAAATCCATAGTCCCAACCTTATATATTTCGCAGAGAACAGGGGCATTTCACTCCACAACCTCCAACATCCAAATAGAATGATGCTCAAAACACCCACATCGACAATTGTAAAATCGTAGGCATATATATAAGGAATGGGCAATACCGATTCCCACAACAATAAGGTGTGGATGCCTGCGACTCCCCAATTGGCGACGGTTGCACATACACCAGTGAGGAAAGCGAACGGAAGAAATACACAGATGGACAAGGCTAAAAACACATAAATAAGGAGGGTAAAGGGGAAGGTAAAAATCAAATTTCCCAATAAAAACCAAGTGGGCATGGCATGAAAATGATAGAGTGTTAAAGGCAGGGTACTTAGGGTGCAACACAAAGAAATGCCCAATAAATCACCCAATGCGGTATAGGCTCCAATTTTGTCTCTCCAAAATTCCTGCCATAATGGAAAGTAAAAAGCAATTCCTATCATTGCCGCAAAACTCAATTGAAAGCTAACGCTGTACAGCGTTAGAGGATCAAAAATAACTTGAAAACAAGCCGCACTGCACAAAATATCGGCAAGGCGCACCCGCCTTTTCAACACAATTTGCGTCACCAAAATGACTGAAATGAATGTTGCCGCCCTGAATACAGGGGGCGCCATTCCTGTTACATAAGCATAGGACCACAGAACTGGCAAACCCAACAATTCGATTTTTCGCAAGCTTCGATAGCGCTTCGTTCCTTGTTTTATTGGCCAAGAAATGAGCCAGTAAATCAATCCCAAATGCATCCCAGAAACGGATAAAATATGCATCAATCCCGCTTGCTGAAACAAGAAACGATCTGTCTCTTCAATCCCATCTTTATCTCCCAAAATCAATCCCGCAAACAATGCGGCGGCCCTCTCAGAAAGCCAAGGTTTCAATGCCCCATTTAATCGGTTTTTAAATCGATATCGCCGATTTTCAAGTCCACCCGAATCCGTACCCAAGCAATACAATTGGGCCGATTTCAGATTTAAGGTACCCAAACGCTGAATTCCCCAATTATAGACTTCGGCATTAAACATAAAGGGATGTTGGGGACTGGCGGGAACCTGTAATTGGGATTTTTCTATCAGCAGCTGCATACCAGGAAGGATTTCCGAATCTTTTTCCCGCGTAAAATCTACCCGAAACGAAGAAAACTGCCGCCAATAACCCGATTCGTACACCGATTTTAAACGGGCTTCGTATTGGGTGCCATAATCCTTACTCCGCTTGGAAACTACCAATACCTGTATAAATGGGGCTTCAGAAAGGGCCTTTTGTGCCGAATAATAGCGAGAAAAATGCCAAGAACGGCTCGTAAAACCAAGAGCCAATGCTCCGAAAAGGAGCATATATTCTCTTAAACAGAGTTTCCTAAGCGCCAATAAGAAAGCGCTCAAACTTAGAATTGCTAAGATAAAGGCGAATGGAACTAAGGCGCCGAGTACTAAAAATACCGCAGAAAAGGCTAAAGGGTGTTTATGGTGAAATCGAATAGGCATCGTAATTTGATGATGCCCGTTCGCTTTTCTAAATCATTTTACGCAAATTGCGTTTCAGATCGTTTGCAGATTCATCGCGGCGTGACCATTGTCGTTGGGTATACCAAGTATCAAATACGTCTTCGCGTTGGTCTGCATCGCTAGCCGCGAGCATCTCCGTTATAAAGACCGCAAAAAGCTTCATATCCCCTCCAAACAAAAAGTTTCCAAATTCGAAACGTCTGGAGAATGAGAACATGGCTAAAATCTCGGTTGCGCGTTGCTCTAAATGGGGCGCAGGCTTTTTTTCCTGGGAATTATCTTCAACATTATCAGTATTTTCAACGGTTTTCAGGTGGATTTGCGAAAACAAATCGATACGAGGCTCCGAATCCGTAACTATAGGCGAAGTTGCTTCATCGGGAACCGATTCTTCCAATTCGTTTTGCGAAATTTGCAATTCTTCTTGGCTCAAATCTGCTTCTTCCTCGTAATCTTCAACGGCATCAGCGGTAGGTAAGGTCACCTCTTCTGATTGAGATACCTCTACAATTTCCGGACTTTCTGTGATTTCCTTTATTTCCACTTCTGGCAGTTCCCTTTCTATGGGTTCCTCCATATGTGAGATTACTGACTCCGTTTCCTCGTTTGCCTTTACCAATTGCTCTTCTGCAGGAACCTTTTCAGCACTTGATATCGAATTTACCTTGGGCGTTGGCGGGTCTTGGGTATCGATATCATCTTCAAAACTGGGCCTGAAGAAAGAGGATGCACTGTTAGAAACCTCTTCGATGGGTTGTGGATCTGAAGCAAAGGGTTCGCCGCTTTGTGCAATAATTTCCATATCTGTTTCCAAATACAGTTGTGCAGCATATAACTTAATATTGCCCAATTGTTTGGCGATGTCTTCCGCCGATTGAGCTTGCCTTAATTTGGACTCAAACTGAGCTAAATCTGCAATTATTTGTGGAATGCGAGGATTCATAAGCCGGGTATCAAAAATTTTTCGGAAATTTACAACCGAAAGAACGCTGTGTCAATGAGAGATTTTGCACTAATTTACGGGTGTATGTTTGCTGGGAAAACTACCCGTCTTATTGGGCTTTACAACGAAAGCCCTGTAGATATCAACGATAAATTGGTGGTGAAGCCTTTACTCGATAATCGCTATCAAGCCAATAAAATCAATTCCCATGGAGGATTGCAAATTCTCGGCCACCGCATTTCCAAAGCCGAAGAGTTGTTCCCATTGATTCAACCCAATACCAAAGAGTGCTATATCGACGAAGTGCAATTTTTCAGCCCTTACATCATCGAGGTAATTGGCGAATTGATGTTAAATGGAATTCGCGTCGTTGCGGCGGGTTTAGATCGCGATTATTTGAACCGCGATTTTGGCCCCATGAAAGCGCTTAAAAACCTCGCCACAGAAAAAATAGAGGTGGTTGCAAAATGCAATGTCTGTCAAAAAGCCGCCCATTACACCTATCGCACGATCGATTCGGATGACTTGGTGGTTGTAGGACATAACGATACGTATCAAGCACGTTGTGAAGAGCATTGGAATCAAGGAATGCAGGCTCGTTTGGTCCAGAGTGGCGCTTGAAATTGCGCGATTGGAAAAAATTAACCTTTTAGTGCGCTGATAGAACCGAGGTTCGGAATACTTCGGCGCAAACTTTCTTCTATACCGGCGGTCATCGTCATTTCACTCATGTTACAGCTGGAACAGTTTCCGGTAAGTCTTAAAACAATGTCTCGATTAGGACTTACTTCCACGAGCTCAACATCTCCTCCATCGGCATGCAAATAAGGGCGAATGGTATCGAGTACCGTTTCTATATGCTCTTGAAGTTCCATTTCTACAAAAATAGGTTTTTTGGAACTAGCATTCAAACCTTTTGTTCAATGCGTTGCATGGGCATTGCATACCTTGTAAATCGAGAAACAGACATTTTATTTGTTCTGCATGATGCTGATTTGACGTGCCACTTCTTTAACCATATCTAAATACGGCTTCATTCCCTCGCTTGAAAAATCCCAAATTCCGGTATCCGCGGCATTTCCGAGTTCCACTTGAAAAGGCAATTCTCCTAAAAACGGAACTTGATGGGTCTCTGCCAATTTGCGGCCTCCCCCTTCACCAAAAAGTCGGTATTTTTTCTCTGGAGCATCATTGGGGATGAAAAACGACATGTTTTCTACAATCCCGATAATGGGTTTGGCTATCGCATCCAGCTTAAACATGTCTATCGCTCTCGCCGCATCCGAAGTAGCCATGAGCTGTGGAGTGGTAACCACCACCACGCCGGTAAGTGGCGCTAATTGAGACAATGAAATCTGAACATCGCCGGTTCCGGGGGGCAAATCGATTATCAAATAATCCAATTCTCCCCATTCCACATCGTTTATGAATTGTTTGAATGCGCTTGAAATCATAGGCCCTCTCCATACCACTGCCTGACCGGGTGCAGTCATAAAGCCAATACTCAATAATTTCAACCCATGCGATTCAATAGGGAGCATCACGTTTCTGCCGTCTTTTTCGACCATTGGCGGAGCGGTGTGGACATTAAATAAGGTAGGCACACTCGGACCATAAATATCCGCATCTAACAAGCCTACTTTGGCTCCGGTATGCGCCAATCCAAGGGCTAAACTTGCCGAAATCGTACTTTTCCCTACACCGCCTTTGCCCGAAGCAACAGCGATGATATGCTTCACCCCTGGAAGTACGGGATCTTTTCGCTCCTGTTGTATTACCCTGTGTGTGGCATTTATATGGATATCGGCGTCCTTATTTACAGTGTACAAAATCGCCGTCTTGCATGCATTCACAAGCATGTCCTTCATCGGACATGCGGGAGTGGTGAGTACCAAGTCAAAACTGACGCGCAGGGCATCTATATGCAAATTCTCTATCATGCCTAAGGTAACCAAATCCTTTTTCAGATCTGGATCTTCCACCATAGACAAAGCTTTTAAAACGGCTTCTTTATGCATTACTTATTTTTTACTTCTATTAAAAATTCTCGCGAAAAATCGTTTTTCAAATTCCCAGAAATAGCTAAACTGACCGAAAATAAATCCATAAATGAGTAAAATAAGGTTATAAACCGGCAGAATTGCCACATAATACACCAAATCAAACCACCAATAGGATTCAAAATAGGGCTTTACAAATCCTTTAATATAAACGACAGTAGTTCCTGTTAAAGCAAATACGGTAAGTATAAGGATTACTTTCAAGGGGGAATCTACCTTCCATCGGTCCTGCAAATTCTGTATGAAACTCACTTTACAAAGGTACTTTCTTTTATGACGTTGCCCCGACATTGTGTCTATTATTTGTGTGAAATTACCGACTTTTGTCGGGTATGACTGAAAACTTACAAGCTGCCTTGTATTTGGTTCCCTTGCCCATAGGCATCGATAGTCCGAAGCATTTCCACACCCCATATTTATTAGAAACCCTTCCCCAAATTAAGTTTTGGGTTGCAGAAAACGCCCGCACGTTAAGACGTTACCTTTCCTCCTTGAAACTCCAAATTCCGATCGATGAATTGGAGATTTTCGAATCCAACACCCATACTCCTCCTGCAGAATTGGAGTCATTTTTATCTAAAATCAAGTCCAATATCCCTCTGGGAGTTGCATCCGAAGCCGGAATTCCCTGCATTGCAGATCCCGGTAATCGAGTTGTAACTTGGGCTCATCGAAAAAACAGAACGGTTATTCCCCTTTTGGGACCGAATTCCATTGCGATGGCTTTGGAAAGCAGTGGCATGAACGGGCAACAATTTATTTTCCACGGATACCCTCCTATTGACCCAATTGAGCAGAAAAAATGGTTTTTATCGCTCTTCCAAGGTCCTTGGAAATCCTATACCCATTCCTTTATCGAAACCCCATATCGCAGCGATAAACTCCTTGGAGTTCTTAAAAATATCCTTCCCGATTATATCCAATTGTGCATCGCGGCGAACTTGCACGATCCCGGACAATTTATTTCCACAAAGTCCATTTTAGAATGGAAAAAAAATCAAATCACATTAGGGAAAGTACCGGTTGTTTGGGTTTTAAGCGCCGAAAACGCCTGATTCTAAAAAAGCCAAAATCCTGTTAAATTTGCAAAACATGAAAGACATTTTCGAAAAACTCAATGAACGCATGGGTCCTCTTGGGATGCATGCCGATGAAGCTCATGGCTATTTTACATTTCCAAAATTGGAAGGACCTATAGCCCCGCGAATGCAGTTTCGAGGTACTGAAAAACTTACATGGAGCTTAAATAATTACCTCGGTTTAGCAAACCACCCCGAAGTAATCAAAGCGGATGCCGATGCGGCCGCTCAATTTGGTATGGCCTACCCAATGGGAGCTCGTATGATGAGCGGAAATAGCAATTACCACGAACAATTGGAACGCGATTTGGCCGACTTTATCAACAAGCCCGAAGTTATCCTGTTAAACTTCGGATATCAAGGGGTCGCGAGTGCCATCGATGCGCTGGTGGATCGACACGATGTTATTGTTTACGATGCGGAATCGCACGCTTGTATTATCGATGGATTGCGTTTGCACATAGGGAAACGATTTGTGTACAACCATAACAACATAGAATCCCTCGAAAAACAATTGGTCCGTGCGCAGAAACTCGCCGAATCTACCGGTGGTGGCATTATGGTAATCACAGAAGGGGTATTTGGAATGAGTGGCTCTCAAGGAAAACTCAAAGAAATTGTGGCCCTAAAAGAAAAATACAACTTCCGATTATTTGTAGACGATGCGCATGGATTTGGCACTATGGGCGCCACAGGAGCAGGTACTGGAGAAGAGCAACATTGTATGGAAGGTATCGACATTTACTTCTCAACTTTTGCCAAATCCATGGCCGGTATTGGCGCATTTATTGGATCCGAACCTCATGTAATCAAATTCTTGCGCTACAATATGCGCTCACAAATTTATGCCAAAAGCTTACCCATGCCCATGGTTATTGGTGCAATCAAAAGACTGGAACTTATCCGCACACAACCCCAATTGAAACAACAATTATGGAACGTGGTGAATGCGCTGCAAAATGGACTTAAGGAAGCCGGATTCAATATAGGAATTACCACAACCCCCGTTACCCCTGTTTTGCTAAATGGCACTATACCCGAAGCCACCCATCTTACATTAGATCTGCGCGAAAATCATAATATTTTCTGCAGTATCGTGGTATACCCGGTAGTCCCTAAAGGTGTTATCATGCTCCGTTTGATTCCCACTGCGGTGCATACCCTGGCAGATGTAGAATATACAATTAACGCGTTTAAAAGTATTAAAAACAAATTGGATTCTGGCGAATATCGCAAAGAGAAAATAGCTGAATTTGCCTAGCATTGTGGCGTGAATCCACGCTTCAAAAAATACCTTTTGCCCAATGGCCTCAAGGCTTCCTTAAATCACAAAATAAGTTCATTTTTGATTTGGGGAAGCCTTTTTTTAATGATCGGAATGCTGCAAAGCCGATATTACAGAAACACCCTTATAGAAGGGCCTATTTATTTACTTTCGGGGGAAACCGATTCACGCCATAAACCCCTTAGGGCATTATCCACTCGGAATTCTGGAGCTTCACCCATTCGTTGTGTAAGCCTCAGTCTTTTAGATTCTATTTATTTGCAATCTCGATCTCAAAATTTGCAAACACCAAAGCCAGAAATGCAGAAGGAATTCTATACCATTAACTTGAACGGTATTGATTCTCAAGGGTTAAATGCCTTACCTGGAATTGGCTCTTATACGGCGAGGAAAATTATTTCCTACCGAAACCGATTAGGCGGTTTTATTTCGAAATATCAACTCCAAGAAATCCCTAGAATCGACAGTCTTTTAGCCGAAAACGAACGATTCGAATGGATAATTCAGACCGATTCACTCAAAAAAATAAATTTAAATCAATTGGATGTTTCCGCTATGTATAAACATCCCTATATCGGAAAGGAGAAAACAAAAAGAATCCAAGAGTATGCCAAAGTACACGATCCAATGACCTTGGACAAGTTCATGGCCATGCGCAGTTTAAATCAAAGAGAGAAGGCTTTGCTTCTTCCCTATTTGACTTTCTAGCAAACAAGAATGCGCATTTCTCGATTCTATCAATTCAAAATTTATCTAAAAAGCAGTAAAATTTAGAAAACCCAAAACGAGCGTTACTATTATCTTCGATTGTTTTACGCAGTTTACCTCTTGCACATTACAATTAGGCTTTTTATCAATAAGAAAACATTTCTTTTATCGGAATGTAAATAAAAACAAGAACCTCTCAAAATTCTAAATATGGGATGCATGCACTATCAAAATCGTTTACAATATGCAAAAAGTCATACCCTGAGGTTTATTTATAAATTTTTTCGTCATTTTATACAAGAACGACACAAAAAAACGCTTGTAATGCCCCTTGAATCCCTAATTTTGTAGGGATGCATTTCCAAGAAAACGAAAGTGTAAGTATGGTTCGGCAAATGGTCCGAGATTTTGCCGAAAAACACATCCGTCCCGATATGATGATTTGGGACGAAGCGCAAACCTTCCCCGTAGAAGTATTCAAAGGTTTAGGTGAATTAGGTTTGATGGGCGTTTTAGTTCCAGAAAGCTATGGAGGTTCCGGATTTGGATACTTCGAATATGCCGCTGCGATTGAAGAATTGGCTAAGGTATGTGGAAGTGTCGGTTTAAGCATGGCTGCGCATAACAGTTTATGCACCGGTCACATTATGCAATTTGCCAACGAAGAACAAAAGCAAAGATGGTTACCTAAATTAGCTACTGCAGAATGGATAGGCGCATGGGGCTTAACCGAAGCCAATACAGGATCAGATGCCTTAAGAATGAAATGTGTTGCGCGCAAAGAAGGCAACGAATGGGTGTTAAATGGCGCTAAAAATTGGATCACACATGGTATCACTGGAGATATTGCCGTAGTTTTAGCTCGTACGGGTGACTTACTTGATTCTCATGGAATTACTGCTTTTGTAGTTGAACGCGGTACTCCTGGTTTTTCTGGAGGTAAAAAAGAGAATAAATTAGGGATGCGTGCTTCGGAAACTGCAGAAATGATTTTTGAAGATTGCCGCATTCCAGAAACCAATGTTTTGGGCAATGTGGGCGACGGATTTATACAAGCTATGAAGGTATTAGATGGCGGGCGTATCTCTATTGCTGCTTTGAGCTTAGGAATTGCAAAAGGCGCTTATGAAGCGGCTTTGAAGTATTCTAAAGAAAGAGAACAATTTGGTCAACCAATCTCTAATTTCCAAGCAATAGCGTTCAAATTAGCAGACATGAACACCAAAATTGAAGCCGCTGAACTGCTCATTCAAGAAAGTTGCGACCTAAAAAACAAAGGTAAAAACGTGAATAAAGTGAGTGCAATGGCCAAATATTACGCTTCCGAGGTAAGTGTATATTGTGCCAATGAAGCCGTTCAAATATTTGGTGGATATGGATATACAAAAGATTTCCCCGTAGAAAAATTCTACCGCGATTGTAAATTATGCACTATCGGTGAAGGAACCAGCGAAATCCAAAAACTTGTAATTTCACGTGCTATCTTAAAAGATTGATTTATCAACAAAATTTTATATCTTTGCCCTCCCGAAAACGAAAGAATTTATATGTTACAAATAAACGTTAAAGAGAACGAGTCGTTAGACAAAGCCCTTAAGAAGTTCAAAAAGAAATTCGAAAAGACTGGTGTAGTTAAAGAAATGCGCCGCCGTCAAGCTTTCGAAAAGCCTTGCATTACCAAAAGAATGCAAAAGTTGAAAGCGGTTTACAAGCAAAAATTGCAAACGCAAGAAATGGCAGGTTAATCCTACCAAAAGTTTATATAAGCCACATCTTCCAAGGTGTGGCTTTTTGCGTTACGCTATTTGCCCGCTAAATTGCAAGCAAATAGCATCCTGTTCTCTTTCCTTCTATTTCCTGGGGTGTAGTTGATGAATCCTTTTTAACTTCTCAAAAGAATTCTTTGTATACACTTGCGTGGCACTCAAGCTAGAATGGCCTAGTAAATCTTTAATCGCCATTAATTGGGCCCCATTGTTTAACATGTGCGTTGCAAAGGAATGTCGCAATACATGTGGACTGGTTTT
>JAULUW010000025.1:0-8158 GCA_032111345.1 Bacteroidia bacterium
GGGTGCTGATGTCCTAAACTACTTACAGAAATTCCTGATATCAGATCGATATATTCCCTACCTTGGTCATCATAAAGGAATACGCCTTCGGCACGATCCACTTTGAGCGCGATAGGCGCGGCGGTTGTTTGGGCCATGTGTTGAAAAAACAGGGATTTGATAGAGGCGTGCACATGCAAAAATACACAAATAAGCAAGTACAGTTGAATGGGAGCATAAAAAAAGACCGCCGGTGGGCAGTCTTTTTTACACTTTTGAAAAGTAAATTTTTATTTTACTTTATCACTTAATTCAGCTCCTGGCTTGAAACGTACCACTTTCTTTTCAGCGATGTTAATTTCAGCACCTGTTTGTGGGTTTCTGCCTTTACGAGCGCTACGTACACTTGTAGAGAAGGTTCCGAAACCAACAAGAATAACTTTGTCGTTTTCTTTAAGAGCATCGGTTGTAGCTTCAATAAAGCTATTCAATGCGGTTTGAGCTTGGGTCTTGGTGATACCAGCATCAGCTGACATCTTTCCGATTAAATCTGACTTGTTCATATTTTGGATAATTTGGTTGTTCGTAGAATAACGTCAAAAGTAAGAAACTCTTCGATATAAGCAAACCCATAAAGTTGAATAAAGAATATAATTTTATTCACTTTTGCCTAACAAAATAGTTTCCAATCACAGAATCAATTTGCAACCATTTGATTTACTGCAAAATACAAAAGATCACCAGGGTTTGATTTATTCCAAATGATTTTTGATTTATGATAAAAATCACCACGATTAAGTAGTAATTCTTGAAGTTTTTTACGGATTTCAATCAGGTTTTTACCCTCAAAAAGTGGGCGAAGTCCCGGATTTGCATTAATTCTGGTTTGTATTGTTCCTAAATCTGTATTGATAAAGACGGTTAGGCCTTGATTTTGCATCCAATTCATATTATCCGAATGTGCCGCTGTTCCCCCTCCACAAGCCACAACCAGTTTGGATCGGCTCTCTGTATTTCGCAGTATTTGCGTTTCTTTTTGGCGGAAGGCTTCCTCTCCGAAAATATTAAAAAAATCAGTAATTGTATTATTAGATTCTTTAGCAATCGAATCGTCTAAATCCATAAATTCCCAATTCAATTTTTGGGCAAGCCATCGACCAATTGTCGTTTTTCCGGATGCAGGTAAACCTACTAAATATACTTTATGCATGCTTTAATCTAGGATCAATCCAAACATACAACCATTCTGTAAATAGATGAATTATGAAAAACAAACATGCTGTTAATAAAACAGCCCCCATTACCACCGGAAAATCACTTTGTTGCAGTGCTTCAATACTCACCTTGCCTATTCCCTTCCATTGAAAAATGTACTCCGTAAAGAACGATCCTGCTAGTAAACTGCTGAACCAACCCCCTATAGAAGTTATAATGGGATTCATGGCATTAGGGAAGGCATGTTGCCAAATGACCTTTTTTTCCGACACTCCCTTAGCGCGTGCAGTTTGGATATAATCTAAACTTAAAATATCGACCATTGTATTTCGCGTGAGTTGAATAAACACCGCTAAAGGTCTAATTCCAAGGGCCAAGGCGGGTAAAATGAGATGTGTTAATTTCAATATCCGAAAAGAACCATCGGCACTCAGTTCCGACCAACTTCCGGTCATCGGAAGGCCGGTATAGGTGCGAAATACAAAACCAAACAACCATGAAAATAACATGGCTGAAAAAAACGAAGGCACTGAAATTCCAAGGGTTGAACAAGCAATAATTGCACGATCTAAAGCACTATTTCGATTTGCTGCGGCCCAAATTCCTAAAGGAATTCCAATAAACAAAGCAAGCAACATCGCTGAAAAAGCGAGTATTAATGTTCCTATAAACGCTTCTCTAAGCAAGGCATTCACAGATCGTTTCGTTTGAAATGAGGTTCTCAGATAAGGCCATTTAATACCGTAAGAATAGGTACCGAGTTCCACAAACCACCCCGAAACAAAAGGGGGGATTTTTTCAGTTTTATAAACAGAGATTATACTTACGTCATTTGCATAATACAAGGCTTGTTTCCAGCTTGGCTCGTCTAATCCAAGTTCTTTTACAATCGCGTCGGTGGTGGATTTATCGGTACGTTGCCCGCTCAAAATCTGTTCGGGTCCAGGCAGCGCTTGAAATAAGAGAAATACCACCAATATCAATCCCAGAATCACAGATCCTAAATAGGTGGCCTTATTGATTATTTTACTAATCCTCATAAAGTACCATCCCTTGAGTTAATGCCAATATTTCTGAAAAAACCGGTAGATTATTTCCGCTATATTTTGCTAAAACCGTACTTCCTTTAAAAATGTACAAGGTTGGATTATAACGAGCCATGGTCATAAGCATTTTCTGATCTGCGGCATACATTTCAAAGGGCAGCTGATGTTTTTTGATAAACGCTAAGCTCGGTTCCAAAGACGCAGAACTCAATGCGTAAAAATCCCAACCTTGCTGCTTACCCAATTCGTAGAGCATCTTAATTTGCTCTAAAGATGATGTATTGGCTTCGCTTAAAAAGGGCATAATAAAGACCATTTGGTAATTCTTGGATTGTAAAAACCGATCTTTCAAATCTTCGCCCGTAGCTAAATTATAAATCGCAAAATCATGTATGGGTGATTTATAACCCTCTATAATTATTTGTCGGTCTTGCCTGACAAACGTATATCCTTTATCGGCGTAATCGGCGTATTCTAATGTCGTAACTTTTACAGAATCCTGCCCTTTTTGCATAACAAAACGAATTTGGATGCTGTCGCTCGCCCTTTCCCCGGCAGGAATATGTTCCATTATTTTTTGAATATTGTTTCCCACTTTATAAGGAAGGAAATCCCATACAGGTAAATACATATAGCAAAACCAACCAAATCCGAAAGTGAGCACGGTAAGTGCAGCCATTACTTTATGAGCCACCTTGGCTTTAAAAACAGGATTATTGTGTTTCCAAGAGCCTATCATTATTAGCACCAAAACCGAAAGAACCAGGTCTTTTTTGAAAGATTGCCAAGGCTCTAATTTTAAAAAATCGCCAAAACAGCCACAATCGGTTACTTTGTTATAATAGGCGCTGTATCCGGTGAGGAAGGTAAAAAACGCGATTAATAGCGCGGTAATCACTACGGTTATTTTAATTTCATAACCCAATAACATCGCCAAACCCAAAAGCACTTCCAAAGCGCAGAAAAACACGCTCATATACAAGGAATATGATTTTATCTCTTTAAAAAAGGTGCTCGATGCATTGGGCGGCTTTATATAACTACCCACATCAAAAGTCCAATTTCTTTCGACTTCTTGGCTATTTATTTCTTGGGAATCCAGTAGAACACGTTCGTTTTGAACGAAAGATTGGGTATCGGCATTGAGACGATTGGGAGGGGTTAAAACCACTTGAATCTGCTTAGGAAAACCTTGAATAGAATCTGCTTCAATGCGTCGTTCCATTCCACCATAGCGGATATCGGCCCTCAATCCGCTTGAGGAATCTCCTAAAAGATGGAGGGCAACGTTTTTTTCTTTATCGGAGGGATATAAAACAAACTTTTCTTGAAAAAATAGTTGCGAATCCGCAAAAAAAGCGATTTGAACAGAATCTTGTTTGGGCGAAAGATCTTCTGCAAAAACATCGAAATACTCATTTAGTTTGATGGAAAAACCAGATGGATCGTTCAGTTTCACCATTCCGGAGAACACAAAAAGGGCTCCCGTAAAGAATTTGACAATGTTAAAAAGGATTTTCATGCAATTACTCTGTTAGGCGAATCAGAGCAAATATAGCATAGTTGATGATATCTTGGAAATTGGCCTCGACGCCTTCACTCGCATTGGTTACGCCTAAATTGTCTTCAATTTGTTTTATCCGAGCTAATTTCACGAGAATCATATCGGTTAAACTGCTCACGCGCATTTCCCGCCAAACTTCACCATAATCTGAATTTTTGAGCATCATTAAATCTTTGGTATCTTTAATTAAAACATCGTAAAATCCATTAATCTCGTGAATACTTTCTTCTTTAGATCCATTTTGTGGAAACGCCAATTGTATCAATGCCATTACCGAATAATTCACGATTCCCAATAATTCGCCTTGGATATCATCTCCCACGTGATTTTTACCACTACTTTCAATATTTCGAATGCGTTGGGCTTTAATTAAAATCTGATCTGTTAAACTACTGGGTCTAAATAAACGCCAAGAAGGGCCATAATCTGTGTTTTTTCGCTGGAAAATATCCTTGCAGCGGGATACTATAGAATCGTATTGGGTGGAAGTGTTCGACATTCCATACAAAGATATTTAAGTTCCTTGTTTTTTCTTGTTTTGGTCGTATATTTCCATAGATGCAAACATTTGAAGATATTTTTAGGGATCTGAATTCCGCTCAGCAAGAGGCGGTGGAAACCATCGACGGTCCCGTGATGGTTATTGCCGGTCCGGGAACCGGTAAAACACAAATTTTAGCGACACGTATATTGAACATTATTAAAACTACCGACACACGTCCGGAAAACATATTATGTTTAACTTATACCGAAGCGGGGGCAACGGCTATGAGGCAGCGCCTCAGTGCTTTTATGGGTACCGATTCTTACAGAGTCAATATTTTTACCTTTCATGGGTTGTGCAATCGCTTGATTTCTGAACGTCCCGATTTGTATTCGAGGCGCGAATTGCGGGTAATTGATGATTTGGAACGCGTTGAGATTTTTCAAGAAATCATCGAATCCCTCCCCCACGATTCTAAAATTAAAAATTACGAATCTTACGACACCAACCTGCATTGGCAACTAAATCAAACCTGGAATGCCATGCGCGAATTGCAATTGACTACCAAAGATTTACAGGTATATATAGATAAACTCAAAGATCCCGAATATTTCAAAGCCTGTTTCCCAAATTTGGTTTACAAGCGCAAATCGGGTAATTCCAATGTTGGAGACATCAAACAAAAAGAGTTCGATGCTTTATTTGGAAACTGGGAGAAGCTTATTGCCGCTGCCGAATTATCTTCCAAATTCACGGCGATGAAGGCCGAACGCGGGGTGTACGAATTTAGCGATATGATTGATTGGGTGCATGCAAAGTTAATCGAGGATGAAGATTATAAACTGAGTATTCAAGAGCGGTTTCAGTTTGTACTGGTTGATGAATTTCAGGATACTTCCTATCAACAGGGTGATATTTTGCGATTGTTAACCGATTATTGGGGTGAAAATGCCAATTGTTTTGTAGTTGGCGACGACGACCAGAGTATTTATGCCTTTCAAGGTGCACGAGTGGGTAATATGTTAGAGTTCAAACAACGGTATGCGCAAACCCTCAAGACCATTGTGCTTACCGAAAATTACCGCAGTACGCAAGCCATTCTAGATGCCTCATCCAAATTGATTACTCATAATAAATTGCGCTTAGTAAATTCAGATGTGCATTTAAGTAAGGATCTTGTTAGCTCTGGTAAAAATCGAGATTTCCCTGCAATCCCACCTCAAATTCATGCTTATACGAATGAATTTCACGAAATACTAGGGGTTACTGCCGATATTGAAACATTAATCTCCCAAGGGACTTCGGCCCATGAAATTGCACTTATTTACCCGAAACATCGATTTGCCGATGATTTTGTTGATTTATTTCGAGAACGAAACATCCCCTTTGTACTCAACAAAAAAATAAATATCCTAACGGAACCTATTATCGGGTTATTGCTCGACTGGTTGCGCTTTTTAAATGCGGAAATGAAAGAGCCAAACAGCGGAGAATATTTGCTATACCCCTTATTGGCCAGTGATTTATACCCATTCCAACCTATTGCTTTGAATCAATTAAGCACTGATATTCAAAACATTAAAAGTCAAAAAAGAAACCAAGATCGCAAATCAAATTACAGTTGGCGCGAACATTTTCATGCCATTAAACTGGGTTCGATAGAAACGCCCTATTTGGAATCCCATGAAAAGGAAGCTATTGGCACCTTGTTTTCATTTACAGAAAAATGGATCAAATTGGCTTCGGCGACCAATTTGGGCAATTTGGTAGCCCAAATTTTTTCGGAATTTGGTTTTTTAGCAATGGCAACACGCGACCCTAACAGTCACTGGTTAATGGAAGTGCTCCATACCTTCACGTCTTATGTGAATCAACAATGCGAACGTTTCCCATTTATAAAGCTCAACGAATTATTAAATCAAATTGATACACTTAAGTCGGCAAACATAGAAATTCCATTAGAAAAAAGAGTAGGGAACAGCAAGGGAATACAACTGTATACGGCTCATAGTTCGAAGGGATTGGAATTTGATCATGTTTTTATAATTCGGGGCTTAGAAAAGGAATGGGGCGATGCATCCGCTACCGCCTATCCCTATAAATTGAGGGAACTCTTAGAAGCGCATCGTGGATTAATTACAGATGGCGAGGAAGCCGCACATGCATTGGAAGAAAGACGCAGGTTGTTTTTTGTGGCGGTTACACGAGCAAAGAAAAGTGTTCATGTTTCCTATTTCCAACAAAAATTAACGGAGAGTAAAGACAGTTTGGTGCCTGCTCAATTTATTGGAGAAATGCTCCCCAATTATTTCCAAGGAAATCCCAAAGCACGCGAGCTCGATGCCAAAGAGTTACAATGGGCACAAGAACAAATTTTACTGCGTAAGGGCAAACCCATTTTAGAGGTTTCTGCAGAAGATTGGCTGCAAGAGCGCGTAAAAGGATTTACATTTTCTCCTTCTTCTATTCAAAGTATATTGAAATGCGGCGTTACCTTCTATTTTAGTTATATTATCCGGGTTCCTTCGAGTCCCAGCGAATATTTATCTTACGGAACTGCAATGCACGCCTGTATGCGCTATTTGGTAGATACCTACCGTGAAGAAAAAAGATGGATCAGTATTGAAGATTGGCAACAATATTTTCAATATCAAATGAACCGAATGAAGGGCAGTTTCACTGAAAAGCAATATGAATCACGCTTAGAACAAGGACAAAATATTTTGGCCGCGTTGTGGAAAGAGAAAACGCAGGCTTATGCGCATTATCAGAATACAAAAACAGAGTTTCCCATACAATCTGAAGTAGAAGGTGTTCTTTTAAAGGGCAGCATCGATAAAATCGTGATTGACGGAAACCGCGCATGGGTCGTAGATTACAAAACCGGCAAAGTGGATAAAATGCGGCAAAAAAGCAAGTTGAGTTCACGCTATAAACTTGGAGATATCCCAGCAGATTATTGGTTACAAGTTGGAATCTATATTTTAATGTTGAACGCGCACAAAGAACTTGGTTTGCATTGTGAAGGAGGTGTAATTGAATCCTTAACTGCCAATGAAACAGGTAATTTTGAGAGCCACGATTTGTACTATAATTCGGATCAAACGGATATTTTACGTCAATTGATACGAGAGGCTCAGGAACGTTTAGAGAAACGTGATTTTCTAAACGGGTGCGGAAAAGACAATTGCCATTGGTGTCAATTCTCCAAACAGCAAGGTTGGGTAAAATACATACCCGAGACTGAATAAAGTTATAATTGAAAAGATAAATCGAGCTTGCGGCAGGCTTTTTCACAACAAAGTTCTTCCGCACGCTTTCGACTTTTATTGACTTCGGTAAACCAAACTTCACCGTCAACCAGTAGGGAAACGGTATGTTTACCATGTCGAGAATCTTCCTCCTGGGATTGTTCCCAACTAAGCACTTTCTGATTTTTTTGAATCCATTTCATAAAAACGGCCTTGTAACTCACGGTCGTTTTCATTAATTTATCCATATCTAAGTACTGGCCCATCAAGCGATGACGGATAAACCAAGAAACGCGTTTATACCCACGGTCTAGATAAATGGCACCAATTAAGGCTTCTAGGGCATTTCCTCCAATACTTTTAACAGCGGTATGATTTTTCTGAAGTTCTGGTTTCATTTGAATGAAATCCGCGAGCCCCATTTTATGCGCTAAGTCGCTAAGTTGATCGCGATTAACAATTCGGGTTCTCATTTCCGTGAGGAATCCTTCATCGCGATATGGAAAACGATTAAAAAGAATTTCGGCAACAATGGCGTCGAGAATCGCATCGCCTAGAAATTCCAGGCGTTCGTTGTTGGTAAATGCAATTTTATTAAAATCTCTGGGTTCACCGACCG
>JAULUW010000026.1:0-1966 GCA_032111345.1 Bacteroidia bacterium
TATTTCATCATGATTTTCTGTACGGAAATTTTATCGATATCGAATGAAGCGTCGTTGTACTTGGGAGCAGAAAATGTATTGTACGCATTATTGGAAACTCCATACCCTTCTTTGGGAATACCCATGAAATTCAAATTCAAGATTCCATCTCCATTGGTATCGTGAAATAAGGCTATAGCATAGCGGCCTTTTGGCAAGGATTCAACTTTTAAATTCAACATGCCATCAACAGGCGTTCCTTTCAGGAGTTTATACGCTTTCTTGGTCTCAAATGGAAATCCATCCGAGGAATTGAATACCGCAACTAAAATTTCTCCTTTTGTCTTTTTTATTGAGCTTATGCTCAATTCAAGATTTTGTGCCCTCAATTGAGATAAACACAGAAATAAACCTAAAAACAAACCCATTAACCTCATCGCAAATATTCTTGACTTCTTAGAACAATTGCCAACAGAGAATTGTTTATTCTCGTTTAACTCCTCATTGCTTTTCCATCAATCTAATTAGACATAATCTTAAGAAAATGTTCCCACTCTCGATTTCCAAAGCAATTCTGGCCTGTGTAGTGATTTTTACTCTTTCCCCATTTACAGATGCCCTTGCACAAAACCAGGGCAATATCAATGGATTTGTTCGCAAACAAAAAACACAAATACCCCTGCAAGGTGTAACCATCAAAATACTGGGAACCGATAAAATTGCTGTTTCAGATAGTACCGGATTTTATAGAATTCGAAACATCGAAACAAAAGCATACACATTGGAAGCGACTTCCATCGGATTTAAAACTGTCCAAAAATTTGATGTTGAAGTTACCTCGGGAAACACGTTGGAAGTAAACTTTGAATTGGAAGAAGAAACTCAACAATTAGGAAATATCGTAATCCGTGCTAATTTCCCAAAGCCCGTTGGATCAGTAAATTCCGTACAAAGCTTAAGTGCCAATGAAATTGTACGATACCCCGGTGCCAATTTCGATATGGCCAAAGTGGTTCAATCTCTACCCGGCGTTTCCGGCTCTGTTGGTTTTAGAAACGATATCATCATCAGAGGTGGAGCCCCCAACGAAAATGTGTATTACCTAGATGGAGTGGAAGTTCCTTCCATCAATCACTTTGCAACACAAGGTGCTGCAGGCGGACCCGTTGGTATGCTCAACGTATCTTTTTTAGATCGTGTTACTTTACATAGCTCTGCATTCCCCGCGAAATATGACAACCCCCTATCGGGCGTACTGCAATTCAAGCAACGAAACGGAAACCCTGAAAAATTTCAAGGTAATATTCGTTTAAGTGCCAGTGAAGCTGCATTAACTACAGAAGGTCCTCTCGGAAAGAAAAACGGAAACACTACTTTTCTTGCATCCGTTAGAAGATCCTACCTGCAATTTATTTTCAAACAAATTGGATTGCCTTTTTTGCCCGACTACTGGGACTACCAATACAAAATCACACACAAGCCAAACAATAAAAATGAAATCAACATAATCGGCATTGGCTCAATAGATAATTTCACGTTCAATAAACCCGACGATGCCAATCAAGAACAATTGGCAATCTTGGATCAAATTCCTCTTAACTCTCAACGCTCCAATACCATTGGTATTTCCTGGAGGCATGCACTTCCCAAAGGATACTGGCAATTGGTGGCCAGTAGAAATCACCTCGATAACCGTGCAGATAAATTTGAGGGCAACGATGTAAGCATGGAATCCAAAAGAATACTCGGATATAAATCAATAGAAAACGAAAACCGACTTCGTTATGAAATCAATTTCAACCTGGGCGATATTCAAATGAACGCAGGAACGCAAATTATTCTGACTGAATACGAAAACAGCACATTCCAAAGACGAATAGGTTATACAGCGAACTACAGCACTGCATTCAATATGTTTCGCTATGGGGCCTTTGTAAGCGGAACATACAAATTTGCAAATGATCGAATCTCCCTCACGGCCGGAATA
>JAULUW010000027.1:0-2158 GCA_032111345.1 Bacteroidia bacterium
TTTTCCTACACGAAATGTATGGCATTGTCCAGAATTAGAGGAAGATTTAGACTATTACGCATATAATGCAAAGGCATACCCTCATCTTTCCAAACCAGGAGAATTGCTCATCAGTTATAATGTAAATTCCTTTGATTTTTTCAAAGATATATTAACGGATCCTACACATTGCCGGCCGAGGTTTATCACCATTAAGATACATTGATGCCCAATCGTTTTTGTTGAAATCACGAAAGTTTATAAGGCGTCTTTGTTACATCGAAATACTGATTAATTTTATCGGAAATTTCAGCACTGCCTGGCAGGAGATTTTGATACTCTGTGGGTAAAATGTCAGAGGTATTGTAGGTAGCTACTCCAATTGGCATTGTACTTGTTTTTAATGAGTATTCGACAATAGTTCTGTCTTTGCTTTTGCAAATAATGATCCCGATGGCTTCATTTTCGTGGGGTAATTTCACTGTATCGTTCAAAATAGAGAGATAAAACTCCATTTTGCCTTTATATTCCGGTAAAAAATCGCCAATTTTTAATTCGATGGCTATGAGACATTGCAATTGACGGTGGTACAAAAGTAAATCAATAAAATATTCTTTGTCGCTTACGGTTACTTTGTATTGATTTCCTACAAAAGTATAGAATTGTCCAAGCTCTAAAAGAAAAGCACGAATATTTTTAATAAGCGCTTGCTCCAATTCACTTTCAGAATGTTCATCGGCAAGGTTCAAGAAATCAAAGGTATATTCATCTTTTACAGCTAAATGAGCTTGATTTTTAATCTTTTCAGGTAAGGTTTCTTCAAAATTGGTTTGATTGAGTAAATACCGTTCAAACGTTTTATTTTCAATTTGATGAATTAAAATATTTTTTGTCCAGCCAAATTTTTTGGTTGAAAGAATATAAAATTGGCGTTCCTGGTTGTTTTTACATTTTTTTAATATGGTGATGTGCTTACTCCAACTAATTTCTCGTACCAGTGGTACGAGAAATTCAACGGTTTGATATTCAGTATAAAACTGCGACATCAACCATAAATTACCTGCCGAAAATCCACCGATACCTGGGAATTCATTTTGTAGCTCTTTTGATAATTTAGGCACAATGGCTTTGCCCCAGTTTTCTCCTTGTTTTTCAGCAATGGATTTTCCAATTTCCCAATATAAATGAATGAGTTGCGTATTTACAACTTTTAATGCTTCGTACTGAGCTTGCCTCACTTTTTGCTTTATATCAGCAATAAAATGATGTTGTAAAATCTCTATATTCATAATATTAAAGGACTGTGAAATGATTGAAGCTTGTTTCTCTACTTTGCCTTTCGAGTCATGCTGTCGGGGCAGTCCTTCAAGTTAATCTATTTAATTGGTGTTTACCCTACTCATTGGAAATTAGTTTTTTATAAGGAATTTTCGTGATATGCCAACGTCCAAGATTGGTGGCGAATAAATAGGCTCTACCCTCACCTCCAAAGGCAATATTCGTTGGATTCGTTAGGGTATGCGCCTCCCAGTCGTTAATGAGGAGGGTAACTTCCTGCTGCGGTGAGATTTTATAAATGGCATTGGGCGTATAACAAGAAACCAGTAAATTTCCATCCTCATCGAAGACTAAGCCATCAGGTACCGTTTGAGGAAGAGTGGCAAATACCGATCTATTTCCAGGATTACCATCGCTTTGTATCTCTATTTTTTCAATGCCTGGCAGGAAAGAACAAACGACAAACAGGGCATCTCCTTTGGGCGAAAGAGCCATTCCATTGGCAAAATTAAAGGGGCCATTATGCCAGATGATTCCCACTCCCTCCTTATTAAACTTTTGAATAGTTCCATTAATTTGCCGAAATGCCCCGCTATCGGAAACATACAAATTTCCCTGATTATCAAATACCGGATAATTTGGTATTGAAAATGAGGCACCCGGAGCACCCCTGGTGAAAATAGAAAGGTTCTTAGTTTCGATGTCAAGCTTCCAAACACATTTGTTTTTGAGATCGAAAACGGCTAACCAATCGTAGGAAGGATGAAAAGCTAGGCCCAGATTAAATCCACCTGTTTCTGCAAAAAGCGTAACCTTCCCTGACTGATCAATATGATAAATTTGACCCGCTTCGCCGCCGGCCCATAGACTGCCATCCTTATGAAAGGCTAATCCCTCGGGA
>JAULUW010000028.1:0-12042 GCA_032111345.1 Bacteroidia bacterium
GTGAATGCCAGCGGATTGTCAGCAGGTATGTATTTGGTGAACGTGAGTAATGGGGTTGAAACCGTTACGACCAAGATTCAAATTGTCGAATAATGAGAATATTGGGGTTCGTGAACGCCCTAGTCAACAAGTCACGGAATGGTAGTTTTAAATTTACAGTTACAAAAAGGGCGCCAATCGGCGCCCTTTTTGTATGGATTTCAATTTTACACCACGCTTTTGTGTGTAAAATATTGACATTAATTATAAATGCTTCTGGAGGTGAAATTCACTTTGAAGTAAAGGGCAAATCTTATACCTTTCGTCTAAGGTGTCTGTATATAACGCTTTGAGCTGTTGGTAAACCAAATCGATTCCAAACAATTCCGTAAACTCAAAGGGGCCTTTGGGGTAATTGGTCCCTAATTTCATGGCGGTATCGATATCTTTTTTATTCGCAGTGCCTTCTTGAACGGTATAATAGGCCTCGTTAATGATCATGCACAATACCCTTGGGGTGAAAAAACCAACGCGACTCTTTAAGAATTCGCATGTTTCAACGCCCAAATTTTCTAATAATTGATACAATAATGTGGTATTGATCTCAAAAGGATTGCAAATTTCCCATGTGGATCGTTCTATTAAATGGGGAAAACTGTTGATGCCCAAGAATTTCTGATGGGTATAGGCAATGCCTTGTTCGAAAAGTCCCGCTTCAATAGTTTTCAAATTACTTCCCAAAATAAACAAGGTATCGGTATTTTGAGCATAGTCGGCAATGCGTTCTGGATTTTCGTCCCAATTCAAATCAATGAAAACGTCGAAGTTTTTGTGAGAATGAGTATCTTGCACGTATGAAAGTGCGGGGTGCGATTCGAATTTATTTTTCCAAGATTGTTCTCGCAATCCTGTTGCCCTTATTCCTATTTTCATGTCAACACAAAAATACATCAAACCAAATGAGAGAAACTATTTTTTCTAAAAAAGCCCCTGCACCAATAGGTCCGTACAGCCAAGCTGTACGTGTAGGCAATACCCTTTATTTTTCAGGCCAAATCGGCTTGGATCCACATTCTGGTAATTTCGTTTCCGATACAGATGTAGTCGCCCAAACTACCCAAGTAATGAAAAATATCGGTGCGCTTCTGCATGAGGCCGGTGCGGACTATGCTCATATAGTAAAAACGAGTATCTTCTTGAAAGACATGAACGATTTCCCGAAAGTGAATGAAGTATATGCTACGTATTTTAAAGGAGACTTTCCAGCGCGTGAAACAGTCGAAGTTTCTCGTTTACCCAAAGATGCTTTGGTAGAGATCTCCGTAATTGTAGCGCTTTAATTATTATACGGTCAATTTAGAAATTTTCAAGCCAAATTTATCCCTTAATTTTGTAATATGTCGAACTCAGAAAATCCAAAGAATCCTACTTTTGATATTGAATTAAACGAAGAAATTGCAGAAGGTACTTATTCCAATTTTGCAATTATTACACACAGTCAATCCGAATTTATAATTGATTTTGTGCGAATGATGCCCGGAATTCCCAAAGGGAAAGTAAAAAGCCGGATTATTTTAGCTCCTCAACACGCCAAACGACTGTTAATGGCCTTGGGTGACAACATAGCACGTTTTGAAGATGCTTTCGGTGAAGTAGCCCTTAACGAACAACACGAAACCAATATCCCCTTAAATTTTGGAGGACAAACGGGTCAAGCTTAATCCTAATATTTTTTCATGAAACATAAAGAACGAATAGAGCGGGCTATCTTAGCTTTGCAAGAGCGCACCTATTACGCGCCGTATCCAGAGAATCCTAAAGCCTATGCCGAAGATGCCGATGCTAAAGGCAAGGAGGCCTTTCAAAAACAGCTTTCCAATTCCTTTTCCGGGTTAAACGAAGAGGGAAATACCGGTTTTATTGGTGAAGAGGTTTCTCCGTATATGATGTTGGGTTTGGGTGTGCAATACCCTAAGTTTTCGCCTGAATTATTGGTCGAACGTGCTAAGCAGGCGCACAGCACTTGGACACAATTGCCTGTTTCACAGCGTGCGGATCTTTTGGTAGATATGTTAGACGCTGTTTCCGAACGCTTCTTCGAATTGGGATATGCAACGATGCATACTACCGGACAAAGTTTTATGATGTCTTTTCAGGCCAGCGGTCCACATGCCAATGACCGAGCAATGGAATCCGTTGCACTCGGGTATTATGAGCAAACCCGTTATGAGCAAGATGTGAATTGGGTTAAGAACATGGGTAAATTTGACCTCACAATTAAAAAGACATTCAATCCCATTTCAAAAGGTATTGGCTTGGTAATTGGCTGTTCTACTTTTCCGACATGGAATACCGTTCCCGGTGTTTTTGCTGATTTGGTTACTGGAAATTCGGTTATCGTGAAACCCCATCCCAAATCGGTTTTGCCTATTGCCATGGTGGTCGCTGAAATGCAAAAAGTATTGGCGGCAAATGGCCTATCGCCCTATACGGTGCAACTCGCGGTGGATTCGCAAAATGAGCCCATCACCAAACAACTTGCGGAACATAAGGACGTAAAATTGATCGATTATACCGGCGGTTCTGCTTTCGGGGAATATATCGAATCTTTACCGGGCAAAACGGTTTTTACCGAAAAGGCAGGGGTGAACTCGGTTATTTTAGAAAGCATTCAAGATCCAAAGGCTGTTTTTGGAAATTTGGCTTTCAGTTTCAGCTTGTATAGCGGCCAAATGTGCACCGCGCCTCAAAATATCTTTGTCCCTTCTGGGGGAATTAAAACGGCTGAAGGCCATTTGAGTTATGATGAAGTGGTTGCCGGTTTGAGTGCAGCTGTAAAAGGACTCGCTGAAAATCCTAAAATGGGCGCTTTTGTTTTGGGGGGAATTCAAAACGATTTAACTAAAAATAGGGTAGTAGATACCCTTAAAGCAGGCGGTCATGCGGGTACCGTCGCTGAGGTGGCGCATCCTGAATTTCCAGATGCACGCATACAGACTCCGAGCGTAGTGGGTGTGGATGCCTCGTCTCAAACATGGAAAGAGGAGTGCTTTGGTCCTATCGTATTTGTAGTGAAAACTGCCGATGCTCAGGAAGCCCTTAAATTGGCTGCGAATATGGCCGCAGAAAAAGGAGCCATTACCTGTTTATGTTACAGTACAGATGATGCCTATTGTGCTTTGACGGCCAAAACCATGAATGCCGTATTTACACCAGTAAGTTTCAACTTTACAGGTGCGGCGTTTGTAAATCAACATGCTGCATTTAGCGATTTTCACGTAACAGGAGGAAATCCGAGTGGAAATGCGAGTTTTACGGATTCCTTGTATATCAACCGCCGTTTTGTGTGGGTTGGGAATCGGTACGCATAAGTTTTTATTCTTAAGCACCAATAAAAAGGCCACCTCAAGGGTGGCCTTTTCTACTCAATTATGTTGATTAACCAATTATTTCTTAGCGGTAATGTTAAAAGTGATTTCGATATCCTTAGATACGATACCATTCTTTGCTGTAGCTTGTAATTTTTCAGACAAACTCATTTTCTCTTTGTCGTAGTTTACACCCCAATCCAAACGGTTGATGATAGCAGTACCTTTAACGGTTAAACCGGCTTCAGTAGTGCTAACAGTAGCAGGGAAAGAAATGTTTTTAACAGAATCGCGGAGGGTTAAGTTACCAGAAATTACGTGTGTGTAATCGCCTTCAACTTTCGCTTCAGAACCTGTGATTTCGAATTTCGCAGTTGGGAATTGTTCTACGTTAAAGAAATCATTAGCGCTGAAATGACCGATCAATTTTTGTTTGTATTCCTCGGGAATGCTATCGCTAACAACGATGCTCTTCATGTTGATGGTTACAGCACCTGCGGTGATGTTTCCGTTTTCAACGCTAACGGTTCCTTCAGTTATAGAGATGGTTCCGGCGTGTGAACCTTCGCCAACTACTTTGCTACCTTTCCAACCTACAACACTCTCGGTGCTGACGGTGTACGTAACAGCTGAATCGCTGGCATTAAGGGTTGAATCTGCTGCACCTGCCTCAGTGGCGTTGCTTCCGCAAGATGCAAATGCCAATGTGGCAACTGCTGCGGTCAAATAAACGATTGATTTGTTCATGTGTTTATATTTTGTTTTGTTTTTTGGTTTTTGTTTGTTGGAACAAATTTAATAATCTTTTTTAGATATTTTCAAAATAGAAGGCTCAGAAATTTTATTTTCTAGGAATCCATGGAATTTCTCGACCACCGAAGCTTTGATCTAAAAAGCGCGACAAAGTAAAAAGGTAATCGGAAAGTCGATTCAAAAATTGAATAATAAACTCCGGAAGGTCTTCCATGTCGCTTAAATGCACACACAAGCGTTCTGCTCTGCGACATACACAGCGTGCTACATGGCAATGCGATCCTTGTTGGGTGGCCCCAGGTAATATAAAGTTGCGCAGTTCGGGTAATAATGCCGTTAACCGGTCGATTTCTCCCTCCATGCGCGTTACAATTTCAATATCGAAAGCAGGTAATTCCATTTTACTATGGGGAGAAGAGGCCAAATGAGAACCTACGACAAATAAACTGTCTTGGATTTGTGCTAAAATAGATTCTTCAGGACTTCCTCCAATAAAACTACGTACCAAACCGATATGGCTATTCAATTCATCGATGGTGCCGTAACTTTCTACTCTGATATGATGTTTTGCAACCCGGTCTCCGCCTATCAATCCGGTTTTACCGTCGTCGCCCTTACGGGTGTAAATTTTAAAGGACATTGTTGTAGTATATGACAATTTTAATTGTAAAAAGTTTTACAAAAATCGCAAAATCAATACAATTCTACTTCGGCGAGTTGTTTGAACACCTTTCTAGGCAGTTTACCTTGATAGGTAATTTCGTGTACGGCCTTAACTATGGGCATATTCAATCCAATTTCTTGGGCTTTTTGGTACACTAAATCACACGCATAATATCCTTCTGCAACCATATTCATTTCTAACTGCGCCGATTTTACCGAATATCCTTTACCCAGCATATTGCCAAAAGTGCGATTCCGACTGAACTGTGAATAACACGTTACCAATAAATCTCCCAAATAAGCAGATTCTTTTACATCCCGGTTTTCCTGGTGCAAAGCATGTAGGAAAGCTTTCATTTCCCGAATGGCATAAGAAACAAATACCGCCTGGAAATTATCGCCATAGTTTAAGCCATGTGCAATTCCGGAACCAATAGCGTAAATATTCTTTAAGACCGAGGCATATTCTGCTCCAATTAAATCGCTGGTTTGCATTACCTTAATATATCGGCATTTGAGTAATGCGGATAGTTCCGCAGCTAATGATTCATTGAGCGCGCTCACCGTTAAGTAGCTCAATTTTTCTAAGGCTACTTCTTCAGCATGGCAAGGCCCAGAAATCAAGCAAATTTGATTCAAGGCAATACCGTGATCCTGATGCAGGTATTCGGCAACCACTTGCTTGCTTTTTGGCTCAATCCCTTTGATGGCCGTAATGTATTTTTTTTCTAGAGGAAGATTAAAACCCTCTAAGGTTTTGCCCAAAAAGGCGGAGGGAACTGCCAACAAAATCCACTCTCCGGCATCAATGACAGCTCCTAAGTCGTTGCTTGGAAAAATCTGCTCACCGGGCAATTCGGCCGAAGACAGGTATTTCGGATTGTGATGGTATTCCTTTATATAAGCTGCACTTTCTTCGTCGCGCATCCACCAATGAACGCGAACATTCTTGTTTTCGGTCAGGATTTTTATCAAAGCTGTTGCCCAACTTCCATTACCGATTACACTTATATGTATGGGATGAGAATCGTCTTGGCTCATTTTAAAATTTGTTCGGTATGCGCTTTGGTATTTACTTTGTCGATGATATCGGTAAGAATTCCGCTCTCATCAATAATAAAGGTTGTTCGAGCAATTCCCATATATTTTTTACCGTACATGCTTTTTTCAACCCAAACCCCATAAGCCTCAGCCACACTATGATCGGTATCTACCAAAAGATCAAAAGGCAATTCGTACTTCGCAATAAATTTCTGGTGTTTGGCAGCAGTGTCTGGACTAACCCCCAAAACTTGGTATCCCGCAGCTATAAAACGTGCATAATTATCGCGTAAATCGCAAGATTCGGCGGTACATCCTGGAGTATCATCTTTCGGATAAAAGTATAAAACCAATTTTTTTCCTTGGTATTGTGCTAATGAAACCGGACTTTCGTTCTGATTCAGTGCATTAAAATCGGGGGCCGCTTGGCCAATTGTTGGTTTAGTCATGTGGATAATGCGAATTAAAGATTTTCTAAAATATAACGGGTTAATTTCTCAAATAAATGTTTACGAGCGGCACGGTCTGAAATACCGTGAGCGCGGTTTGGATACACTTCACTGTCGAAGGGCTTGCCCGATTTTATTAGGGCATTAATCATTTCAGCCGAATTTTGGAAATGTACATTGTCATCTCCTGTGCCGTGAATAATCAGGTAATTGCCTTTAAGGTTTTGGGTGAAATTCAAGGGAGAGTTTTCCTCATACCCTTCTGGATTGTCAATCGGCCTTTGTAAATAGCGTTCCGTGTAAATATTATCGTAATATTTCCAATGCGTAACGGGTGCTACGGCAATACCCGTTTTGAAAATATCAGGACTTTTTACCATACACAAAGAGGTTAAATACCCGCCAAAACTCCAACCCCAAATTCCAATTCTGGATTTGTCGATATAGGGCAGATTTCCGAAATAGGCAGCAGCATATCGTTGGTCTTCCTGTTCCAATTTGCCTAAATTCTTATACGTGCATTTTTGAAATGCTTCACCTTTATTACCCGTTCCTCGGTTATCGACACAAACAACGATATACCCCTTACTGGCCAAATATTGATACCATGCATAATAGGAATTAATGCTGTTTCGCGCGATACTGTTTCCGGGTCCCCCGTAGCAATGCATTAATAAGGGGTATTTTTTATTGGGATCGAATAATTTTGGTTTGATGATATAGTAATTCAGGGTGAATGCGCTGTTTTTAAGTGGAATTTCACCAAATGAAACAGGACTTAGGTTCATAGATTCTGTTTTTTTGCGGAAATTGGTATCGTCTCGCACCCAACGGAAGTTATCTCCCAATAAAATAGTTTGATAATGAGGCGTTTCGCTCATGCAACTGTTGATGATATACATCCAGGAACCGTTGCTAGAGGTAATGGCATACTGGTTTCCTGAAAGGGGTTTGTACCCTAAAACACTTTTTTTGTTTTTACCATTCAATTGAATTTGAAATACATGGTCTTCTACGCTAGAGGCTTCGGTGCTGCTGTAATAAATGAGTTTGGTTTTGGGGTTGTAGGCATGAATTTTATTTACTTGCCACAAACCTTCGGTTACGGCTTCGGTTGTTCCTTTATTGTAATCGCATGCATAAATATGCCGGAAACCGCTGATATCGCTCAAATATAGAAACGTTTCGCAATTAGGCACTAAAGTTAGCGACTCGTTAATGTCGATATAGGTTTCCGATTTTTCCTGGATGAGGTCCATCAATTTATTTTTCCGGGTATGATATACCATGAGCTCCCAATGATTTTGTAAGCGATTCAGTCGCTGCACGCTCAAATGGGCATCGGTATGCAACCATTGGAAACGGGGGATATATTGGTCCTTTTCACTGGAAAGGGGAAGTGTTACAAGGTTTTGTTCGTTCAAATCGAAAACGCAAACGTCCACTTTTGAATTGTCTTCCCCGGCTTTGGGGTATTTCCATTTCACTTGATTGGGATATAAATCGTGAAATTCATCCATGGAAAATTCGGTTACGGCACTCTCGTCGAATTTATAGAAGGCGATATACCGGCCACTTGGACTCCATTCAAATCCCTGACTCATGGAAAATTCTTCTTCGTAAACCCAATCTACGGCGCCGTTGATTATCGAATTAAATGCACCATCCGTCGTAATTTGACGCTCCAATTTCTGGGTTAAATCATACACAAACAGGTTGTTTTCGCGCACATAGGCTACTTTGCGATTGTCGGGACTTAGCGTTGGATAGCGTAAACGACCGGGGATAATGCCGCTGGTTTTTTTCTTCAAATTTACCCATTGCGCGTTCACCGAGTAACTGTGTCTGTAAATGGCTTGCATATCGGTTTGGATCAAAAGAAATTCCCTGTTTTGAGAAAGGGAATAATTGCCATACGCAATGCTATCGGCGTACCAAGCGGTGTTAAAAAGGGTATCTTCTGTTTGAAAATTTCTTTTAGGATTTACCAGAGCAATGAACCAGTGTTTTTTATTGGGAACGGAAAAACTGTCGGTATAAAATCCCGTCCGTAGCAAGTCATTTCCATCAGGCGTGAAGGGATAAATGGTGCCTGCTTGGGTGCGCAAAGTGCCGGCGTGAACGTCGGAAAGTGCGATATTTTGGGCAAAAATGGGCGTTAAAATTCCCCCGAAAAACAAAAGAAAAAGACTTCTGAGTGGATGTGTCATATTCAGATAATTTAAAACGAAGTTACGATGTTTCTTCTTTATGAGAAAAAATTGACTTTTGGGAAGCCCAAAACGGAGGACTTATTGTATATTTTACAATGTGGATGATTTGTGGGAAGCGGATTTTAAAGGTCTAAGAGTGCATTGCATATATGTGAATGAAATATGCATATTTAAATAGGGATATTTCTGCATATTCTTTAGAAGCGTTGTACCTTTGCCGCAACACAATAAACCCACATAATCTTAAAGTAATTTTCACACCATGAGTCATTCTGAAGACACCCAATCACATTTAGAACATCCACAAGGTATTTCCGCCTATTACGGCGAATTGGTTTTTGGTCCCAAAGCGCAGCAAGGGTATTTATCTCAACACGCAATTGCGGAGATTCACAAAGCCGTTTTTGATGGTCACACGGTAAATCGAAATGCGGCAGACGAAATTGCAGGAGGAATGAAGCGTTGGGCTTTGGATATGGGAGCCACGCATTACACCCATTGGTTTCAACCTTTGCGTGGAACTACCGCCGAAAAGCACGATAGTTTTTTCGAGCCAACGGGCGTAGATACGGGAATAGAGGTATTTAGTGGTAAGGCATTGGCACAACAAGAGCCGGATGCGAGTTCATTTCCGAGTGGAGGAATCCGCAATACCTTCGAAGCCCGTGGGTATACCGCTTGGGATCCAAGTTCGCCCGCGTTTATTCTTGAAAAAGGCGGTGTTAGAACCTTGTGTATTCCAACGATTTTTGTGTCTTATACCGGTGAGGCTTTAGATTATAAGGCGCCTTTGTTGAAAACCTTGGCCTTCGTGCGTAAAGCCGCTACCGAAGTATGTCAGTATTTCGATACTACAATTACCGATTGTTCTGTTTCATTGGGAGTAGAACAAGAATATTTTTTGGTTCGTGAAGATTTATACCAAGCACGTCCGGATTTGATGTATGCCGGTCGCACATTGATAGGACATGCACCCGCAAAAGGCCAGCAAATGGAAGACCATTATTTTGGATCTATTCCAACCAAGGTGCAGGCTTTTATGAATGATTTTGAACAACAAGCGCACCGCCTAGGAATCCCTTTGCGTACCCGACATAATGAAGTGGCTCCAGGGCAGTTTGAATGTGCCCCGCAATTCGAATCTTTGAATTTGGCAGTCGATCACAATACTTTATTGATGGATGTAATGGGTGCAGTTGCGGCGGATCATGGCTTGCGCGTTTTGTTACATGAAAAACCCTATAAAGGCATTAACGGCAGTGGAAAACACAATAACTGGAGCTTGGTAACAAGCACGGGCGTTAATTTGCTTTCCCCAGGTAACAGCCCTCAAGAAAATTTACAATTCCTTACCTTCTTTATCAACGTAATCAAAGCCGTTTATGACAATGCGGATTTATTACGGGCGAGCATTGCAACTGCTGCCAATGACCACCGTTTGGGAGCGAATGAAGCGCCTCCGGCAATCATGAGCGTGTTTATTGGAGATACACTTTCTAAAGTGTTGGATGATTTTGAACACCGTATTGAAGGGAACGATCATGGAAAACAATACAGCATTAATATTCCGAATATTCCTGAAATATTACTCGATAACACAGATAGAAACCGCACTTCGCCTTTTGCCTTTACGGGAAATAAATTCGAATTCCGTGCCGTAGGTAGCAGCGATAATTGCAGTTCCGCGATGGTCGTTCTCAATACGATTGTGGCCAACCAACTTACTGAATTCAAAAGGGACGTTGATGCCAAAATTGCGGGTGGACTTTCAACCGAAGATGCGCTTGAATTTGTATTGCGCGATATTTTGGTGTCGAGTAAGAATATCATTTTTGGAGGAAATGGATATAGCGATGATTGGGTTACAGAAGCAACCAAACGCGGCTTGAGCAATGTGAAAAATACCGCGGAGGCTTTACAAGCATATTTGGCTCCTCAAAGTGTGAAGTTGTTTACGGAAAACGGCATTTTCTCTCACAAAGAATTGGAAGCCCGCACGGAAATTCGTTACGAAACGTATGTGTTGAGTTTGGAATTGGAAGCGAAGGTCTTGTCTGAAATGATCCAAACATTCGTAATTCCTTCTGCAATTAAATACCAAGGACGTATCGCCAAAGGTCTGGCGGATATGAAATCCTTAGGTTTGGAACCCAATTTAATGACGGCCCAAATGGATTTGTTGCGCACCTTAAGTCAATTGATTAACAGAGCACAACAATTGAATATCAATCTTATTGAAGAGAACGATAAAGCCTTGGCAAAAGAACACGCCAGCGATCGTGCACTTGCTTTTAACAATATATTGAAGCCGTTGTTCGATGAATTACGCGTGGTTTCAGACGAAATAGAACGTCTATGCGACGATGCGGATTGGACATTACCCAAGTATAGAGAATTGTTAACGCTTTCTTAGTGCTTAAAATCACTTCGAGAATTTTTCGTGTAGCTTAGTTTTGTAAAAAGAAATAATTATGTCAGAATCCATAGAACACATAGAATGTTTGATTATCGGTAGTGGCCCTGCGGGGTATACCGCTGCAATTTATGCCGCTAGGGCGGACATGAAGCCGGTTTTATACGAAGGCCTACAGCCAGGCGGACAACTCACTATAACCACAGACGTTGAAAACTATCCAGGTTATCCGGATGGCATAATGGGTCCAGAAATGATGGAAAACTTTAAGAAGCAAGCGGTACGTTTAGGCACTGATGTACGTTTCGGGATGGTTACATCTGTGGAATTTACGCCAGGAGGTCCTCAAAAAGTTACTGTGGACGGAACCAAGCAAATCATCGCCAAGTCTGTTATTATTTCAACAGGAGCATCTGCAAAATGGTTGGGAATTCCTTCCGAGGCGCGTTTGAATGGCAGTGGAGTAAGTGCATGTGCTGTTTGTGATGGATTTTTCTATCGCGGGAGCGACGTAGCTATTGTTGGAGCTGGAGATACTGCTTGCGAAGAAGCGAGTTATTTATCCAAAATTTGCAGCAAGGTATATATGTTGGTTCGCAAGGAAGAATTCCGTGCTTCCAAAGCCATGCAGCATCGGGTATTAAATACGCCCAACATCGAAGTGTTATTTAATACAGAAACCGATGAGATCTTGGGAGATAAAACTGTGGAAGCGGTTCGTGTTCGCAACAACGTAAGCAATGAAACACGTGAAATTCCCATTAAAGGATTTTTTGTGGCCATCGGTCATACCCCCAATACAGAAATATTCAAGCCTTATTTGAATATGGATGAATCGGGGTATATCATTACCGAAAAAGGAAGTAGTCGTACCAATGTTGAAGGGGTATTTTGCGCGGGCGATGCCCAAGACAAAATTTACCGTCAAGCAGTAACTGCAGCGGGTAGTGGTTGCATGGCTGCCTTGGATGCAGAGCGTTGGTTGGCCGCTAAAGAAGATTGATAATTCCGGAAATTCCGTAATTTCGGGGGATGAAACCGCTAATGCTTGCATGGCTGTTTTGTCCCCTTTTTATTTGGGCACAAATCCGCGTAACCTATATATCAGATCCTCCGGTAGAAGGAAATGAACCGAGCATTTCTATGAATCCGGAAGATCCCGA
>JAULUW010000029.1:0-5410 GCA_032111345.1 Bacteroidia bacterium
CTGCTGTGTTTTTTAACGGAGATAAAACGGCATCAAACAATCATTCTCACCAAGTTTGGAGGTGGATTGGTGAAGTTGGTTGAACAGGACCCGCGCTATTTTGAAGTTTTCGGATTGGATACATTGAGTTCGGTTGAACGCTTTCCCTTGTATGCACAATACGTTTATTTTAAGCTCAAAGGCAATTATCTATTAGAATCTGGGAATATTATGGCGTCTCTTGGGGCAACACAGAAAGCCTTGAACACCTGGGAGGTTTATAATGGTATAAATGACTCCATCAAGCTCGCAGACACTAAAAATAGCATTGCTTTGGTTGAGTTAGAGGAGCGACTTAAAATTAGTAATCGAGAATTAGAGTTTTCCAAAGAAAAGGAAGGGCAATCCAAAGTAATTATTGGCCTATTTGTCATAACGACGTTCATACTTTTAATGTTAGGTTATTTAATCTACACAAATCGCACCCAACGAATTCAATATGCCGAATTGCAATTGAGGCTCAAAACAAAGGAGGCAGAACACTTAAGTAGTGAAAGCCGGTTGAACTCTAGGATTACATCTTTATCGAATATCATTATTAAAAAAAGCAAAGAATTAGCGAATACCATCAAATCAGGTCCATATTCAAAAGAGCCGGAAATCTATGTCGTTCAAAAGGAATTGGAGCGCATGAGCATGATTGATGTTGCCGTAAATAGCGAACCGGCGCAGCACACATTCGATCAAGTCCCAGAGTATATGAATATTGCGCAGTTTTCAGACTTTAGCGAAACGCAGCGTCGGGTACTCGTTTTATCCGTTGAAAATTATAAACCTAAAGAAATTGCAACCACGCTTAACCTAAGTTACGCGTATGTACGAAATGTACAATCTAAACTCCGCAAAACCATGAGTGAATTGGGCATAGAGCAGTTCTCGGATTTAAAAAACTATAAGGAACCTATTAATTCTAATGAATGACAATCTCGTACATTAATAAAAAGGCCCATATCTTTCGATTGGGCCCTTTTTATGAATTGTGGTTTTTTAATTAGTCGCGACGGCGATTTCCACCTCCACCACGGCGGTCGTCACGGCGCTCGCCATTTCTACCTCCGTTGCTCGGACGTGGCTCACGTTCGCGTTCTACATAACCTTCTGGCTTTGGAGTTAGTGCTCTTTGACTCAAGCGGTATTTGCCAGTTTTTTTGTCAACTTCAACCAATTTAACTTCCAAAACTTGGCCCTCTTCAAATAAGCCTTCCATTGTAGGCGTTTTTTCCCAAGAAATTTCACTGATATGAAGTAAACCATCTTTGTTGGGCATGAATTCAACGAATGCACCAAAGTCCGTAATGGTTTTTACTTTTCCTGTGTACGTAGCCCCAACTTCGGGAATGGCAACAATACCTTTTACGATATCGATAGCTGCCTGCATGTTGTCTGCATTCTCTGATAAGATTTCTACGAAACCTTTACCATCACGCTCTTCGATAGAAATGGTAGTGCCTGTGCGTAATTGAATGTCTTGAATGATTTTACCTCCAGGTCCGATAACCGCACCAATAAATTCTTTTTCGATTTCAATTACTTCAATTCGCGGAGTATGAGGTTTCAAATTGCTTTGAGCTTGACTGATACTCTTCGCCATTTCTCCTAAAATATGCATACGCCCTTCACGCGCTTGCTTCAAGGCTTGACCCACCATATCCCAGTTCAAGCCGTCAATTTTAATATCCATTTGACAGGCGGTAATACCGTCTTGCGTACCGATTACCTTGAAGTCCATATCGCCTAAGTGGTCTTCATCACCAAGGATATCACTCAAGATTTGGAATTTGCCAGTTTCGTTGGTAATCAAGCCCATTGCAATACCACTTACAGGTTTCTGTAGTTGAATACCAGCATCCATTAAGGCCATGGATCCCGCACATACCGTTGCCATACTTGATGATCCGTTAGATTCTAGAATGTCACTAACGATTCTAATTACATAAGGTACGTCTTTAGGCAGCATGGTTTTCAAACCGCGTAGCGCCAAGTTACCGTGACCGATTTCACGACGACCTGGTCCTCTGTTAGGTCTAACCTCACCCGTTGAAAATCCAGGGAAATTATAATGCAACATCAAACGGCTTGTTCCATGTAATGTAGGGGAATCTAACAATTGCTCGTCGGTTTTTCCGCCAAGTGTAACGGTGGTTAAAGATTGGGTTTCTCCACGTGTGAATAAAGAAGAACCGTGAGCTGCTGGCAATACGTCAATTTCGGTAAAGATTTGACGCACTTCATTGGTTTTACGACCGTCTAAACGCTTGCCAGATTCTAAAATCATAGCGCGCATTTGGTTGTATTCTGCTTCGTGGAAATATTTCTTTGTCAAACGAACCATACGGGCTTGATCTTCATGCCCTTCAAATTGGGTTAAGTAGGCATCTAATACCGCACGGAATGCTTCAGAACGGTCTTTTTTAGATTTTCCACTTTCTGCAACTTCGCGGATAGCCGCTGAAGTTTCTGCAATGACACGTGCGCGTAATTCTTCGTCATTATCTTCATGGTTGTATTCGCGGACGGGTTTTTTGCCACCCATTTGCTCCAACATATTCCATTGCTCGGCGCACTGCAATTGAATTGCCGCATGTCCAAATTTCAAGGCTTCTAAGAACTCATCTTCTGATAATTCGTTCATTTCACCTTCAACCATGTTCAAATCTTTAGCAGTACCTCCTAATAAAAGGTCAATGTCAGATTTTGCCAATTCTTCGCGGCTTGGGTTGATGATAAATTTTCCATCGATACGACCTACACGTACCTCAGAAATAGGTCCGTTAAATGGAATGTCGCTCAACATTAATGCCATTGAAGCGGCTAATCCTACATAGGTATCAGGGATTTCGTTTTCATCCGAAGATAATAACGTAATCATTACTTGGGTATCTGCATGATAGTCCTCTGGAAACAAAGGACGCAAACAACGGTCTACCAAACGACAAATAAGGATTTCGTAATCTGATAAACGCGCTTCGCGACGTAAAAAGCTTCCAGGGATGCGGCCTACAGCAGCAAACTTTTCTTGGTAATCTACGCTCAAAGGAAGAAAGTCAACACCTTCTTTTGCATCATAGCTGCTCACTACTGTTGCAAGCAACATGGTTTTGCCCACGCTTACTACAACACTTCCGTGAGCTTGACGGGCCATACGCCCAGTTTCGAGATTGATGATACGGCCATTACCGGTATCAAATTGGGTTTTAGTGATATTCATAGGTTAAATTTTTTTTAAACAAAAAGCCCCGCTTCGCGTTTGCGAACGGGGCTTTTCTATTCATAAGAGGGTTTAGGGATTACTTACGTAAACCTAAAGCCTTAATTAATTCACGATATTTGAAAATGTCTTGTTTCGCTAGGTAGTTCAATAAGCTTCTGCGCTTTCCTACTAGTTTAATCAATGACAATTCTGCGCTTTTGTCTTTACGCGCTTGCTTAAGGTGTTGGCTGATGTAGTTAATACGCTCAGTAAACATGGCAATTTGTGCCTCGGTGCTGCCAGTATTGCGCTCGTCGCCACCAAATTTGGCAAAAATCTCTTTCTTTTGTTCTGCGGTTAAATGCATGTGCTACTCTATTGGACTGCAAATATACAAAATATGGATAACATGTGGAAACCCATTTCGAAATATTTGAAAAACTTATACAAACAGGCTTAAAAAGCAAAATCCCGGGCGTTAACCCAGGACCCTGCCAGCTATGAAAACTTAAATCTACCCCGCAGAATAAACAAGCCAGTTTTAAAAAAGTTTTCCTACTTCCAAAATTATTTCAATCTACCTTTGTACTTCTACAAATAACGTGTCAGAACTCGCATCGCTCAATAAATATCTCCTACGATATAAATGGCTTATCCTTTTAGGAATAGCCTGCGTAATTTTAAGCAATCTATTTGCCATTTATATACCCGTATTCGTTCGTATGGGTATCGATGATGCATTATGGATTTCCCAAAATCTCTCGGTAACCAATAATGCCCTCCTTTATAAAGCGGCCTTAAAAACTGTTTTGGGATTTGGGGTAGCCATTTTAGTAGTAGCCCTGTTAAAAGGTTTGTTTTTGTTTTTGATGCGACAAACACTTATCGTTACATCCAGAAATATAGAATACGATCAAAAGAATGAAATCTTTCAAAAATATGAGAAGTTAAGCGAACAGTTTTATCGCAATCACTATACAGGTGACCTGATGTCGCGCATATCCGAGGATGTTTCTAATGTGCGTATGTATATTGGTCCATCGATCATGTATTTTGCAAATGTGCTATTTTCCTTCGTGATGATTGTTGCCCAAATGCTAATGATTAATTCCAATCTGACACTTTGGGTTCTTATTCCTTTGCCTTTTTTATCCTATTCCATTTATATTGTAAGTAAGCGGATTAATCTGGGTAATAAGAAAATTCAAGAACAACTATCAGAGATAACCACCAAAGCTCAAGAAACTTTTGCGGGAATCCGAATTATTAAATCGTTTGGAGCAGAAGCCAATTTTAACAAGGACTTTTATGAATCAGGTCAGGTATTTCAAGCTAAAAACCTTTCCTTGGCCAAGATAAATGCAATCTTCTTCCCGTTGATGACTTTACTCATGGGTTTAAGCACTATTTTGGTTTTATATATTGGTGGGTGGGAAGTAAAAGCGGGTAGGTTTACCCCCGGTAATGTCGCGGAATTTATCATTTATTTGAATATGTTAATTTGGCCGGTAGCGAGTTTGGGCTGGACTACCGCTTTGGTACAAAAAGCCAGTGCCAGTCAAAAACGCATTAATGAATTCCTGCAACAGGAAGAACAGAATGATAATGGATTGTCGCCGTTTCCGAACTTCCAAAAACTTATATTGAAACTCGACACCTATCAATACTTAGATAAAGATTATCCCGCATTGAAAGAAGTAGAAATTGAAATTCATAAAGGGAGTTTTATAGGAATTGTGGGTAAAACGGGAAGTGGCAAAACCACGATGTTGCAATTGTTGGTGCGCCAGTTGGAATTACAGAATGGCAGATATCAAATCGACGATAAAAACATGTCGGAGTATGCACTTTCCGCCTTCAGGTCGAAGATTGCATATGTACAACAAGATACCTTTTTATTTAGTGATACGTTAAAAGAAAATATTTTATTTGGAAGTGAATTTCCTGCCACCGACGATGAACTAAACAAAGTGATACACTTTGCTGCTTTAGAAAATGATTTGTCTTTGTTTCCTGCTGGTTTAGATACGATTATTGGAGAGAGGGGCGTTTCGCTTTCAGGTGGTCAGAAACAACGAATGTCTATGGCCAGAGCATTGTTGAGAGATGCAGATATCTATATATTTGATGATTGTCTGAGTGCTGTTGATGCAGAAACAGAAGCGCTAATTATAGAACGGT
>JAULUW010000030.1:0-10761 GCA_032111345.1 Bacteroidia bacterium
TTAGAGGCTTTCTCAATCTCCTATTGGCCTAAGCCGCAATTCGATTTCCTTTTTCTCTGTCTCAGAACGGGAGTGCAAAGGTAAGTGTTTATTTTAACTTTACAACCTATTTTGAAAATATTTTTTTTAGAGCGCTTCAATTAACCTCTCGGTTGCTTTTTGCTTGCTTTTCTCTGTATCAGAACGGGACTGCAAAAGTAGATAAAGTTTTTGTTATCGCAACATTATCCCAAGAAAAAATCCAACAAAATCAAGGGTACATTCACTTTGTGTCTGATAAACACATAGTTAGCCTCTTGAAAAATAATGGACTTTTTTATGAATCCCTCCGTCTACATCCTTTAATACCCCTAAATACAGGCCATCAGCACCCTCAAATTCCCAAAAATTGTGCCCAGATTCCACAATTATCGCTGCTACTTGTCTCCCAGTGGCATCAAAAACTTCTAAAATACCTGCCTTGGAACTCCATATAGTACATTTTGCTCCACTCGGATTGGGAAATATATTAAAATGCTCCTTCGCAATGAACTTCTCAGACCCTAAATAGGATGTATCAAAATTATTGCACCAACTAACCATTTCATTCCATAACCCCTCTGCATCTACCCTTCCCCCCCAGGCCGTTTTGGCTTTCAAATTATTATTCTTTGCCACCGATGCTTTGAACCACTCACGCCATAAACCCATTGCACTATCGGGATCTGCAATTTTTAAATCTAAATATGCCTTACAGGCCATAGTTTCAATAAGGGCTGAAATTCCTGCCACCATCGGCGATGCAAATGAAGTACCTGTTTCAGAGGTATAGGGTTTGCTGGAATTGAAACTCACCGGCGTCGTTACATATATATTTACTCCCGGAGCGGCCAATTCAACGAAACTATCAGAAAAACCACTTGAATAATGCACATCTTCTATATTTGATGCGTTTACCGATATCAAAAATGGACTCTTGCATAAAGTAGGTATATCTCCATTCACCCCCACATCAACATTCCTATTCGTCGTTGCATTATACGACCATACCCCAACAGATCCCAAAGAATCAAAAAGCGTACACCAATATTCCGCATCGGAAGGAAAGGCATTATCCATTCCTAATGACATATTCAAGGCAACCACATTGATTCCTTTTGTTTTTTGGGATTTAAGAAACAACTGCTTCTGCTTGAAAACATATATCATTCCTCTTAATACGGCAGACTCTATATTTAACAAGTTATCGGGATAGGTATTTATGGGCAATATTTTGATGCCCCAATTTACCCCCGTTATACCTATATTGTTATTTCCCTTAGCGCCTAATACCCCCGCGACATTGGTACCATGTCCGTCTAAAACAGAAACGGAACTGAAAACCAAAGGCGATTGCTCTCCCGAATTCCAACCTTGATAATCGTCAACATAACCATTTCCGTCGTCATCTATGCCATTCCAAGGAATTTCATTCTTATTCTTATATAGGTTGCCTTTTAAATCAGGATGACTCGTGTCCGCTCCATCATCGATATAGGCAATGACCACAGAATCCCCATAGAAATTCACCCCATTCTTTTGATAGTTCCAGATATATTCCAATCCAATATGTCCCAAATAAGGTTGATTCCCATAAAACGCGTCATTGGGGGAAATGCGTTTGGTTAGTTGCCGATTTAGATGCGTAGTGCGAACCACTGACAAATTCTCCCAATAACGGTCTGAATTGAAGGAAACATCAGCACCGGCAATATCCGATTTTACTTCCCAAAGTCCCATGGGCGCGTAAATTTCATGAGCAGACTCAAAATCACGCAAAAACGATTGAATGGACGTTTCTGGATTTTTCAACCAAACGATCCGGTTTAAGGTAGTATTTTGGGCAGTAAGGATCTTCACAGAAATGAAAACCAACAAAAGTATGATGTTGCGCATACTTCAAAAATAAGAAAAGCCCTGCAATGCAGAGCTTTTCTTAACCATATAAAAGTGGGAACTTTTACTTTTTATTATTCATTCGCGCTTCACGTGCACGTACTTTTTCCAAATAATCATCGATACGGGCTTTTACATCCGCAATCACCGCATCATCTGGATTTACTTCAAGAACCTTACCGTAGTAATAGCTGGTTTTTTCAAAGTTTTTATTCTTTTGAGCAAAGAAAGCCATGTTGCGATATGCATTTTCGATATCTTTCTTGTATTTCTCTTGCTGTTCATCGCTTAAACGCGCTAACCAATTCTCATAGGCTTGGGTAACTCGACCGCTTGTATCGGTAGGATCTAATAATGCTGAAGTTGTAGCAATAAGGTAATAACCCGAAATATAATTAGAATCTTGACCAATGATTTCTTGATATACGGTTAATGCATCTTCATTACGATCCATAAAATTCAAGCAACGGCCTTCATAAAACAAATCAACCAGATTCAGAGAATCCATGTTTTTTGCACGCTTCAATTCCAACGCTTTGTACGCATAATTATAAGCATCGTTTTTGCGTTTATCGATATTGATTTTTAACGTTTGACCTTCAACTGTAGAATCGTTTTTAGGTAAGGCCGCCAATTCTTTTTGGATCTCTTTTCCTAATTCGTAATACATATCCTTTACCGCATCGTACATGTTGATGTTTGCACGTAACGTATCAGAAAGGGATTTTTCAAATAATTTCCAAGCAGCATCGTATTGTGCATCTTTGAAAAGCAAATTCGCTTTGAAATATGTTTCACGGTTCATCAATCCTCTATTTTGCTTTGCCACGTGCTCTTTTTCATACAAATCAAAATATTTCAAACCGTCTTTTATATCTTCTTTGCTCGCATTCTTTTTTCCCACGTAGGCATATGCAATAACTCCATAGATATTGGAAACCTTATTTTGAGCTACAAGTGATTTACCTTCTTCAATGGCGCGATCGAAATCGCTATTCAAGTACAGAGCCTCTACATAGCGCGCACGTGCACTTAAGTTATTGTTTCGCTTCAAATACTCTTCAAAGTAGTAGATAGAACTATCCCTTTTTTCTAAAAGATTAAACACCTCAGCCAATTGGCGGTATGCCGGTGCATAGTTTAAATCTTTAGCCAATGCTTGTTCGATTCGCAATTTAGCCAGTTCATAATTTCGGGCTCTGCGATATACAGTAGCTTCGCGCAACAAGGGACGAGGATCTTCAGGTTCTTGGTAACCCGATACAATGAACTGTTGCACCGACAAAGACAAATCCGTTTTGTCGATTAACATTAAGGCATCACCCAATAATAATTTACTTTCAAAATCATCTGTTGCCATTGCAAGATAATCCTTTGCTTTTTTTGCATACTCGATCGTCTGTAATTCGCTGGCATAAGGTTGATTCAAGTAAGAATTGGCAATTTCTTTATTGATTTCGCCACGACGCTTCTTTTTTACGTCTTGCGCTTGTTGAAAGTAGTTATCTGCCATTTGCTGGTTGCCTTGACGCAAAGACATAAAGCCTTTTCCAACTAATACCATTCGGCATTTCGGGGCGTTTATTCCCCCTTGTTCCAAAATATTCACGGCGGCAACAGAATCGCCCTTCGCCATCAAATTAACTGCAGCGTAATAATAATTCGGACCTTCCTTAGGTTTTTTAGCTATTAGGGCTTTGAATTCACTTTCAGCATCTTCGTACTGTTCGTTACGGGCATACACCTGTGCCTTTTTTAAGGATTGAGCGCCCAAGTAAGGCAAAAATGCTCCCCAAAGAATTAATGAACTTAATATGTATTTTTTCATTTTGATTGCAAAAAAACTAATTTAATGTTAAACCATTGTTAAAACCTGTATAATTCCTTCGATAAATTGTGATATTCTTTCCTTTATTCCTTAAAAAACCCAAAAGTAAAGGAAAAAATGCGTTCATGACTTAGTTATGACATTATTTCAGGTCTATTTGGATTTTCCGTCCCTGATAATTTGCCGGAACGAGTCCAGATTTTTGAAGCAAGGCCTGTCCGGATTGGCTATTCGCGTAAATCACAAAGCCCTTTACCAATCCTGAATATCCTTGGGTTTCATAACTCATCAAACGTTGAATAACCGGATATTGCTTGGCACTAATTTGGGACTGAAAAGGTAAAAATGCGTCCCCATTTTCATTTTCTACAGGAAGAATCCGCACCATCCGTTGCAGAGCCACTGATAAGGAATCGCGTTTGTCGGCAATAGAATTTAAGGAAATCAAGCCCATAACATTGGGATTTTTTGCCACATATTCTACAATTTCTTTATCGGTAGGAAGTGCTTCACGCCTGAGTTTGATATAAGGGTGATTCTTGTATTGCAGTGAGTCTTTTGTTATGCGTTTCACAAATTTTGCGAATGCTTGATCCTCCGAACATAATTTTCCTCTCAATACCAATTTCTCAATATCAGAATTCAGCCAAAAATAGGGATCCTTAAACGAAACACGCCGAATTTTGGATTCTTTAGATACAATACAAACTGGAGCCGTATAACCGATATGAATTTCATTAACGGTCGCATTTTTCTTGTCGGAAAGCCAATTTTGTTCAGATTCGGAAAAGGTATCGTGCATAAAAATACCTTGAAGAGAATCCTTCAACAACAAATTTATAAGGACTTCCTTTTCTGCAAAAACAGGGGTAATGGATGCTTTGGGATATTGAGAATGAAATATATAAAGCCATTGACTGACTAAAAAGCTGTCTCCTGGTTCAAAGCCAATTTCTATCTGGCCCGCAGTAGGCACATCATTGGCTTCCCCCTGAAAGGAAATTTCACTGCACGACATTTGGAACAGTATTGCCAAGGAAAGTATCCCCTTTAAAAGCAATTTTCTCCTAATTGATTGTATTCTTAAATGCATTATCGTATTAACGAAGGATGGTTTGAAATAGTTTATTATTGGGAATTTTGCTTTTTCTTGTAGATCAGGTACGCATTGAACCCTTTGAAAAATCCCCAAAGTATAATAACCCATGGCAATACTTTTTGAACACCACCAGAGGCAGACTGAGAAATAGATTCAGGGGGGAAATTTAAAAAATAAACCCCTATGCTAATGAACACGATTCCGGAGAATGCGTGGTACCAATAATTGGATTTCATCTTGCAAAAATAAAAAAGGCCGGTGTGAAACCGACCTTTTTAATTAAATATGTTTGAAAAGCCTATTAATGGGCAATCATCATGGTTTTGGTTTCGCTACGACCACCGGCAATAACGGTGTAGGTATAGATTCCATTACTCAAGTTACTGCCATCGATATCCAATAAATGGTTGCCGCGCAATAAACCTGAATTTACAGTGGATTGTACCAAAGAACCCATAGTATTGCGAACCTCTAAGGTTACGTCACCAGGCTCAGATAAATAAATTGCTACATTGGATTTTTCACCGAAAGGGTTTGGATAGTTTTGACCCACAACGAATACATTACCGGTACCAATTTTTTCATTGTTGATGCCGTACATGTGTCCGATTTCTTCGGTAATGATAGCCGCTACTGGAATGGCGCTGTAATAAATCGTATTTAGCACTACTTCATGGTTGGCCATTAAAGTAGAGTTGTTTTGCAAGTTGGTACCTGGAGTTTCGTCTTGCTGCCACATTACGTGTACAAAATCATCTACTTCACGCGCTACACAGGCAAAATCGTCTTCTTTTTGATAGAATTGGGTAATGTTTTGGGTATTTCCCCACGTAGAACCACCGTCGTTTGAGTAAACGATACCGATATCGCGGAAGTTTGCACTCAAGAAAGATTCGTCTCCTTCAATAGGAATAGAAAAAGTAACAAAAATGCGGTTATTGGCGTCCATTGCTGCACTTGGCTGACGCAAAACAGACGTATTCCCCAATCGAGCCACAGTTGCCAAACCTGCTGGAACATTTCCGTCTTGGAGGGCCTGCGTATTTGCTTGGGTGATTGCGTTTGCACCATCTCCATCGCGATCGAATGAGTTACCGGCAGCTATTAGCATGTTATCGCCTGAAGCCATGTTCTCATTCCAGTAAACCAAACCTTGGTAACCAGGGAAGAAGCTGTAAGATTCATCGGTGGTATCTTCATCCAATACACGGGTCAATCCCCAGAAAGCATGCACTTTACCGTCGTTATCGATCAATACATCAACCGTTCCATCAGAGGTAAAAGGAGTATCAATCATGAATTTCTTACCTGTAAATGGCGCATAAGGAAAACTGTCTGCTAAGTAACGTTTCCAAGTTTCACCGGCATCGGAACTTTTCCAAACGATAACACCTGAAAGTGCCGCGGAAGTTGCAATTGCAACGCTCTCACCTTTAACATCGATGGCGTAGTTATCAGCAGAACCTGCATTGAACAAGGTAGAATCGTAACCTGGCAAAACGGTATGCTGTTTGTTCCAAGTTAAACCTGCGTCAAAACTGCGGCTATATACCAAAGGTCCGCGTACACCATTGATCAAAGGAGGACGGGATTCACCAGGAGCTGCTGAGTCTGTATAAGCGCAAATCAAATGAATGGTATCTCCTGAGTTGTCTGTACGAGCCCAAATAGGTTTGTAGGGAGCTTGAGTAAGAATATTTACTGTTTCAGAAGGTCTGGCACCAGGAGTCGTAGATTTTGTCAAGTAAAATCCACCACTTGTAGCATCGTGACCGATGATAAACACATTGCCATCGCTTAATACACCCACGTTTGACCAACCGCTGCGTTGTGTAGCTTCTACTTTTTCAGAGCTTGCAGTTCCCCATTGTTGGGTTGTGGCATTAAACATGTTATAGCCGGCTCCACGACCTGGGAAACCTGCGGCATCCGATGATGCGGTTGTCCAAGTAGCACTGATATTGCCATCGGCATGTTTCACCAAACGGTGAGGCATTGCCGCGTTGGATTGTAAATCGTAATAGGTTTCCCCTAATTTAATAAACGCACTATGATCAGCGGCGCGGTTGCTTACACCACTTGGTTTCTTTTTGCTACCATTTCCGGTAAATTCTTGTTTGTCGGTGGGCAAGGTACTAGAAATTTGAATCTTTTCAGCCCCACCATAGACGGCGTTTTGCCATTTACTCGCCTGTTTGGCAGACTGAGCGAAAGCAAAACCGCTTGCCATTAAAATGGCCGTTAATGTGTATACTTTTTTCATATTTATAAATTGTCTTTTGCGAATTAACTCAATATGTGGTGAAAAATAAAATTAAACTGTCAGAATCCGAGTGAATTTTACGTCAGAATTTAGGATTTAAGGATGTTCACGACCGTTTCCACGAGTAAATCACCGTCACTTGCGCTTCCTCTGTTGATTCCTTTTAGTCGTAAATCCAAGTATTTCAATTGATTCATCACATTCTCGATATCCAGTAAACTAAACTTCGTTTTGGCTTTCATGTATTCATCCACAAAATACGGATTTACCCCAATCGCCTTAGCAATTTCAAATTTATCGCCGCTTGTAGTGCCATGCAGCACCATGATATTACTGAAATACTTGTGCAGCACGGCTAAATTAGGTATCATTTCGCCGCGCTCCATGGTGTTACCCATTTGATGGGCAATTTGTATAGCTCTGTTAAAATTACGGGCACCTAATGCTGTTTGTAATTCGAAGATATTATACTCTCGATTAAATCCAACGTGTTCATCTACATGTTTGACACGGATATAAGGATCATCGACGGTAGCGAATATTTTCTCCAATTCGTTATGAATTTTGGATAAATCGGCTCCAATTAGATCGACCAAACGATTGATGGCATCGATGTCGATTGTTCTGCCTTTGGATTCGGCAAAAACCGGCAACCAATCCCGCATTTGATAATCTCGTAAGGGGCTAAATTCTGTGATTTTATGTTTAGAAGCCGCCTTTGCCAGTTTGCTGCGCATGTCTAATTTGCCCTTGCGCATTGCTAAAACCAATATGGTCGATGCCAGAGGTTTCTCAAAATAAGAAGTCAAATTTTCCATATCCTTCAAATCTTGGGCATCTTTTACGACAATGAGCTGATTATCGCTCATCATGGGATATCTTTTAGCCATAGAAATGAGTTCGTTGGAACTCAACTCTTTGCCGTAATGCACGTGCTGATTAAAACTTTTTGACTCTTCGGGTACCACATTTTGCTCGAGCAGTTGCGTGACCCGATCAATAAAATAGGTTTCCTCACCGAATAATACATAGATAGGCGCAAAAATTTTGGCACGTATTTCCTTTTCATAATTAAGAAAAAGTTCAGTTGCACTTGCTTTTTTCGCCATGGAATTTGCTTATTTTCGTCGTGTTGATACCTTTGAATTTCCCACCGTTTGATTTTGACTCCCGATTGGATGAGCAAAAAAAACTTATTTTCGATAGAGTAAGAAAAAAATTTATCCCCTTAAATCCAGAGGAATGGGTACGTCAACATTGTATCGAATTTTTAATTGAGTATTTAGAAGTATCGCCCAATCTGATAGCCGTTGAGCGACAAATAAAAGTAAACGGAAAACCCAAACGCTTTGATATCGTATCTTTTAACACGGATGGCACCCCACAAGTATTGGTGGAATGTAAAGCGCCAGAAGTAGCAATTACGGACATAACACTGACACAAGCAGGACAATATCTCAGCAAAATAGACAGTCGTTATCTATGGCTTTGCAATGGTTTTCAACATATTTGGATGTTGAAATCTGATAATAAGTTCTCTGTTATCAAATTTCCAACTTCACTTGTTTAGGGAAGTGTGATTTCAAAAGCGCTTCCCCCCTTTGTAATATTCACTATCCGGTTACACGCTCCAGTGCCAAAAGGATCAAAATCAATATTATACCGATTGAAGTCCTTAATTAAAACGACAATTCCCTTGTTGGCGTAATCGGAACAACCGTAATCATAGCGTAATTGCAGGGGTAAGGTAACATTCCAATTATAGGTGCTCTTCTCATTTTTCCAATTACCCGCTCCTTCAAATTCTAATACATCTCCAACCAAACCGGGTATTTGTTGACCTGTAATATTGTGGTAATTTAGATTTCCTTGACATTCAAAAAGTTTCAAACCGGTGGTTGTTTCCGCCTCAATTTTCAGTTTATCCAGATTTACTTTGTATCGGTCATTTAGCAAGCGTTCAATTTCGAAATTGCCTTTCATGGTAAAGATGCTGCCATCAGGTAGGTTAAGTTGGTAGGGATTTGCATCTAATATTTTAACGTTATACAAACCTCCCACTTCTGTGTAATTGAAATTAATGGCAACTTGAATGGTGCCTTTTCGAACTTTCCGATCGAGCATACTGGGTAAATTCCCCGGAAAATTTATTTCATAAATAATGGAATCATCATCGACGAAAATGGAATCCAAAACGCTCACTGTTGCCCCTAATTGCAAACTCAAAGAATCTGCTTGTACTTTAAATAAGCCCTTGTTTAAGAGTTCGGAATTTATATGTTCGATGATCTCAACCAAGCTAATCGGGGTGTGCAACGCAAGTGAAAAATCTACGGCTTCATTCACATTATCGCTAGGTTCTTCATAAATATTTTCACAGGAAGTTCCTAAAAAGGCACTTAAAATTAGGAACGAAAAAATCCCGAAAATATAGGTAAAGGTATTTTTTGACTTTTGAAGCACCATAATTATACAGACAAAGATACGGTATACATCCCCCAAAACATTAGAAAGAATATCGATTTAATACACGTAAAATTGCTTCACAAACAATTTTAATTTGTTCGCTTTCAATAATTAATGGTGGCGCAATTCGAATGGCGTTTTGATTGAATAAAAACCAATCGGTAAAGATTCCTTCCTGCAATAGTTGTTTATTGAAATCAATGATTTCTATTCTAGGATCAAGATGACAGGCCAATAGCAATCCTTCACCGCTAACTTCAAGGATGTGCTTATGCCGCAGTAAATCCCTAAAATACAATTCCTTAGTGGCAATTTCTAATGAGGTTGCTTGGGAGCAAATTTCATTCAAATTAGCCAATCCCGCAGCGCAGCACACTGGGTGTCCACCGAAAGTAGTAATATGGCCTAAAATGGGATTATCAGCAAAATTTCGCATCAAGGATTGAGAACTAACTATACAGGCCAAGGGCATGCCCCCGCCAATCGCTTTACCCAAAACGAGTACATCTGGAATAACACCAAACCTTTGAAAAGCGGTAAAATTGCCGGTTCGATACACCCCTGTTTGGATCTCATCGAAAATTAGCAAGGTATGGGTTCTGTCACAATAATCTCTAATAGCTTGAATATATTCTATTTGTGCTACTCGCGCGCCGCGTTCGGCTTGTATTAATTCTATTATAATTGCAGCGGCCCCTTCATTGGGTAATTCTTGAATTGCCTTTAGATTATTTTGCTCGAGATAATATATGTTGTTAAGTAAGGGTCTGTATCGTTGGGTAAAATAGGGATCGTTCATTAAAGAGAGCGGCCCTTGACCGCTTCCGTGGTATGCCAAATTCTGCGCGATGAAAGTTGACCTTCCTGTGGCTCTTTTGGCCAGTTTCATGGCGGCATCAATGGCCTCAGATCCGCTATTCACAAAATAAACGTTATTTAAAGAGGCGGGTAATAGGGAGCATATTAATTGGCTGAATAAAGCGGGCGTATCGTGAACCACTTCTCCGTAGACCATAACATGCATGTGTTTATCTACTTGGTCTTTGATTGCTTGCACCACTTTAGGGTGCTGATGTCCTAAACTACTTACAGAAATTCCTGATATCAGATCGATATATTCCCTACCTTGGTCATCATAAAGGAATACGCCTTCGGCACGATCCACTTTGAGCGCGATAGGCGCGGCGGTTG